>CAYVZU010000095.1:0-15407 GCA_964455935.1 uncultured Fibrobacterota bacterium
TCTACCGCGCTGAGGCCGAGACTAAAAGACGCTGATGACCGAAGGCTTACGATCAAGGTGCGCACCCGGCCAACAAAACGTAAAGAAAGGAGTGTGTTTATGAGGAGTCCACTATTATTCCGGATTGCACCGGAGGCTGTTGTCTTGCTTGTATTCCTTGCCGCAATCTGGACGAAGGCGGTGGGGATGGAATCTTGGGTACCCGAGAGCATCACTCTGGCCGTTGACGATCCAACGATTGAGCCGTCCATAAAATACGGGTCATTCTTCGAAGCCAGAAACAGCGGCTATCTCAATATTGCCGTTTCCAGCACCATTCCTTGCTCACTGAAAGTCGAATCGGTGCCGGAGATCATTGCAATTTATGTGATTCCCTCCGGCGCGGGACAGACAGAATTGACCGTCTCCGGGCTCGATCCAAACACCGTCTATTATCTGTATCTGAATGGTTTCGTCTCCGCGGGAACATTCAACTCAGGGACCACAGGTTCATTTGGTATCTCGGTGGACCTTGCCAAAGAGTCTCAGATTGTGATCCGCCCACGCCCGAGCACAATCAACGTTCCTCCGCAAACAGCCTACGATCTGTCGTTTGGAACCTGGAGCGAGGCAAACCGGACATTCACGCTCTCGCGCGATGTCAATGACGCGATTGTGGTCCGCGACGACAATCTCACCTTGGATGGAAACGGGAAAACGCTATCTGCGCCCGGTTCATGGGGTATCCATATTCCGTATCGCCTGGGTATAACAATTCGCGATCTGAATGTGACGGGATGCGCAACCGGCATGTACTGGTATATGTCGGGAAAGAGCCGTGTCATCAATTGCACATTCAGCGGGAACCTAACAATGGGTCTATACTTCTACCGCGAATGTGACAGCAATACAATTTCCAACTGCAAAAGCTTCGATCAGTCCAATGGGCAATACTGGAATACCGGCTATGGCTTCTGGCTTGAAGGAAGCAGCGAGGGAAATACTTTCGAAAACTGTGAAGCTTATGGAAATGCCAAGGATGGCTTCCTTTTCACGTACCTGGCTAGCGGAAACACAATCAGGAACTGCAAAGCGTATGCGAATGGTCGAAACGGAATAACAATTGGCACTTGGATCGGCGGTGGCACCATCACAGGAAACAGACTGGCCAACAACATGGTACACGGAATAGCGCTATCCCGAGGTGTCGACTATGTAGCCATAATCGGTAACACAATCGAGGGGAATGCGCAAGGTGGAGTGAATGTGAGTTCCGACTACGGTGGACTCTGCATTGGAGATACAATCGCGCTGAACCGGATCGTTGGCAACGGTTACGGCCTTATCCTGCTCGATGCACGAGAGAACCAGATTCATGGCAATCAGATTATACAGAACCAGTACGGCATCTATGTCAATTCCGGAAATCACCTGGCCGGCAGGAACGCCTTTGTTGACAATGTTCGCCAAACTATTGCGGTGGGAAGCACAACGAAATTTGAGGAGAACTTCTGGAATCACCATGCCGTTCCAGATATGGACCTGGATGGATATGTGGATGCCCCAATGATCTTGCCGCCGTATGGCCCCGGCTGGAACACGATTGTGGACAGTCTTCCGTTGGCGCATCCATACGGCCCGGCGGTCACAAATATTGAAACCGGGATTTCCGTTGTTGGCGAACCAATCACAATTATCGCCCGCCTTCAGGCGCTTTCACCGAATACCGCGCCAGCGGGTTCCGCGCAATACCGCGTAGATGCCGATAGTATCTGGAGGCCCATGGCCGCCTGTGATGGCGTATTTGACGAACGCCTCGAAGATGCATGTTCCGAGATCGCCGCCTTCAGCCAGCCGGGTACGCACACCGTTTGTATTCGCGCTTACGACAGCGCGGGATATTTTGGCCTTGACACGTGTAGTTCGTTTGAGGTACTGGCCTATAAAACCACCGCTCTTGTGATCACAGGTGCAGCCTGCCAGTATTCCGATACGGCAGAGCTTTGGGCCTCGTTGACGTCCCAGGGGGCTGGCCTGGCGGGCAAGAGCATCTCCTGGACCGTGGGCGGCATCGATGCGGGCACGACGGTCACAGATGCCAATGGCACGACTTGCCTGCGCTGGAATGCCGTTCTTCCGGCAGACAACTACAATGTGCTCGCCGTCTTTCCCGAAGATCCAGTGGATCATTATTTCGGTTCGGAAGCGGCGGCCAACCTTGTCGTCTCCGCCGAGAATGCGACTGTGGTTTTCACCGGCGCGCCGATTGTCCCCTATCCCTGTGCATTGGATCTTCGCGCGCATGTCACCCAGGAAAGCGACAATTCGGCCGGTGATCTGTTGAAGGCGCAGGTCCTGTTTGTTGTCCGGAAAACCAACAGCGATGGGACAACGAGCGAAGTGGGAGCGTATACGGTTTCGTGCAATGCCGCGGGTGACGCCGACAGCGTAATTGCCCTGCCGGTGGGGGTCTATAGTATCACAATGACCGTAATGGGCGGCTACTTTGTCTCGGATCCGGAACTTGTTTTGGTGCCCGTTTATGACCCGGCAGGTGGCTTTGCCACCGGCGGCGGCTATATTGTTGTCACCGATCCCGCCGGTGGTAATCCGGGGAGGGCGAATTTCGGCTTTGTCGCCAAGTACAAGGATGCTTCCTCGACGGGCAATCTGGAGTTTCAATATAAAGACGGCGATATCGACATGAAGAGCCTATCCATCGATTGGCTGGTGATCGGCTCCGTGAGCGCGCAATTCCAGGGCACCGCGACCATTCAGGGCCGCAGCGGAATTTTTACCTTCCGGGTGAATTGCACGGACAACAAGGCCAACGGCAATCCCGACAAATTCACGATCCTGGTCTGGATGGATGATAACACGCAAGCAGATCCCATTTACAAAGCTCTGAACCAGAGTCTGGCCGGTGGAAATATACTGGTCAAAACAAAATAGAGTCCTTTGGGAAAGGGCGGGGTCACATTCGGCCCCACCCCTCCTTGAGGCTGCGCAGCGCCTTTCCATTTGGAATCAGAATCGTGTACTAAAAAGCAAGATTCGATTTCTTTGACGTCTCCAGCAAAATAGAAAACTAGTATTTGCGGGATTGGAAAGGGTCCATAAAGGCTCCCGAAGGGGCATTTTCTAGGATGTCCCCAATTTCCTGGTTCTGTATAATAGCTCTGTGATCCAGTTTCGGGCAATTTCTCTTGCAAGAATAAATTTATTTTTTTGGCGTCTGGTGGCATGGGAATTGCGGGAGTAGGCGGACTCCACACCAATTATAGGGAGAAATAGCGGGCCTTGGAAGGACAATGGTAGGAACCGAAAGTCACCATTTTCATTTTTGAAGATTTCCATAATTCATAGTGACGAAAATGAGAACAAATTAACTGAAATCCGATTCCAAGGACTACCAACCAAAAACACAAGGAGCGTGTGTGCGGCACCTGTTTGCTAAGTTCAAATTCATTTGTCTTATTTGCCTTGGCCTGTTTTCTGCCGTGTTGGCCGCCTTAGGCGGGGACACATTGGGTAATATCACCAATGAAGGGAATTGGAAAGCTCAAGAACCTGTCCGCATATCAAAGATGGTTGCTTCGACTATGGCGCCACCGATAGCCTCGGGCATGGGCGTGCCCATCGCAGCGTGGAGCTTCGACTCGATTGGAACCAACAATGATATCCTTTCAAATATTTTTGATCACGCCGGGCATGGTGTTGACGCGCAATGTGATCCCTCAAACGGCCTAATTATAGCGGATGGAAATATCTTTGTTGGCGATGCGGCTGTGGGCATGGGGAAAGCCATTACGTGTTCTCCCGGCCAGTTTGATATTCAGGTGCCCACCTCAACACAGGCATTTCCTGCCTCGGACGCTTCATTTTCGATTGAAGCGTGGGTGAAACTTGATGATGGAGGGATGTGGAGCGATAGAAAAATAATGTCGAACCTGGACATGGATAGCCCGCAAGGTGATTGCGGTTTTGATTTCAAAATTAGACCGGACGATAGGGTTGATTTTGTTTTAAGGCGTTCGGATGGGCCATGGTTAGAATGTTTGTCCGAAACGCCTTTGACCTACGGGGTTTGGTACCACGTTGCCGGAACCTATAACGATGGCAAACTTTGTACTTACGTGAATGGCCAGCTTGCGGGAAGCTTGGTTATCCCCGAATATATTGTTAAGGGCTGGACCGCTCCCAGCTATAGCGCAGCCAGGATTGGCCTGGAGTATCGTTATTGGGGGTGGACGCAATCCTGGTTCAACGGAGCCATTGATGAGCTGTCGCTGTTCAGTTATGCCATGACTCCAAACGAGGTGCTTGCGCGTTACAACAATTTCATCGGCAATTTCCCGCCAGTCGTGGATGCGGGAACGGACCTTTCCGTGGAAGCCGGATCCACTGTGCAGCTCGATGGCGGTGCCTACGATGCCGATCATGAACCACTTGCTTACTCTTGGACACAGACCTCGGGACCCGCTGTGACTTTGTCCAATACGAGCATCCATAATCCTGCATTCACCGCTCCCGTCGTATATGTGAATACGGTTTTGGGTTTTACACTAGAGGTGAGCGATGGCGCTCACACTGTCTCCGATAACGTCAATGTGACTGTTCTTGCCGCCCCAAACCAACCGCCAGTTGCCGATGCCGGACCCGATCAGAACGTGGCCGCAACACCTTGCGAGGCACAAGTTACACTGGATGGGTCCGGGTCTACTCCGCAAAACCAGCTGGCTTCTTATACCTGGACCGGTCCTTTTGGCACGGCCTCGGGCCCTAGCCAGGCGGTGACCCTGCCTGTTGGCGTGCATACAATCACACTTACCGTCGAGGATGCGCTGGGAACAACGTCGACGGACAATGTAACCATCAGGGTTTACGATGGAACTCCGCCCATTCCCAGGGCCGAGGAATTGGCTCCGGTTACGGGGCAATGCTTTGTGGAAATAAATAGCAGGCCAACAGCTATAGATGCATGTTCCGAAGTTATTATCGAGGGTACAACCGCGGACCCATTATCCTACCTGGTCCAAGGGACCTATTATGTCCTTTGGACATTCATGGATGCCGCAGGGAATAGGGTGGAGCGGAGTCAGCAGATCATCGTTGACGATGCGACCCCGCCGGAAGTGCCGACGCTCCTCCCGGCGTTCGGGGAGTGCTCCGTTACATTGATCGCGCCCACGACCACGGACAATTGCGCTGGTGAAATTATCGGTACAACTTCCGACCCGCTGGTGTATTCTGTCCAAGGCTCTCACACAGTCCATTGGACGTTCGATGACGGCCATGGTAATTCCTTCATGCAGGACCAAACAGTGATTGTGGATGATATAACAGATCCCGCGAAGCCTGTCCTGCCCGAAATTATCGGCATTGGTTCCGTAACGTTGACGGCGCCCACCACAACCGACAACTGCAAAGGAAGCGTTATCGGAACCACAACGGATCCTTTGACGTATTCCATCAAAGGCTTGCACACGGTTACGTGGACCTTCGACGATGGCAATGGGAATTCAGTCTTGCAGACTCAGGCTGTGAAGGTCTACGAGAATCCAATTCTCACGGTGCAGGCTGATCCAGTCCAGTATTCCGATATCGCGCAGTTGAAGGCAACACTCAAATCAGTCAATGGCACCCCTCTTAATGGCGTCATTTCCTGGAGCATTAACGGCAGCAGTGTAGGAACCTCGAATGCTTTGAACGGCGAAGCCATGCTGCAATGGACTGCGAACGGCATCGGTTCATTTGAAGTGGTCGCGGCCTTTGCGGGCGACCCCGAGAATTATTATGGGGCCGCCGCCGGATCGGCCTTGCTTGGGGTGGGGGCCGAGGATGCGGCCGTAGCCTACAAGGGTGCACCCATTATTGCCTATCCCAACAAACTGGTATTGTGGGCTCAGGTTACCCAAACGGATAATCTGCCGGGCGATATTACAAAAGCTCGGGTCGAGTTCGTTGTAACAAACGGCAGCGGAAATTCCACGTCCTACTCGGGAACCTGCAATTCGAACGGTGAGGTGCTCATTGAGCTGGGCTCATCGGTTGGTGTTTATTCCATCAGCTATCGCGTGATTGGGGGCTATTTCGAATCCTCACCGGAAATGACCATCGTGCCCGTTTATGATCCCAAAGGAGGCTTTGCCACGGGCGGCGGGTTCATCAATGTCACCGATCCGGCCGATGGTGATCTGGGCCGGGCCAATTTCGGTTTCAACGCCCGGTATGAAAAAGGGAGTTCGACGGGCCACCTGGAGTTCCAATACAAAGACGGTAGTCTCGACCTAAAAAGCACGTCCATCGATTGGCTGGTCATCAGCTCCGTGAGCGCGCAGTTCCAGGGCACGGCCACGATCCAGGGCTGGCAGGGCACGTACATCTTCCGCGTGAACTGCACGGACAACCAGGCCAGCGGCAGCCCGGACAAGTTTACGATCTCGGTCTGGGCAGGAAACGATACTGAGGCAGACCCGATTTATAAGGCTCAAAACCAGAACCTTGGCGGGGGCAACATCCTGGTCAAGAACAAGTAGCAAAGCGATATCTGGCGAAAAAAGAGAAGGCCCATGCGGGAAACTCCTGCGTGGGCTTTCTTTTTCGAGGCAGAAGTTGGATTGGGGTTGGGACTGCACAGGCGCTGGCCTGGGATTCACTTTCCGGCGGTCTGGAGTTCTTTGATGGCTTTTTCCAAATTGGGGAACAGCGGGCCAAAAATCTTATCCAGGTTCTGGTCGGCAAAGACGGTCTCCAGCATCTCGCTGGGATTGGCGATCCGTATAGAGGAGACTCCCAACTGGGTGAAATCCTTCTTGAACCGGACGATGGTGCCCAGGGTCAAGCTTTCAATATGCGCTGTCTGCTCCAGGTCGAGTACAATCGTGTCGACGCCCTGGCTGCGATGCTTGCGGATGAGCGGAGCCACGCCGTTCTCGAAACCGTGCTTATGCCGATTGTAATCGAGCTTGGAGTAGCGCAAGACCAGCACATTGCCGTAGGCCTGGGCGTCTTGCGATGTGTAAAGGCTTGCCGCTTCTTCCATGTTGGCTAAACTATTCTATTTGTCCGGGCCGGAGCAAGCGGAGAGAATAACTTGAATTCGAATTCCTAATTAAGCTAACTTTTGAGTTGGGTTCATTGATCTTACTATTCAGGAAATCGGGTACTCAATATGGAATTGGCAATTCGCGATAGGGGCGGCCGCAAAGTCGTCGATATTATCGGCAAAATCGACCGTCTCAAAGACTCCATTACCCTCAAGTCGCTTCTCATTACCTTGGTTGAGGAAGGCACACGCAGAGTGGGCTTGAACCTTTCACAGGTTACCTATCTCGATAGCGGCGCGCTGAACGTGTTTGTGTTCGGCAGCAACGCGCTCAAGAAAGAGGGCGGCGAGATCTGCCTTATTGAGCCCAACGAGTATGTTTTGGACGTGCTTGAAGTCGTTGGCCTGGCCAAGATGATTCCCGTATTTCCCACCGAAACGGAATTCGAGAGCCAGCCCGAAAAATAGGCCCGTCTTGGTCCGTATGGGACGCAGCACTTCCACAAGGGCTCGGCCGCCCCTCCGGCTTCTTCCCATTCTTGGAGAAAGCTCAATTTTCCCGATTCACTCCAAAGTTATCTGGCACGCCGCCAAACCTGCAAACAGGATCGCTTAGGCCATGCTTAACATCGACTGGATCTGTCTCGCGCTGATTGTGCTTCTTGCCATTCTTGGATTCCGACGCGGTCTCATTGGCGAGTTCTTCCGAATTTTATCCTTCGCGGCCGGACTGGTGGCTGGATTTTCTTTCAGCTTGCGGTGGATCCACAAAATCGATGTTGGCGGCGGGCTGGGCTCCAAGGTCCTTCTGGTTCTGCTTTTTCTATGTTCATTTGCGCTTGTTGCCGGCGCAGTGCTTCTCATTGGCAAGGTGGTGCGTAAGATCGTCCGTCTCACCCTTCTGGGATGGATCGACAGGCTGGGCGGGCTGACCATTGGACTTCTCAAGGGTGTTTTGATCTCCGGATTTCTGGTCTGGACCGGGACATTCATTCCCTTTCTGGATGCCGAGGCCAAGATGAAGCGCTCCAAAATCGCCCGACATTCGGTTTCCGCCTCATCCATTCTTCTGCGAACCGGCCGCAAGCTGGCCAATTCCAGGCACTTTGGCCTCGCCATTCCGGCTCGATTTCCAGGTTCCCCAAAAGAATCCAGGGTACCCGAACCCGGCAAAAATTGACAATTTTCGAATTCGAATCTACTGTTAGTAAAGGGCCTGTTTCGGACAGGCGGGTGGAATTACGCACTCAGAATCCTGTTAAAACAGGAACGAACCGGCATGAAGCGCTGCTTTTCCTACAATATCCTTGTTGCGAGCCGGAGGCCTGAAACCGGCATTGTTGGCATTCGTTTCCACGTGAGCCTGGCCATCGGCCTTTGCTTCTTTGCCATTGCGTCCGTTGCGGGTACCTGGAAAACGTTGGAGATGTGGTTCGAGTGCCTGTATTATCAGGGACTCCAGGTGGCAGAGACAAGCCGGAACAAAAGCGTGCGGGAGGACCTTGAGGCTGTCCAACGGGTTGTTGACAGGCTTCAGGCCAAAACGCTGGAATGGTTTGCCTACGACGATCGCGTTCGCCTCGTTTTCGACCTGAAAGCCGTTGCGCAGGAAGAACGCATGCTGGGTGTGGGCGGCTCATCCGGACCCGGGCCCATCGACGAGCAGTTCGATCTTCTATGCCGGCGCTCCGAGTATCAGGCATTCCAGTTCCGCTCGGTGCGGGAAGCCTTGCGCTCCAAAGTGCGGCAGTGGGGGTATACGCCTACGGTTTGGCCCTGCGCCGGCCGGGTTACCTCGGACTACGGTTTTCGTATTCACCCGGTGGCCGGCTACGGAAGCATTCATGAAGGCACGGATATTGCCGCGCCTTCGGGAACTTCGGTGCGGGCGACTGCCGGCGGAATTGTTGAAAAATGCGAGCGCGCGGGTCATTACGGAAATCTGATCGTCATCCGCCATGGAGAAGATTTGCGGACCTACTACGGCCATTTGCGCCGCATTCTGGTGCGCGAAGGCCAGGCGGTGAAACGAAATGAGGTCGTGGGCCATGTTGGCCAGACCGGCATGGCAACAGGACCTCATCTTCACTATGAAGTCCGCCGCGGCAAGACTCCGCAAAACCCGGATTCCTATCTGCTGCCCACCGCCTATGTGGTCGATTAGCGGGCTTTCATTCGCGTCCGACCAACCTGTTCCGCTCATGCCTTGCCGTCGTACCACGGGGAGGCTATTTTTGTCCTTATGGCCGCTCTGCATAGCCTGGATGTTCGGACCCGGGAAAGGGCTCAGTTCGTCGACATTACCGCCTTGGTGCAGGAAGCGGTTTCCCGGTCCGGCATTGCTTCGGGCCTGTGCGTTGTTTATAGTCCGCATACAACAGCGGGAATCACCTTAAACGAGAATGCCGACCCGGATGTCCAATCCGATATTCTCGGGCACTTGGGCAAAGTCGTTCCGGCGAGCGCCGGTTTTGCGCACGCGGAAGGCAACTCCGATTCCCATATCAAGGCGGCCATAATGGGGCTCTCCCAGACCGTTCTCGTTGAGGGCGGCCGTCTGGTTCTTGGCACATGGCAGGCAATCTATTTTTGCGAATTCGATGGACCGCGAAACAGGAAGGTTCATGTTAAAATCGTGGCCGGCTAAGAAAATTCGGGCGCGACCGACCGGCACGCCTCAAATCACCAACGGCCTGCGTCGGGGCATTCGGCCATCCTTTCGACCCAAGGGAGAAATCTTGCCTGGAACGATTTCTTGTCGCGAAGCTCCTCGAAATGTCATCGCGGCAAAGGCCGGCGGGCCCGTGGGACGCCCCGCAACCAGCGCCTGGGTGCTGATCTTCCTTCTGTTCTTGGCGATGACAGTCCCGGCCCAGGAAGATGTTCGCTATGCCCTGGAAATGAACCGGCTTGGGGCGGGTGTGCGCGCCAAGGGAATGGGAAATGCATTTGTTGCCGCGGACCCCGAAGCGACCCATCTCTATTGGAACTGCGCCGGCATTGGCGCGCTCACGAACCGGGAGCTGTATTTCTCCCACCAGGAACTCTATGGAGGCCTGTCATCGCATACCCAGGGGATTGCCGTGATACCACTCCCCTCGGCCGTGGGTATTGGAATCGGCTATGCGCGCTTCCAAGACACCGGAAACCACGAACGTTATGGGGAAGCGCAGGGAACCCTAAACGACCGCCTTACAAAACCGGACATGCGCGGCGACGGTACTCCAATCGGCTATGGCGGCAATGTCCAGGACGAGTTGATCGTGGGTACCGCGAAACAATACAGCATCGATCTGCCGAGGGTGGCTTTTTATTCAATCCCCGCGCCGCTCAATATTGGCGCCGGGGCTTCATTTAAGTTTTACCGCAATACCTTTCTGCTCCAAGACAATCGCGAACCGGCCCGAACCATGATGGGTCTCAATGCCAACATGGACCTGGGGATGCGCGTCCAGTTGGGATTGATGACGGACCCCAAGACCCGTGCCATCGAACGGTCGGTTTCCGTCGGCGGGGTGATTCAGGATGCGCTGGAAACGCAGGTTGATTATGGGACCGGATATGAAGAAACAACACAACGGGTTTACCGGGCTGGGTTCTCTTTTTTGGAACGCGCCGATTGGATTCGGGGCCATCTCCTGGTGAGCGTCGAGATTGACGAGCAATACGAGAAAACAGACTATTTTGGGGTCGAATATTCTTACCGGGAAATGCTGGCGCTTCGGGCCGGACTCGATGACCGGAACCCGTCAATCGGCGCCAGCCTTACCCACCGCTACTTCCGTTTCGACTATGCCTACAGCTTTCACCCTCTGGCCGCCACGCCGCTCCAAATGGGATTGCGAATCGCGTTCTGACGAAAGTTTTTCTTCATCGGGATGGCTCAAGCAACGGCATCCATTTTTTCCCACCCTGGTTTTCTTGTAGGACAACCCCAAGCCACATGCGTATTTTGTGGGTGGCCGCATCGGAGTTCCAAGAGTGAATAGAAGGAGATCCTATGGACATTTTCGCGTACGCCAAGAAGATGGAAAAAGACGGTGAGCAGTATTATCGCAGCTTGGCCAAAACCAGCACCGACCCGGGTCTGTCCGCCGTGCTCAACGAGCTGGCCGATGCCGAGGTTAAGCATTTTCATATCCTGGAGCAAATGGAAAAATTGAGCGGTTCGCTGGCACCAACGGAAATCCTGAAGAACGCGAAAAATATTTTCTCCAGCATGAAGGTCCGGGCCGGCTTTGGCCCCGGCGAAATTGAGGCATACAGAAAAGCCCTTGCGATCGAAAAATCCAGCGAAGATTTCTACGAGCAAAAAGCCGCGGAATCGTCGAACCCGCAGCAGGCCGCTCTCTTCAAGCAGATTGCCGGCGAAGAACGCAAACACTACTTTCTCATAGACAACATGATCGAGTTTATGAACCGGCCCAATCAATGGCTGGAAAACGCGGAATGGAATCATCTGGACGAATACTAACATGAACGATTTCACGGTAGTTCTTTGCGGGGAGGCGGGCCAAGGTGTCCAGAGTGTTGAACACATACTGACCAGGGTTCTCAAAGAGGCCGGTTACTCCGTTTTTGCGACAAAAGAATACATGTCACGTGTGCGCGGCGGCAGCAATTCCATTACGTTGCGCATCGCGGCCAAGCCGGTACGGGCTCCACTTGACAGGATGGATATATGCCTTCCACTCGACAGGAAGGCCCTCGAACATCTGGCTTGGCGAATGTCACCGGAAACCCTGGTTTTGGGCGAGCGGGCCGAACTGGGGCAGGACGAAAGGATCATTGACGTACCCTACAGCAGTCTGGCCAAGGAAATCGGCGGCGCCATCTTTGCGAACACCATTGCGGCCGGCGTTATCCTAGGCCTCTTCCAGGTCGATAATACGTTCATTGAATCTTACCTGCGGTCGCGCTTCTCTTCTAAGGGTGACGCCATCATCCAGGGCAACCTTAAGGCGGTGGCCAAAGGCCGCGAAATCGTCCAGAGAAATGCCGCTCTTCAAGGACTGTGCTCGAACTGCATCGCAGACATCAAGCCCCAATCTGCCATTCGAAAGCATGTTCTACTCAATGGGGCCGATGCCATTGGATTGGGTGCGATTGCCGGGGGCTGCAACTTCGTTTCCTCCTATCCAATGACCCCTTCCACCGGCGTGCTGACCTTTTTGGCCGAGCACGGGCCTGAATTTGGAATTGTTATTGAACAGGCGGAAGATGAAATCGCCGCCATCAACATGGTTTTGGGGGCATGGTACGCCGGGGGGCGCGGCCTGGTTACCACATCGGGCGGGGGATTCGCTCTGATGGAAGAGGGCGTAAGCCTGGCTGGAATGATCGAGAGTCCTGTTGTCATCCATTTGGCGCAAAGACCCGGGCCGGCCACGGGTTTGCCAACGAGGACGGAGCAAGCTGACTTGAATATGGCCCTCTATTCCGGTCATGGGGAGTTTCCGCGTGTGATTTTGGCGCCCGGAAACATCGAGCAAGCGTATGACCTTGCCCAGCGCGCCTTTGAAATGGCCGACCGTTTCCAGGTTCCGGTTTTTCTCCTCAGCGATCAGTATCTGGTCGATTCCTACTACGCTGTTCCGGGTCTGCCGGTGCCCTCCAGCCTGATGCGCCATGTTATCCAAACAAACCAAGACTACAAACGTTATCGGTTGCAGGGCTCCCCGGTCTCTCCCCGGGGGATTCCGGGCTGGGGCCAAGGACTCGTCTGCGTTGACAGCGATGAGCACGATGAAGAGGGGCACATCACCGAGGATCTTGGTCTGCGCAAGAGAATGGTCGAAAAGCGATTGGGTAAAGGGGATCTCCTCACCACGGAGGCGCTTGCACCGGATCTTCTGGGACCGGACAACTTCGAGACTCTTGTCGTCTGTTGGGGCTCAACGCGCGAGACGGTTTTGGAGGCTTGCTCGGGCCTGGAAAAAATCGCGGTCCTGCATTTTCAGCAGGTTTATCCTCTTCACCCTGACACTGCCAAAATTCTGAAAAAGGCAAAGCGATTGATTGATGTGGAAAACAATGCCACGGCGCAGTTTGCCGGGATAGTCCAACTCCAGACAGGTATTGAAATACGGGAACGCATTGTAAAATATGACGGCCTGGCTTTTAGCGTGGATGGTGTATCCAAGGAGCTGATGACATTAGGGGTGAAGCGTGCCTGAAACAATTTTCGATCTTGATACGGAAATTGCCTGGTGCCCTGGTTGCGGCGATTTCGGCATCCTGAATATTCTTAAAAATGCTCTGACCGAACTGGACCTTTTTCCGGAGCAGATTGTTCTGGTCTCCGGGATCGGCCAGGCCGCCAAAATTCCTCAATACCTGCGCTGCAATTTTTTCAATGGGCTTCATGGCAGGGCTTTGCCTCCCGCCACGGCCATCAAGGTTGCCAATCCGGGGCTGACTATCATCGCGGAAAGCGGAGACGGAGACATGTATGGCGAAGGCGGAAATCATTTTGTCCATACAATCCGGCGGAATCCCAATATCACAAATATTGTCCATAACAACATGGTTTATGGTCTGACCAAAGGCCAGGCTTCTCCCACAACCAGCCGGGGTTTCAAAACACCTGTGCAGACCGCGGGGGTCTATTCCGAGCCCTTCAATCCACTTGCCGTGGCGATCGCTCTTAACGCCTCCTTTGTGGCCCGCGCCTTTGTGGGAAATGCAGACCACACGAAAGAGATCATCAAAAAGGCCATTCTTCACAAAGGCTACGCCTTGGTCGATCTGTTTCAGCCCTGCGTGACCTTTAATAAAATCAACACCTATGCCTGGTTTCGCGAGAACACCTATCTGCTCGATGCTTCGCACAACCCGCATGACCGGCAGATGGCAATGTCCAAAGCATTCGAAACCCAGCGCCTGCCGTTGGGCGTGTTCTACGTCAATGAACAGCCCACCTTCGAGGAGAACACGGGTGCATATGCTCAGTCCGCCGATCCCCTTTGGAAGCGGGAACCCGCATTTGATAAACTAGGAGGGTTGATCGATTCTTTCCGAAACTCCGGTTTGTAGTCACCTTTCGCTGGTTTGATTCCAGTCTGGCAATTAATTTTACAGTTGTGGATATTCGACTCGGCCTATTTCTCCTGCTGGCCTTTGCGCGCCTAGCCCATCTTCCGCAGTTGGCGGTGGAAAATTGCGATTTTGATTTGATTTTGCATTTTTGGCCCTGATTTCTTCACTACAATTTGTATTTGGTTAACGCCTCCGGCAGGTGTAAGCCCAACTTGTGCAGCAGCACTTGAGTCGGTTTTTCCGGTCGAGCGACTGTCCTCAGTTTTATCTCCCGTCCTTCATTGGTTGCCAGCACCACGTCGGCCAGTTTGATCTGCTTGATTTCTTCCAACACTTTTCGGGGCTCAGTACCCAGGCCCTTGTTTTTGCAGAGTTGTCCCAGAGTCTTCCAAAGCACGAAGGAAAGAAAACTGATGAAGATGTGGGCTTTGATCCGTTCCTCTTTCTGATGCCAGATCGGCCTGATCTTAAGATCGCTCTTATGGATACGAAAAGCTTCTTCTGCGTCCGTTAAGCCGATGTAGGCCTGCCATAGCTGCTCCGGTGTCCAATCGGTGATATTGGTCCGCAGCAGGTAATAGCCCTCCGAGAGCGCCGCCCACTCCGCGAACTCCGCGCGCTTGCTCACATGAAGGACTGTCTTTTGCTGGGCCGAATCATAATCCGTCCGAAGATCAAACAGGGCGGCTGTGCGACTGTTCTTTTCCAAAAGTCGGCCGATCCGCCGCTCAATCGTGCTGCAAATGTCTTTGCCCTTGGACCGCTCACAAGCAGCTTGGAGTTTCTCGATGCCCGTCTCCATACGTTTGATAAAGCGCTGATGCATCGCCTGCTCTTTCTTCGCCCTGTCTCTGCTCCGGCAAAGAATGAAAACCTCCTTCTTGGAATCGGGCGATGGACAGATCTTGACCTCGACACCCTCGCGAACCGTCTGCCAGTCTTCTTGCGTAAGATGCTGCTCAAATCGGCGCAGACTGCTCTTGCTCGTGCCAATAATGTAGCGGCGGTCCTCACTCTGGAGAAGTTCCAAACCATCCTCGCAGACCATGCCTCGGTCCATGACCCACACCCGATTGGCCTTGCCGTAGCTCTTCTCCATGGCCGAAACAACCTCTTCCACCGTTGTGCTGTCGTGACGATTACCGGCAAAAACTTCATAGCCCAACGGCAGACCTTCCCGCGTCACCACAAGCCCGATGCAGACCTGTTTGCAATCAGAACGATTGTCGCGGGAATAACCATACTGGGCAAGCTGGCTTCCATCATAGGTGCCCTCAAAGTATGTCGAGGTGACATCGTAGAGAAAAAGGTCGTACTCAATGTTAAAGAGCTCACCCATTCG
>CAYVZU010000096.1:0-15234 GCA_964455935.1 uncultured Fibrobacterota bacterium
AGCCGCAACTGCAGGCTGCCGGCGCGCTCTATAAAAAGGCTCTGGTTCCCATGGCGTTCGCGGGCCGCTACACAATCGAGAACGAAGGGCTCCCGGGCATTGTCAAGGTCCTGGCCGATTCCCAAAATGGCCGCCTCCTGGGCGTACACATGCTGGGAACACCCGCCAGCGAAATGATTTTCGCCGCCACATTGGCCCTGCAGCAGAGCCTTACGGCCGCACAAACCGCGAACATGATCTACCCCCACCCCACGGTGTCCGAGGCTTTGAAAGAAGCGCTGGTGCGAGTGCAATGAATAGAAATCGTTTCCAAGCCTGCTTATCCATCGCCGCTATCCTGCTTGGCTTCGCGAGCCAGGCCGCCGGCGCTCCCGTCCTTAGACCCAAGATAACTGGATTCTTCCCCCACGATGCGTCCGCATTCTGCCAGGGATTGATTTATCTCAACGGCTATTTATACGAGAGTACCGGGCTTCACGGACAGTCCTCCATCCGCAAGGTTGAGCTCGAAACAGGCAAGGTGGTAAAACAGGAAAGGCTCTCTTCCATGCTCTTTGGAGAGGGACTGGCCGCGTACAACCAGGTCCTTTATCAGCTGACCTGGAAATCCCGGCTGGGCCTGATCTGGTTTCGCGAGAGTTTCCGCCTCCTCCGAAATTTCCAGTACAACACGGAGGGCTGGGGGCTGACATACGACGGCAAGGACATGATCCTCAGCGATGGCTCCGACCACCTGTATTTCCATGACCCAGCCACCTTTGCGGTTCGCAGGACGATTGCCGTCCGCGATAAGAATCGCCCTGTGACGATGCTCAACGAGTTGGAGTGGATCGAAGGGCTGGTGTTTGCCAATGTCTGGACCACCGACAGCATTATCGTAATCGAACCCCGGTCCGGAACCGTAAAAGCATGGATCGATTGTTCGGGATTCCTGTCCCCGAGCGAAAGGAAGGGCGCTGACGCGCTCAACGGAATCGCCTTTGATCCCGGCAAAAGACGGCTGTTCCTCACCGGCAAGAACTGGCCCCGGCTATTCGAAATCGATTATCCGGCGCTGAAAAAGCAGATCGCCGGGCACGGAAAAGGCAAGTAGGTTGTTAGGCTATAGGCCGGAAGCCGCTATTCTTGGAGCCCTGCACGCGGGCCGATCATCTATCGTTTCTCTGACCTTCATCCTAACAGCTTTCTTCTTCTCCGACCTCCAGCCTACCCCCTCCAGCCCAAAAGCCTATCTCGTCATCCCACCAAAGTGGTCCAGCATCATCTGTGACACGTCCACCTGATTTCCGTTTGCATCCCACATTGCTTCAGCACCCGACAACTGACCATTGATGTACATGGATTCCTTCTCTTTGCGGCCGTTTTCGTGCCACAGAATCTGTTTTCCATGCTTCAGGCCGCGCTGATAAACGCACTCGATCATTTTACGGCCATTCTCATCCCAGGTCATGAACACACCTTGCAGTTTGCCTTTGGAATAATTGCATTCCAGGACTTTTGACCCGGACAGGGACCACTCGGCATAGATCCCATCCTTCTGACCAGCCTCGTTCCACTGCGTCAGGCTTCCTGCTTTAACCCCGGCTTGAAGTGTGCATTCCTCTTTCTTCTTGCCGTTTTCATGCCAGGAAACATAGTACCCTATTTTCCGGTTTCCAGCATACGTGCACTGGTCCGCCATCTGACCGTTCTCATACCAGGCGCTGTAGGGGCCATCAAGGCCATCAGTTTTGTAGTTGGATTCCATTTGGCGCTTGCCGTCCCGATACCAGGAGAAGAACGCACCTTCCTTTTTTCCCGCCGCATAGGTGCACTCAATCCGCTTCTGGCCGTTGTCATACCACGAGCGATATGCGCCATCCAGTTCTCCGTCTTTATAAAAGCATTCCAGAGCTTTCTTGCCGTCCTCATGCCACTCCGTGTAAAGCCCCTCGAGCTTGCCGTTTTTATAGACGCACTCCTCGGCCATCATCCCGTTCTCGCGCCAGATCTTGGACTTGCCCTGTTTCACACCGTTGACGAAAGTGCATTCCGTGGCCTTTTTTCCGTTTGCGAAAAACGACACATATAGCCCATGTTTTACCAGTTTTCCGGATTCGGTTTTGCGGACCTCGAATTGCTCGCGCAGCTTTCCATCGGCATACCGCGATTCTTCTTTCTGCGAGCAACCGCACAAAAAGAGAAAAACAAGACAACCCAGAGCGCTGAGACCTGCTTTCATAGCCCCCCCTTACCGGTTACCACCGTGCCAAACAACCTGTTTTCCCTCTTTAATTCCATCGCGATACGTGCACTCCATGAATTTTTGCCCGTTCTCATAAAAGGTCGTATGCGTTCCGTTCAACTTTCCCTCTTTATAGCGGCATTCGACGGCTTTGCTACCTCCCGGAGTCCATTCAATGCTCCGGCCGCTGAGTTTGTCGTCGACATAAAAGCACTCCAGTTTCCGCCTTCCGTTCTCGTACCATTCCGCCGAGGGACCGTTGCGTTTCCCTTGTTGGTAGGTATATTCCCGTAGCAGGGAGCCGGCCTGCCATTCCCGCCACACCCCCTCCCCGATTCCATTCTGATAAGCCTCCTGGCGTACTTTCCTGCCCCGCTGGTCATAAACGATCCGAGTCCCATTAAGAAGACCGCTCCGGAACTCGGCCTCTTCGGTTTTACGGCCCTGGGCCGACCACAGGGTCCGGGTTCCTTCCAGCTTGCCCTTGGAAAAGGTGCAGGTCAGTACCTTTGAACCGTCCTTGCGGAATTCCGCGTATTCTCCGTGAGGCAAACCATTGGAATACGAGCCCTGCTTTTGGACATTGCCGTTGGCGTACCATGACCAGAAAGAGCCCTCTTTGTTTCCCCGGTCATAGCCAAGGTCCTCGCGCAAGGCGCCATCCAAGTCCCATTGCCGGAATCGGCCATGAAGGTGTCCCTTGGAGAATTGGCAGGTCGTCTCTTTCTTTCCATTCGGGTACCAGGAGAAGTAAGGGCCGTCCTTCACCCATTGGCGGCCGGAACGGACAAGCTGGTAGCGCTCCTTGGTTTGCCCGTCCTCAAAAGCGGTCTCGACGGTTTTGGAGCAGCCAGGCAGGAGCAAAACAAGGGAAATAAGGGCGACAGGCAGGAACGGGCAGGCCATGGAAACTCCTTTCAAAAAGGTTTCCCCACGCGCCTCCCATTTTCCAATATAGAATCGAGAAAACCGGCCGGAGGTATGAAATGCCCAGTTTCTAAAATCGTATCCTCTTTTCACGATAATGATTATATATTTAACTTTTCCCGCCGGATCAATCCTATTGGGGTCGCCTTTCGGAAATATTTATATTGAAATTTTACCGCCGAGGGTATCCCCAGTCCTTACGGTGGCACCTGCCGGATCAGACATCCGGAGGTTTTGACGAGCCGAAGAAAGGCCGGCGTCCGCAGGTTAACCATGACCCGGATGCTGTCCTTTGAGAGGAGAACACAATGCCTTGGTTTATCCGGTCCAAAAGCGCGGCTTCAAAGCTGGCCAAAGAAGAGATCTGGGTCAAATGCCGCGGATGCGGCGCACATGTATTCAAAGAAGAATATCTCCGCAATCTCAACGTCTGTCCCAAATGCAATTTCCACGAACGCATTGGCTGGAAACAACGCCTCAATCTACTCATCGACGAGGGAACCTTCCAGGAACTCAATGCCGGCATTGAGCCGGCCGACCCATTGCAGTTTGTGGACGGCAAGGGCAGCTATGCCGAAAAAACCCGCGAAACGATCGCCAAAACCGGGCTGCATGAGGCCATTGTAACCGGGCACGGCCGGCTTCTGGGAATACATACGGACTTTAAATTCCTGGGTGGAAGCCTGGGAAGCGCGACCGGAGAGAAGATCCTTCAGGCCGCCAATTATGCCTATGAGAACCGCATTCCGCTGATCATCCTCTCGGCCTCGGGCGGGGCCCGCATGCATGAAGGCATTCTTAGTCTTATGCAAATGGCCAAGACCTGCGCCGGCATTGCCCGGCTTCGCGAACGCCGCATTCCCTACATCTCGGTTCTCACGGATCCTACAACGGGCGGGGTTTCGGCTTCCTATGCCATGATGGGTGACCTAAACATAGCGGAGCCGAGAGCCCTGATCGGCTTTGCGGGCCGCAGGGTCATCGAGCAGACAATCAGGCAGAAGTTGCCCGACGACTTTCAAACCGCCGAATATCTGGTCGCACACGGATTCGTCGACCGCATCGTAAACCGCAAGGACATGAAGGCCGAACTGGGCCGGATTCTGTCATACTTTCGGCTGAAGGAATAGCCTGTGCAACAGCCGGGTCCTCAACTGCTCCATCTCGACATTGGCCGGATCGAAATCCGGCGCCGGGTGCGTTCCGACCTGGGCGATTTGGCAATTCTGGAAGACTCGATTCGAAAATTGGGTCTTCTGTTTCCGATCCTCGTGGACCAAAACCATGTATTGCTATCCGGGCTTCGCAGGCTTGAAGCCTGCCGTCGCTTGGGCCTGCGCCAGGTTCCGGTGCTTGTAGCCCAATTGCCGTCCAATACTTCGATCCTGGATGTCGAATGCCAGGAAAACGTGTGCCGCAAAGACCTCACCCCCGCCGAAATCGATTGCGAAATCGAAATGAAGAAACTCTCCTCCTTAAAACAGGCCCAAGCCGGGCAGGGAATTTGGAAACGTTTGACCCGGATTCTGCGCAAACCAAAGACGCAGACCAACCCAGGAGTGGACTATGAGTCTGGAATTTGAAAAACCTCTTCTTGAAATCGAAGAAAAGATCGCGGAGCTTAAAGCGCTCAGCGCCAAGACGCACACCAGCTTCGACACGGAAATCGCGGAACTCGATAAGCGCTGCCAAGTTCTCCGCCAGGACATCTATGCCGGCCTGACGCCGTGGCAGACACTCCAGGTGGCCCGCCATCCCGAACGGCCGGTGCTTCAGGATTATATCGCGCTGATCTTCGACGATTTCGCGGAACTGCACGGCGACCGCAATTGCTGGGATGACCGCGGTCTCATCGGCGGCTTTGCCAGCATCGAAGGCCGCAAGGTCATGTTGTTTGGCCACAACAAAGGCAAGACGCCCGAACAGAATGCCGAACGCAATTTCGGCATGGCGCGGCCGGAAGGCTACCGAAAGGCCCTTCGCCTCATGAAACTGGCCGAGCAGTGCGGGATCCCGGTGATCAGTTTTATCGACACGCCCGGCGCCTACCCCGGCCTGGAAGCCGAGGAACGCGGGCAGGCCGAGGCCATTGCGCGCAACCTGACCGAAATGTCCCTGCTGCAGACTCCCATAATCTGCGCGGTAACGGGCGAAGGCGGCAGCGGCGGCGCCCTTGGAATCGGCGTGGGCGATGTCGTCATGATGCTTTCTTATTCGGTCTATGGCGTAATCTCGCCCGAGGGCTGCGCCGGGATTCTTTGGCGCGACGCCAGCTTCGCTCCTCAGGCGGCTGAAGCCATGCGGATCACCGCGCCTTCACTGCTGGAATTAGGGGCTATCGATGAAATTATTGCCGAACCCGCGGGTGGCGCCCATCGCAACTATGAATTGACGGCAGAGGCCATAAAGGCCGCATTGCTCAACCACCTGAAGTCCTTTGACGGCATCGCGATCCCCAAGCTGATCAAGAAGCGTTTTGAGAAATACTCGAATATCGGCATATTCGAAACGCGCTAGTGACGACTCTGGCTCCTGAAGCAAACGACGCCACGGAGTCACGGAGGGCACGGAGATTTCGCGGAACCTATTTCTGTGAACTCTGTGTCTCTGTGGTAAGTGGTTTTATCAACGGAAGGGTTTCTCAATGTTGAAGACCAAAGAAGACAAGCTGCACAAGATTCCTTTGCGCATCACCGACACCACGCTGCGCGACGCTCACCAGTCGCTATGGGCCACGCGCATGCGCACCAAAGACATCCTCGACATCATGGAGGTGGTCGACTCGGTCGGCTTCTACTCCATTGAAGTCTGGGGCGGGGCAACCTTCGATGTCTGCCTTCGTTTTCTGCGCGAGAACCCCTGGGAACGACTTCGCCAGATCAAGGCCAAGGCGCACAAAACACCGCTCCAGATGCTCCTGCGCGGCCAGAACCTGGTGGGATACCGCAACTACTCCGACGACCTCGTGGACCGTTTCGTGGCCCTGTCGGTCGACAACGGCATGGATATCTTCCGCTGCTTCGACGCACTCAACGATCCGCGCAACCTGGAAGCGGCCATTCGGGCCGTGAAGAAATACGGCGCCCACGCGCAAGGCACCCTCTCCTACACCATCAGCCCGGTCCACACAGTCGAGCATTTCGTGCATGCCGCCAAAGAGCAGGTCTCCCTGGGCATCGACTCGCTCTGCATCAAGGACATGGCCGGCATTCTTTCCCCCATCTCGGTCGAACGTCTGGTTTCGGCGCTGGTGAAAGAGATTAACATTCCTATTCAGCTTCATTGCCATGCTTCCAGCGGAATGGCCACGGCCACGTATGTGGAGGGCGTGCGGGCCGGCGCCGGCGCCATCGACTGCGCCATCTCCTCCATGGCCGGCTACTCGTCGCAGCCGCCTGTCGAAACGCTAATGGCCATTTTCAAAGAGACGCATTACTCGGCCGCGCTCGATATCGAAGCGCTCCGCACGATGAATAAGTACTTCGAAAAGCTTACGCCCAAACGAATGAATTGCAAGCAATACCGGGCAAACATTGACCCCGAGATTCTGGTGCACCAGATCCCGGGAGGCATGATCTCAAACTTCCATTCCCAGCTCGAACAGCAGGGCGCTCTCGACAAGCTGGACCTGGTCCTCGAAGAGGTTTCGAAGGTTCGCAAAGACCTGGGCTGGCCTCCACTGGTCACTCCCACAAGCCAGATTGTTGGAACTCAGGCGGTTCTCAATATTCTGGCCGGCGAGCGTTACAAAATCGTCCCCAACGAAGTGAAGGAATACGTGCGGGGCATGTACGGCCGTTCACCGGCGCCGCTCGATCCCCAGATCGCGGCAAAGATCCTGGGCGATCTCAAGCCGATTACGCATAGGCCCGCGGACGATCTGGAGCCCATGCTGCCCAAAGCGGCCGAAAATATCGATCCCAAGCTGATTACGGGCGAGGAGGATATCGTTGCCTACTGCATTCTTCCCGAGCCGGCCCTGGAATACTTTAAGTGGAGAAAGCTTCCGGCGGACCAGCGTCCGCCAACACCCGCCGACCTTGAAGTAAAGAAACTCCTGGAAGCGGACGCGAAAACGGCGACTGAGGCACCACAACCCGCCGCGCCGGCGGTCCAAGGTCCTATTCTTCCCGAGGATGACTATGCGGGCATCAGCCGCATTCTCGAAAGCGCGGCCGGTCTGGGGTTATCGGAATTGACGATACAGAAAGGCGAATTCACCATCAGCCTGCGCGGCGCGGGGAGCGGCCCCGTTGCCGCCCCGGTCCGGACGGACAAACCGGCAAGCCCGGCTGCCCCGGCAGCGGACAAGCCCGTGGAAAAACCCAAAGCGATTGAAGCCAAGAAGCCCGCCGAGGAACCGGTGGGCAAGTCGATTAAGGCCCCGTTTGTGGGTACGTTCTACATCGCATCCGGTCCCGGAAAGCCGCCATTCACAAAGCCCGGTGACGTGGTCAATGCCGGCGATACGGTATGCGTGGTTGAAGCTATGAAGCTCTTCAACCAGATCAAGACGCCCTCAAAATGCAAGATCGTCAGGTTTCTGGTCGACGACGGCCAAAGAGTCCAGAAGGACCAACCGCTAGTGGCTATTGAAGACGCCTGACGCTTGCGGACTTGGTTAAGAATTGAAGCGGGCGGCCCAAAGCCGCCCGTTTTAATTTTGCATGAGGTAACCGGCGATATTTGCTGCCGCAGTACCAGCACTGATGAAGACATGTGTAACGAAATAGCAGCTTTCTACGCCGACTACTGGTAGACTGCATGCAGCCTCATTGTTTGCGCTTACTCTCGTAAATTCAACATCTTATCTACTTTAACGCGTTAATTTTGCAATTATTTGCAAAAACAACGCGTTGTTTGATACATTTATGATTATATGAATAGATCCGTAATGACACACCTGAATGCCTGGCTGGCGGATACGGGGCGAAAGCCACTGGTGCTCCGGGGAGCGCGGCAGGTAGGCAAGACATGGCTTGTTAGATCTTTTGCGCAGCAACATGGCAAAGATCTTATTGAGCTCAACTTTGAAAGAGATCCTTCTGCCCGGCAGTATTTCTCCTCCAATGATCCCAAGGCTATCCTTGGCGAAATCTCGCTCGCCCTGAACCGGCCGGTAAATGTGGAAAGGGCGCTTCTATTTCTTGATGAAATTCAGGTTGCCGGTGACATTCTTGCCAAGCTGCGCTGGTTCGCCGAAGAAATGCCGCAGCTGCCTGTGGTAGCCGCCGGCTCCCTTTTGGAATTCACTCTTTCGGATCACAGCTTTAGCATGCCTGTAGGTAGAATTGGATTTTTGCACGTTGAACCGATGGGATTTTTGGAATTTCTTGAGGCCCATAACCAGCAGATTCTCCTTGAGCGACTCCAAACCTGGCGGACGGGGCAGGAATTTAGCGCGACTCTTCATGAACATGCAATGCATTGGTTTCGCCGCTATCAGATGATCGGCGGGATGCCCGCGATCGTCAGCGCCGATATTTCCGGGGCAAATGCGCGCACGTGCCGCGAGAAGCAATACGATCTGCTGGCGACCTACAGAGCGGATTTCGCCAAGTACGCGAAACGAATCAACACACTGGTGCTTGATTCCACGCTGCGCGCCGTTGCCGCTTCGCTGGGGAGGAAGTTCGTTTACTCCCGGGTCGACGACAGCATCAAGCAGCATCAGGCAAAGAGCGCATTGGAGCTTCTGGTGCTGGCTCGCATCTGTCACCTTGTTCGGTATACTTCCGCAAACGGATTGCCGCTGGGCGGCGAGGTGAAAGCGACTTTTCGCAAGGCGATTCTCAACGATGTGGGTTTGCTGCATGCGATTTTGAAACTTCCGGCCCAGGAGTCGTTTCCAAACGGGGAAAGCCTTGCCCCGCAAGTGCGCGGTCAGATAGCCGAGCAGGTTGTGGGACAGCTATTGAGACTTCTGGGACCATTCAGCGGAGATGGTCCTGAGCTTTACTATTGGCAAAGAGAGGGCGGCCGGCCTGGCGAAGTCGACTACCTGGTGCAGGCGGTGAATGGGATCGTTCCTGTGGAACTGAAGTCCGGCTCCGCCGGAGCAATGAAATCCCTCCATCAATTCATGTTTGACAAGAAGCTGGGGCTGGCGGTCCGATTCGACCAGAACCCACCTTCCCAATTCGAGCTTTCAACCAAAACTACCCAGGGCGACGCGGTGCGCTACAAGCTAGTCAGCCTTCCATTGTATTTGACGGAAATGCTTGATCGGATTCTGCCGGAAGCCGCGAATAGCATCTAAAGAACTATGTTCATTCGGCCAGGCCACTTAGCCGCCCATGTGGTGAGAAGCGCTTTTTTCCCAGAATCGTTCTATTCCCTGGGCTCGGACGGCAGGTTTTTAAGGTTGCGAATGTACCGTTCGATGTTGAATGGCCTTTCGTTATCATAGTATCCCATCAATGCCTGGGCTATGTAGATCTTGGCGTTTTCTTCTGAAATCCCTTCGCCTCTGAGCCGCGCCAACGTTTCACGCACCGCGGGAGGGTCATTGTTCTTGAGTTGGTTGCCGACAACTCGCAGAATTGTTTTTCTTATTGACGGATTTTCCTTTTCCAAGTCATCTCCTTCGAATTTCTCATCGTCGCGCTCAGGCATTGGCACAGAGTCCTTTATGAATTGATCGCCCGACTCTTTCGGCCTTCTTCAATCAGCTTTTCAATATGCTTCCTGGTCTCCTTGGAAACGGGCTTGTATTCCTCAAATCGCTTCTCGATCTGTGCTTCATCCTTGCTCAGATTAGATTTCTTCACTTATTACCCTCATATTTCCGATTTGCTTTGCGACTGGCGCGTTCATATTAGGTCCGAATTAATAGCAGAAAACCCAGGAGATCGAGAAACCCGAGGCAATCCGCCCGCGGCGGATTAGACCTCGGGCCACACCGAATCTTAAGTCGCACTCCTATTCAATCGAGCCACCCGTCCGAGGTCTAAGCCTGCGCAACGGGCTTGCACCCCTACACTGCGCGTTTCGCGCAGTGAAAATCAGATTGAACTACTAACTATACCCCTCCGGTTCATCATCATCCATACGCAGCAATTGCCGCGTGTGGCGAACAGTGAGAACCAAGATCCTGCGGCTTTCAATGCGATAGATTACGCGATAATTGCCAACTATGATTTCTCTCACGAATGGCGAGTCTGTCTCGGGAACGATGCGGCCGCTCTTGGGAAACCTTCTCAGTCTTCCCACTTTGGAAAATATTTCCTCTGTCCATTTTATCGCAGCCGCCAAGCTGTCTTGTGCAAGATATCGCCCCGCCTCCTCCACTCTTTCAATGGCCAAAGGCGACCAGATAATCTTCATTTCCGGATTCCCGAAAGCACGCGGCTCTTCGCGCTCGCGTGGTTTACGCCTTTTCCCTCCTCAATCTGCTTGGTAGCGGTGCTGATGTCTTCCAGAAGATCGAGTTTGTCCAGCAAGGCCTGATATTCGACTACATCAATAACTACGGCGGTACCTCGCCCGTGCTGGGTAATGACAATGGGCCTTTTCGTCTTACGTACCTGCTGAATGAAGGATTTCACTTTTGCCCGAAATTCGGAAAGAGGATGAATATCTTCGTCCAAGGCTATTTTGGCCATTTGGTACCTCCTTTTGTACATAATAACGATACCTTAAAGGTACGCAATTTTCAAAAGCCGTGCAAGTCTCCTGCTTTCTCTTGGGCTATAACGATCCAGCAAAATTGAGCGACAGGTGGCCCGTTCTGCCGTGCCACTGTACCCTGGACAGTGTGCCTTTGTTCTTGTACTTCGGACCGCAGGACGACTATGCCCGCAAGTTACGCTTGGGAGTAGCCCGCAACCCTGCGGCCACACCAAAGAATCACGCGAGTTACACCTGTGTTGCATGAGGCCACCCGCCCGCAAGCCGGACGGCGCAGGTAATCATTCAACCACTGGTTGGACCTTCATTCGTAGTGCGTCCACATCCGGAGTATCTTCACTGTGCGTTCCTTTTCGAGTACCTGATAAATGAGACGGTGTTGGATGTTAATGCGGCGAGAGTATGCGCCTTGCAGGTCACCCAAAAGGCGTTCGTACGGGGGCGGGTTCTGAAAGGGGCTTGTTCCCAGAACGGCAAGAAGTCTTTCCGTTTTAAGGCGTAATCCGCTGCGCGCAACCTTCTTGGCATCCTTTTGGGCTGCCACGGTATAGACGATCTTCCATTTCACCATTTCAATGCCTTCGCGCATTTCGAAATGGGCGCCCTAAGCCCTTCCTGAATTGATTTCCGCATTCCAGGAATTGATAGCAGATATAGGGTTTCTTTAATAGCGCTCCAGTCTTCTTCCGAAACGACGACGGCGCCCCCCCGCTTTCCCACGATGTGAATTTCGTCATGGGTGGTATTGGCGTCATCGACGATCTGGTACAGTTTCTTTCGGGCTTGGGTCACGGTTAATGTAGTCATGTCATCACCTCCTGCTATTAATGTACGTAATCGCGTACGCATAGGCAAGTCCCCCGCCCTCTTTTGTAAAGGCCCAACTACGGGTAAACAACCGCCCGCGTAGCGGGCGGCATTGATTGAGCGCCAAGCAACTCCTGCACCGTGCGGATATCGTATCCGAATGCAGGGAGGTGTGCTGCAAATGAGTGCCGGAATGTATGGCAGGTAATACGCTGGGTGATTTTAGCGCAGGAAACCGGAGTGGACGGGGGGGGACGATGGAGATCGGAAAATCAGTTATGACATTTTTGAAACGCAGAAGCATCAAGAACTGGCAGCGATAATTGAATTATTAAGCTCCGTCCCACATATCCCCGACGGCATTATAGACATCGCATTGGGGATCCGCAACGATTGAGAAGGCGTGTGAATCCGGAAAGAGTAGAACAATGATTAGGAGCGCAGTTGACCATAGCCAATTGCGCCGCTGGAGTTTTTTTCTGGGATGATCCAAACTATGAATATACACGGTCAAGGGTGACCGTGCCACACGGATTCAAGCACACGGTGAGGCCACTTGGCCCCACACAGCTAATTCTGTCTGGGCTTGGGCAGATCACATGGAATAGATCCCGTTCAAGAGTGCCACACGGATTCCATTCTATTCCTTACTCGTTTTCAATCCGGCCACTCGCCGTTTTGCCGGTTTTCATCCTTGGACCAGTCAACGAATTCATGGATCGTCAAATCGTAAATAAAGATTTAAAGGTCCGTCCCTTGCCGCTCTTGAAGGTTTTGCGGAGTACGCGGTGTACTGCGATATTGCGTATTTAATGCCGGAATGGTACGCAGAGGCACTGCGTACCATTCCATTTAAGTTATGCGGCTTTCTTCTCGATCAGGCGGCCATTTACGTATTTATGCAGAACGCTCGACATCAATGTCTGGTACGGCAGGCCTTCTTCGGCTGCTTTCACTTGAAGGTCATCTAAATCTTTGCTGGAAATGCGAATATTGACTCGCTTGTTCTTCATTAGGGTATTCTTTGCAGCGCGTCGCAACCGAGCGATTTCTTTTGCCCGATCCTTCGAGACGCGAACCTTTCCCCTTTGGTAGGCTTCAAGCATTTCCTGTTCTTCTTTGTCAAGTTTGCGCATTTGGATCACTCCTTAGATAGCCTTTGGTATACTTTCGGCTTGGAACTATCGTTTTGAGAAAAAGAATGTCTTTCTCTTCCTCAACGTATGGAACGAGATAAACATAGTTATCATGTTCAACGATGAATATTTTCTGTCCCGGGTATCGCGTCTGATTCGGATGATCGACCACTTCCAATACTGCACCCGAGTGGATTCGCACCGCAATCTCATCAAAGCCGACGCCCCGCTCACGTTTTAACCATTCATTCTTATCCGCATTCCACTTTAATAAGAGCATATGATGAATATACTACAGCGTGTGCCTAATGGCAACAGGCAATGAGACGGAATAGTTTGACTTTCTGTGCCGCCGAACGGTGTAAATAACGGGAGCGGTGGGTGGCCCTTCCCTTTTTTGCTTGTGTGGCCCGAGGCTTGCCTCGGGTCTCTCCTGAGTTCTTGTCCTTCGGACCGCAGGCACCACGACTATGCCCGATAGTTACGCTTGGGAGTAACCCGCAACCCTTCGGCCACACCAAAGAATCGCGCGAGTTACACCTCCACCCGCCCGGCCCAGCTCAGGTAGTGGCGAGGTGCCAAAGGGCGGGGACGCTTATTTCTATCTCAGCAATGTCCACGGCTGCCGCAAGCCGGACGGCGCAGGTCATCCTACAACGACTGGTTGGACCTTCATTTGTAGTGCGTCCACATCCGGAGTATCTTCACTGTGCGTTCCTTTTCGAGTACCTGATAAATGAGACGGTGTTGGATGTTAATGCGGCGAGAGTATGCGCCTTGCAGGTCACCCAAAAGGCGTTCGTACGGGGGCGGGTTCTGAAAGGGGCTTGTTCCCAGAACGGCAAGAAGTCTTTCCGTTTTAAGGCGTAATCCGCTGCGCGCAACCTTCTTGGCATCCTTTTGGGCTGCCACGGTATAGACGATCTTCCATTTCACCATTTCAATGCCTTCGCGCATTTCGAAATGGGCGCCCTAAGCCCTTCCTGAATTGATTTCCGCATTCCAGGAATTGATAGCAGATATAGGGTTTCTTTAATAGCGCTCCAGTCTTCTTCCGAAACGACGACGGCGCCCCCCCGCTTTCCCACGATGTGAATTTCGTCATGGGTGGTATTGGCGTCATCGACGATCTGGTACAGTTTCTTTCGGGCTTGGGTCACGGTTAATGTAGTCATGTCATCACCTCCTGCTATTAATGTACGTAATCGCGTACGCATAGGCAAGTCCCCCGCCCTCTTTTGTAAAGGCCCAACTACGGGCAAACAACCGCCCGCGTAGTGGGCGGCATTGATTAGTCCCGTCCCGGAGCTGTCGGGCTGGGCGTGTTGTGCAGTGTGGCCCCCGGTGTGTAACGCCTCAAGTTCGCCTCGCTGTGGCTGGAATGCGAGGTCCTACTTGCTCGAAATCGTCTCGATGTTCCCGTCGCTAGGGACGGAGGGATGCAAGTATATTAGCATAGCGTCTTTCCCTTGCCAGTTCCTGGCCACGGTGTATGCAAATAGAAGCGGGAGGGCCTTGCATGCCCAGGTATCGCCCAATTTCCACTACCGGGAAACCGTATTCTTTCCGGCAAAGATAGGCAAACACTTTCCTTAGCTCCGAAGCCGCTGTCCCCCAGGTCCGCTGCCGCAGAGCCAGCTCACTTATTCCAGCCAAGTGCGAATATTTTCTGCCAAGCGCCTCTATTGTAACACCCTCCGCCCGGTACCGCGCCAATTTAATCCGATGCGTCTTGTCTGCAGCCAGAGCCTGTTTCACAAGCTCAGGATCCCCAATTACCCAGCAACCTGGATTATGAGTATGCTCCCTGCCGTCATTGCTCATACGTATTGTTCTAATTAGATCATAATCAGCCTGCTCGATACCTGCGGCCATGTATTCCAGATACTCCCGGCGGGCCCCCACCTTGTTCTGCCCAAATCGCCTCAGAACAACCCACGAATCCATGAATTCGCATTCGCGCCTGCCCAAAAGGACGGTGTGGCTGCTCCAACGGTAGTGAGCCAGTTCGGCCAGGTTCTTGCAGATTCCAGCTCGCAAGGGATTACCGTGGATGTAGCGGATGATAACCCGAATATAGAACTGGTCTTGCGTGGCAATTGACTTATACCGATCCTGGAACAAATAACCGCGGCGATTATGCTTTCGTGCATAGTATTGCGCATAGCGCGAGTTCAGTGGCCGCATCAGTTCCGAAAGTGGCCGGTTACCGGTTTGGATCAGCAGGTGGTAGTGGTTTGACATCAAAGTCCAGGCATAGCAGGCACAGCCGCTCTTGGAAAGATATTCCTCCAGAAACGACAGAAATCGTACCCGATCTTCATCATCGCCGAAAATTGCGCGCCCCTCAATGCCGCGGGCCATGATATGGTAGAAACAGCCGGGTACAAGCAAGCGGGCTTTTCGTGACATAGTTCCAGAGAAATCGTCCTATTGAATGCAATATACTTTAGTCCCTCCGTCCCCTATACACGCAACGATTGAGAAGGCGTGTGAATCCGGAAAGAGTAG
>CAYVZU010000097.1:0-3901 GCA_964455935.1 uncultured Fibrobacterota bacterium
AGGTGTTCGAGAAGGACATGGTCGTAAAATGGCGCTGCGCCAACTGCGGCTACATCCATGAAAGCAAGACCGCCTTGTCCGCCTGCCCCGCTTGTCTGCACCCCCAGGCCCATTTTGAGGTTCTGGCCGAGAACTGGTAATCAATTCCAGCCGGTTTGTAAAAACAAGTAGGCCGGAGCCTTAACTGGCTCCGGCCTACTTGTTTCTTATCCCTTTCATCATGAACGCAAGTCAGTCAATTCTCCCACGGCGGCATGTCATTGTTTTTATTTATATGGATATGCCTTTAACCCTCTCGCATGCGGCGGCGGCCGTCCCGCTTCGCCGGTTCCGTTTACCCGCAACAGCTTTGATTATGGGTTGCATGGCGCCCGATTTCGAATTCTTTCTTCGCGTAAATCACAATCGTGTCATTGCTCACACCATCCCTGGGCTGTTCATCTTCTGCCTGCCCATTGGATTGGCCGGACTTTACCTGTTTCACAAGTTCCTGAAATTTCCGCTCCTGTCCCTTCTGCCCGGCAGTCACCAGATTAGGCTGCACCGGGCTGCCACACGGTTCACGTTTTGGCCGGCCCGGCGTTTTGGCCTGATCCTGCTTTCGCTTCTGATTGGAGCGGCTTCACACCTGCTGTGGGACGCCTTTACGCATCATAACGGCTGGTTTGTTGCGATGATTCCGGCATTGCGTTATCCCCTAATCAAGATCGCCGGGCAATGGCTGATGGTATATGACCTGCTTCAGCACGGCAGTACGATCTTCGGTTTGGCGGTGCTTGGTTTGGCTTATAAAAGATGGTATTTGCGCGCTCCGCTCATCCGCACCCATGTTCCATATGCCCTGTCTCGTGCGGCAAGGATTTCCATTGGGATGGGACTGGGGGTGTTTTCGTGCGCAGGGGGGATTGTCTACGGGATTGTGGCCGCGCCCGCCGGCCACTTTCGCCCTTATCTTCCATTGACCTTTGTGGCGGTCGTTAGCGCCTTCCTAGCTGCCTGGGCCGTCTTCAGCGCCGTATGGCACATCGCCGGCCCCTCGGAAACCTGAGCGGGCCTATCGGCCGAAACCCGTCCGCTGAATGAGCTGCCCATGCGGCCGGACTTTGGCTTTGTTGCGCAAGGATTGCGCCGGGGAATCCGGGGTCGGCTCGGATGCATAATTCATGCCTTCCACGCTCTCCCTTGGCAGTCGCTGGCCCATCACTTTTTCAATCGCGTGCACCACAGCCCGGTCCTCAGAGGTAACAAGCGTAAAAGCGTCGCCTGTGCGCTCGGCCCGGCCGGTTCGGCCAATTCGGTGAATGTAGTCATCGGCGGTGGCGGGCATGTCGAAATTGATGACGTGGGAAATGCTTTCGATGTCCAGACCGCGGGCCGCGATGTCGGTTGCCACCATGATCTGGTAGGTCCCGCTTTTAAAGCCCTTGAGCGCAGACTGACGCTGGCTCTGGGATTTATTGCTGTGCAGACTTGTCACATTATAGCCGCTCATCTCCATCTGGCGCGCCAATTTCTGGGCACGGTGTTTGGTGCGGGTGAAGACCAGGACCGATTCGGCGCTCGTCTGCTGCAGCAGTTTGAAAAGCAATTCGGTCTTCTGATGAGCAGACACCGGATACAGGGCATGCTTCACCGTGTGCGCCGGCCGGCTTGTGCCCACCGCAATCCGCTGAGGCTGGTTAAGCACCTTCGCGGCAAAGCGTTCGATTTCCGGCGGAAATGTTGCCGAAAACATCAATGTCTGTCGCTGGTTTGATAGATATGCGAGAATCTTGCGAATCGAGGGGAGAAAACCCATGTCGAGCATGCGGTCGGCCTCGTCCAATACAAGGACCTCAACTCCGCCAAGATCGCCATAGCCCTGCCCAAGGTGATCCAGCAGACGACCGGGACAGGCCACAAGAATCTCGAACCCTTTCTGCATGGCCTGAATCTGGGGGTTGGGACCGACGCCTCCATAGACGGTTGCGCATCGGATGTCGGTATCCGAGCCCAGTTCCTGAACCGACTCATGGATTTGCGAAGCCAGTTCACGAGTGGGTGTGAGGATTAGCGCGCGGGTATAGCCGGCGGACCCTCCAAGGAGCCTGTGGAGAATGGGCAGGACAAAGGCTGCGGTTTTTCCCGTTCCGGTCTGGGCCGTGCCAATCAGGTCGGAGCCGGCCATAACCACGGGGATTGCCGCGGACTGCACGGGAGTGGGTGTTGTGTAGCCGGCGCGTTCAATGGCCGGCATCAGGTGTGGATCGAGGTTGAATTGACGAAAACCCATCAAGAATTCCTTATGAAAATTGTTTGTGCGCCGTTCTTAGGCGCTGTGCATTGGAGAATTGAGGCGTTGAAGCGAAAAACGTGCGGGGCGGTTTTGCTGAGGCCATTCACAAATGCTGTTATGACATAAGTATAGTTAACACCACACAGGATAGCAAGGAATTACTCTTGTAGCGGCCATGCCCGTTTAGTAGTTTGCATACCTCACAATCGAAGCAAAGGAAACCGCCCTGTCGCAACGGGCAACAATCCCCAACCCTGTTTTGGAAAGGAATGTTGATGCGTTACACACTCATTGTCCTTCTATGTCTTGCTCTGGCCGGCCTGCAGATGTCATGCAAACTCCCGGGAAGCAAGCAACAAACCGGCAAAGCCCTTGATCTTTCAAAAGATGAGGCGAAATTCAGCTATGCCCTGGGCCTGGAGATTGGGGCTTCGCTGAAGCAGATCTCCGAGAAGACAAAGATCGATACGGACATCCTGACGCGGGCGATCCAGGACCAATTGAGCGGAGCCAAACCGCAGCTGAGCGATTCGGCCGCGCTTGCAATCAAAAAACAGGTCTTCACGCAAATGCAGCAGCAGGAAGGGGAAAAAATGGCCAAGAGCGCAAAAACAAACCAGGCCGATGAAGAGGCATTTTTAAAGAAGAACAAAACCAAGGCCGGAGTCATCACCACAGCCAGCGGGCTGCAATACGAGGTTCTTAAAAAGGGCACTGGCAAAAGCCCGAAACCGACCGATCCGGTCACGGTCCATTACAAAGGAACGCTTTTGGACGGAACCGAGTTCGACAGCTCGTATAAACGCGGGGAACCGGCCACGTTCCAGGTCAACCAGGTGATTCCCGGATGGTCCGAAGCCCTTCAGCTCATGAACGTAGGCGGGAAGTACAAGCTCTACATTCCCTCGAAGCTTGCCTATGGCCAGCAGGGCGCAGGCGGCAAAATCGGTCCCAATGCCATGCTGATCTTCGAAGTGGAACTGATCAGTATCGGCGCACCCGAAGTGAAGCTTCCCCGGCCGTAAACGACTTTCGCAAAACAGCGGAAGAGAGCGCCCCCGCAAGGGGGCGCTCTCTTTATAACACTATTACCGCACTGCCCGCGGCGAATGGCGGCAGCCCCTACCCCATCTCGACGCTCATACGGTGAAAGGTTATTTTACCAGCCAACCACCACAGCGTCGAGGCTGCTGCGAATAGGCGTCAAATGGACCACGAGCATCTGAGATCGAAAAACGGAGAGCCAAAATCCTGGCCGGACAGGTTGCGCCATTGTTTTATTAATGCGCTTCCCACGGCCTTCAGGACGGGATTGTGGCTTCTGGCGATTACGGTTCCGGTCTCGTTTGCGGTCTTGGTAATGAAAATAACGGGTGTTCTCGATGTCGTGGCAAGGCTCTGTGAGCCCCTGTTCGGTCTTTTCGGCCTGCCGGGCGAAGCGGCGATCGTTTTCGTCACAGCCTGCCTGTTGAATATCTACTCCTGCATAGCCGTCATCGAGACGCTGGGCCTGACAGGGCGCGCGGTAACAATCCTGGCGCTGATGTGTTTAATCTCGCACAATCTTCCGGTGGAGAGTGCCGTGCAGAAAAAGGCCGGTTCGCAGGCCTGGCGAATGCTGGTACT
>CAYVZU010000097.1:3911-10823 GCA_964455935.1 uncultured Fibrobacterota bacterium
AGCCTCGCGGCCGGTCTGTTATTGAGTTTGATAATACCCGCCGATGCGCCTCAACAGCTGGCGCCAAGAGCGGATGTGGCCCTGGCAGTCTCCGGCTTCGGAGCAGAATTCAGAAAATGGCTCATCGGTATCTCTCTTCTGTGCGGTAAGATCATGGTTCTGATTACCCTTCTCATGTTCCTCCAGCGCATTCTGGAGGAGTTTGGCGTGACCAGGCTTCTTTCTCGTGTATTACGGGTCCCGCTCATGGTCCTGGGCCTGCCGCCGCCAACGGCTTTTCTGTGGATTGTGGCCAACACAATCGGACTGGCTTACGGAGCGGGCGTGATCGTCGACAATACGCGGCGCGGACTACTGTCCAAGGCCGACGCCGACATTCTAAATCATCATATCGCGATTTCGCATTCCCTGCTGGAGGACACACTCCTGTTTGTGGCCATTGGCGTATCGGCCTGGTGGATCACCATTCCCCGTGTCGCTTTGGCGGGAGCTGTCGTATGGCTGAAACGGCTGATCGGTCGGTTGACCTTGCCAACGGAAGGCCGGGAAAGCCCGGCGGCTTAGCATTATAATGGTCCTCAGAAATAAGTTCCGCTATGGGGCCGGCCTCCTGACGCAGCAAGGACGCGGCAAGCCGCATTGAACGTGCCCGTCATGCCAAATAACTGCCTGTATGGTTAAGAGCCTATTAATACAAAACCAAGAGCCGATTGTTTTTGGGGGTCCCGCAGCAAAAAAGGAGGCTGGCCTGGTGGCGGAACTTTTCATGGAATCACTATGCAGACGGGACGGTGTCCGGAATTTCAGGACAGCAGACTCATGCAGCACTTCTTGAATTTTCGGCCGCTGCCGCATGGACAGGGATCGTTGCGGCCCACATCGGTGTAGTTCTTTTTGAAGGTTTCACCCCGGACCGAGCCGTCCTGGCGGAACCGCGCAACATAGTTGCCCTCGGCCAGCAAAACAAGGTCCTTCCATTTTGCGGCCTGTGGAGCCCTGCCCGTAGCGATGAGGTATTCGAAGAATTCCCGAAGCAGAACCGGAATCGCCTTGCGGACTTCAAGCGGAACGTCCAGCCGTGCCATCCGGCCTAGAATCTCCTCCACGGACGCATCGTTCGCGACTTCGGAAACGTGATCTGCCCAATAGTGCAGCAGCGGTTCCGCATGCTCCTTCAGTTTCGAATCCAGAAACAGGAAATGTTCCGATGAAGTGTAATCGGAGATCAGGTCCGACAGATTCTGCGCCATGGGACAAAATATAACTCTCCCCCCTCCGCGTCTGGAACCCTGTGGCGGGCGGTAGATACAGGCCGCGGAACCCCCACTGAATTGCATGCCGATTTTTTACCCAACAACAATTCCGGGTCATCCCAGCGTGAAATAGAAAGTCGCTCCTTTTCCCGGCTCACTCTCGGCCCAGATCCGGCCGCCATGTTTTCTGATGATCCGGCCCACAATCGCAAGGCCCACGCCCGTGCCTTCGTACTTGCCCTCCGGGTGCAAGCGCTGAAAGGCCTCGAACAGGCCCTTTGCATTCTTCGCGTCGAACCCGACCCCGTTGTCCCGGATGTAGTAAACGGTCCCGGACGGCAAGTCCTGGGCCCCGATATGGATGCGGGCGACATCGCGTGTCCTTGTGAATTTCATGGAATTGCCGATCAGGTTTGTCCAGACTTGCCGCATCATGGTGGGATCGGCTTTGGCGAAAGGCAGAGACTCGATGACGAATTCCAGGCTGCGCTCTGCTGCTCCGGCTTTCTGCTCCTGCACAACCGCCTGCGCCAGACCGCGCATATCCAAATCCGTGCGTTCCATAGCCTGCCGGGCTGTTCTGGAGAGCGCAAGCAGCTCGCCGATGAACTGGTCCATTTTGGCCACATTCTCTTGGATCTTACCTACAAACTGCCGCGCCTCCAAATCCATTCTGTCCGCATAGTCCTCGCACAGGATCTGGGCAAAGCCGCCAATGGCGCGCAATGGCGCGCGAAGGTCATGGGAAACCGTATGATTGAATGTATCGAGCTCGATATTTTGTTCCCGAAGGAGTTCGCCGGCAGCCAGGGCCTCCCTCTCCTTCTTGATTGCCAGCTCCCGGGCTTTGATCAGCTCCCCTTCGAAACGTTTGCGGCCGCCCACCTCAATGCCGATCCCCACCCTCCGGCCGTCCGGAAGCCGGATATTGGCCCAGGACGAATCGATGGTACTGCCGTCTTTGCTCGTCAACCTAAAGTCGACCCAACCGGGCTGAAGCGCCTTCATATATTGGCGCACCGTTTCGCGGTACCCGGGATCGGGATAGCACAGCTCCAGGATATTGTGTTCCCGCAAATCCTCCTCGTTCCAGCCCGTTAGAAGCGTAAACTCCCTGTTCAGCTTCACTCGCTCGAGTGGTTCATCGTAGATTGTAATCATGACCGGAATGGAGTCGATGATCGTTTGGAGCAATTGCTGTTCGAGGATCAACTGTTTCCGGATCTGGATCATCTGTGTAATGTCCCTTGCGTAAGCCATCTGGGTGATTACATTCCCGCTGTCGTCCAATTCCGGCACTACATACAAGTGGAATTGCCGATCGTCGAGGCCGACTTCCGCGCTCTGAAAGGTTTTCCTGTTCTGGACATTTTGGAGGGCAACAACCAAGGGTTCAATTGTCCTTGCCAAAGAAGCAACCTCGGACAGCGATTTATCCGTGAGCGCTTCCTTTGGCATTTCGGCCAGGGATACAAAAGAAGGATTGACGAACGCAAACCGGCCCTTCTCCACGCGAGCGATAATATCAGGAGAATGCTCGATCAACTGTAGAGCGTCCCGGAGCTGCTGCCGGTCCTTCCGGAGGGTTGTTATGTCATTTCCGTCAATCAGGATCTCGGCCACTTTGCCGTCGCCGCCCCGAATCGCTTTGGCGCTCCAGGAAAACACAATCCGGCTGCCGTCTTTGCGCACACCCTCGGATTCACAGATCCGATATTTTTCCGGATTTTCCATGAGGTCCCCAATCAATGCGGTGTTGTCGTTTCCCAATTCGTCCTTGGAGCGCAAAAGCGTCTCTACAAAACCCCGGCCCAGCACTTCCTCTCTCTTATATCCGAAAACGTCCTCACTGAAGTGATTGAAAAAGGTTATCCTGCCCAGATTGTCAAAGCCGATGATAATGCTGTTGATGTTCTCGACAAACTTCCGATACCGTGCCTCGAAATCAAGCTTTTCCTGCTCGGCCTTTTTTCGGCCGGTAATGTCATTGATGGCAAGCAGCACAAGGCTTCGCCTGCCACCCTCCTGCTCGACTCTCCGGCCATTTAGAAGCATGATCCTTTTGCCCAGGTCCTGAAACGCGTGCTCTACGATGAAGTTTTCGAATGATGTATTCTGGGGAATGATGGTCTCCAGAGCATGCCGCAAGGCAGGGATATTCCATTGGCCGTTGCCCAGATCGTAGATCAGTTGCCCTTCGGTCTCGGCCCTCGATACCTCAAACTGACGATAGAAGGCCCGGTTGGCCGAGACCACCCGCAGGTCGTTGTCCAGCACCAGCAGGGACTCCCAGATGGTATCGATGATGCTCTGTGCGAAAATGCGCGTATCATTTAATTGATCCACCTCAAAGACATTGGCCATGGAGCACCTCCGTTCTGGGTTTCTGCCTCGAAAATGGCCGAATGCCTGAATTCTGGCAAGAGCCCGTTGCAGCCGCCGCTGGCAGCCCTGGTGGATAAGAAATTTGTGGTTGCCTTCGGAAAGAACCGGGGCCGGTATTACCGCCCGGCAAAGACGTGACCCGAAATCGCCACGGCATTCTTTGGAATCGCTTCTAATCGCTATTCACAATGATTGTGCGCATTCTACCAGCCGGAGTTATCGTCCCAGATCCACTGTACCCTCCCAGCAGTGAAAAGGATCCGCCCGCGCGGCCGGCTCTTGGTTGTTGTCCACACGGATCGAGCAGATGGCATTCGAATCTTCAGCGCCCGGAAAGCTTTGAAAAGCGAAAGGAAGAACTATGAAGAAAAAGCCTAAGAACGAGGTTAGCAGGAAGTATGACTTCTCCCAAAGGGTCCGAGGCAAGTACGCCAACCGCTGTGCCGAAGGAACAAACATTGTGGTTCTTTCGCCTGACGTGGCCAATGCTTTTTCCAATTCCCAATCGGTCAACGAGGCTCTCCGTGGGCTCCTAAAGCTTGCCCGGACGAAGGTCAGAAAAGCCGCATAGTCCAATAAGATCAACCGCCTCTTGTTGTTTTTCTGCTCTTGAACATTCCAAAAGTCCAGTTGCCTGATGTCGTGCGGAATTCTTTGCCGCTGCTCAAGATCTGGACTGCGCCTTCGAGCCAATCCTCCATATTATGAGGGGGACCAAGATCCCGTTGAAAAGGAGGGGTAATGAGGTACTGCGGACTGGCGTTCTTATTGCTGCTTGTGATAGTATCCCAAGGGAGGGCGGGTATGAAATACAATCATTTAACCAAAGAAGAGGAAGCCGTTATCCTGCAAAAGATGACCGAGCGGCCGTTTACGGGCGACCTGCTGAACAATAAGGAAATTGGGACCTATGTCTGCAAGCGCTGCGGCGCGGCCCTGTATCGCTCCAGCGCAAAGTTCGAATCGAGTTGCGGCTGGCCCGCTTTTGATGAAGAAATACCGGGGGCTGTGAAACAAGTACCCGATCCCGATGGCCTGCGCACGGAGATCGTTTGTGCTCGTTGCGGCGGCCACCTGGGCCATGTTTTCCATGGTGAGGGTTTCACCCCAAAGAACACCCGTCACTGCGTGAACTCCATTTCAATGAAATTCGTGAAAGATGGGAAGAAAGAAACTGCGGCGAAGTGAAGTCCTTCAAGGCTCCTGGGCTATGTCCTAACAGCTTTGCGCTAGAACACAATGCCCGCATTGAGCCGCAGCATCAGCGCATTATCGGGGAAGGTGTATTCGGTGTTATCCTCGCCCACGAAGCCGCTGAGGTTGACCCCAAGCACCAGGTCATGCAGGCTGCGATAGGACAGGCCGGCCGAGAGGACGGCGGATTGGTCGACCAGGTTGGCAATGGCATTAAGGTTCAGAGTCATATCGCTGAGAAGGAATTTATTGAATCCCGAAAACAGAGCCAGGTAGGCTTTCGAAAAGCTATTCATCTCATAGAGATTATTAAGAAGAATGTACTGAGCCGGTGACCCGGATAATTCAAATGGCAGAGCCGGCCCTCCGAAGACATATGTTTTGCTGTCCTGCAGGATATTCTTCGAGAAGCCGCTTCCGTTATAGTAGAACTCCCCGGTAATGCTGAGTCGATCCTCGTAGTTGCCCCAGTCGAGCAGCTTCGTGGCATTGATGCAGAACCGCGTATTCCACTTCGTGTCGCTCTTCTTGGTCGATAGCGTGTCTCCAACGATCTTTAGAACGGGAAAGTTGTCTCCCCGCGCAACAGCCAGTTCGCCCGCCCATTGAAGATCCAGGACCCGGGTGGAAAAATCCAATCCCGTGACGCCGTGATAGCCGCCCTTGTCCCAATAGGCCAGGGCCATTTCCGTGCGCCCCAGAAGGAACTCGAATTTCAATGCCACGGCAACGCTCTCGGGATCGCCCCCGCTTTTTGTGTCGATAAAGCTGTAAAGGTTGTACTTCGTGCCGAACGGGACATGCGCGCGCAGGCCGTAGGCCCCTTCGCGATACCCGATTTTGGGAATGAACAGTTTACGCTCGACGTTGATCAGGTCCGTGGGATTCCAGAAATAGCAGCGGCCCCATTGAAGCACCTGCTTGCCGGTGCGCAGGTAAACCCGTCGTTTGAGATTGATGTCCACGAAAAGTTCGCGCAGCGAAATGAGATAGTCCGACGAATCCGGGACGTAGGCGGTCTCGAGATTGGCGAATCCACGCAGTCCCTGCGGAAGCCGCGCATCCAGAAAGATGTTTCCAACGACATACGTGGACAGAGCCGCATCACGCGTATTAAGCCAGCCCTTTTTGGTGATTCCGGTTGCGGCGCTGGTGATTTCGCCCGAGAACCCAACGCTCTTTTTCTCCGGCGAGAATGCGGCCGTGTCTTGGACGATCTGCTCGGACGGCGTAATGGAGGAGGTGTCGCCAAACAGTTCGTTCTCGTCCACATCCTGGGCCAAGGCCAGACCCGCCGCGGATGATAGAACGAGGGCAGCCAGGAAAAGGCGGTTCATTTATTTGCTGAGGCTTTCCAAATACGCCTTCGTGAAAATCTCGCCATCGAGCTTGCCGGTCGAAATGTCCGTGATTTCGACAACGGTCTTGTCGCCTTTTTCAAATTCATCCACGTGCACCTGCTTCACCGGCACGTATTTGCCATTCACGGTTGTGTATTTGGGGTAGTAGGATGTCGCCATGAGCGTGCCCGACGAGGAATAGGATTCTTCCTTAAGGAGCAGATCGTTGTCCGTTCGCGTATAGAAGGTCTTGCGCGGATAGCTGACATCCGTGACCTTCGCCTTCAGTTTGAATTTATAAACGGGGATGTTGCCCAGCTTCTCCTGTGAGATCAGATCCTTCCCGTCGGCGCCCTTCTCGGGTTCGTACAATTCCGTGAGCTTGCGCTGTTCGAAATCCTCGCCTTTGGCATCGCTGCCGCCAATGCTTTCGTCCCGGTTGATGTGCTGGAACGTGCGCGTGTTTTTCCGGTACATCCAAAAATTGTCGTCCATGCGCAAGTAGCCGTTGCCCTTCTCCGATTCGGGACCGGTCATTACGATAAGGAACGCGTCGTCTTTATCCCGGCGATAATACATCATCTCGGTCATCTTCACACCCTGGCCGGTTTTCTGCTGCGTCAACCCGACCCTGGCGGAAATATCGCCTGTCTGCTCGTAGTTGGCCGATACGCGTTCGAGGATCTTGTCAACGCCGGGCTGGGCCCACAGAGTCGCGGCAAGAAGAAGCGGAATTGCGA
>CAYVZU010000097.1:10923-15209 GCA_964455935.1 uncultured Fibrobacterota bacterium
GCGGGCATTTTGGCCGCGCGCCGCGCCGGGAACCAGGCCGTGGCAACGGCCATCAATAGAATCAGCGCGATATTCAGGATAATGGAAAACGCCGATGGCACAAAATGCAGATGCCCCGATATCAAAAGCATTCCCATGGGATTGTCGCCGGCGTTAATGGTCATTGCTCCCAGGCCCCACATCGCAAGGAAGGCGGCGGCCAGGCCCGTCAACGAGGCAAAGAAAGCAAGAAAAAAGGTTTCAAAAACAAACACATTGCGCACATCCTTCTTCTGCATGCCAATGGCTCGAACGGTCCCAATTTCGCGCGTACGCTCGCGGATTGTCATGCGAAGCGTATTGATGACACCGATGAGGATAATGAAGAACAGCACAAGAACAGCAACGAGAGTGATGATGTTAAGGGCCGCCTCGAGCTTGAGCACCGCGGAGGCCGTTTCGTACATGGACTGCACGCTGAACATGATTCCCCGGTATTTTGTCCGGGTCGATTCACGGATGATTTTGGTGACTTCCGTGGTGGTCTTGACGCGCGGCAGGAGAACGTATTCCGGCGCCAAAGCTCCATAGATGGACGAGGACGAATCGGGTAACTGCCCGGCAAGCGCACCGGTTGCGGTCGCGGGCCAGGGGCGGTAGAACGCATTGTAGAAGTCCTTTTCGTTCACGAGCAAAGCCGCAATGGGCAGCGGCGCGGCGGAATCCGCCACAGCCTCCACGCGAACGCTTAGGGCAGCGCGGGAGGCGTCGAATTTGCTTTTCCAGACCATTGTGAGGGTATCGCCCGGCGAGACGCCCAACGCACCGGCAAGACCAAACGAGGCAATGGCGCCCTCGCGGCCAAGAGCTTTGGCGCTGTCTCCTTGCGCAAACCTCACATTGCCGGCAAGAAGTTTGTGTGACGCCGTGTCGTTTCGAAATCCCAGGCACAGGCCCTGCATTCGGGATGACCGGCTGGAAAATTCGGCCGGAATTGCAGCCAGACCGGGCTTGAGCAGGTCGTGAATCCGGTCTGCGAGCCGCGATGCATTCTCCTTTGGGTTCTTGATATTCACCTGCATGCCCGCAATGTCATGGGGGCCATAGTTGGCAATTCTGCGCAGGTCCTGCAGGTTGAGGAAGATGGGGGCCGCCATGAAAATATTGGCGGGTTTGAAGACCCCCACAACCGTAAGCTGAGCGCTTTGCGTCTGGGTATTGGCATCGGGGAAACGAACCCGCAGTATGTCGCCCGTCTTTACGTTCAGATAATTTGCTTTCTGCTCCGCAAGGGCAACCGGGTTGGGTATGGTGGAATCCATCAGCGCTTCGAAACGGCCCTCGATAAATTTAAAATTGGCCTGGTATTCCTCGACATCCTGGGGAGACATCTGAATTTTGAAATCGATCCCCACCATGATGACATTGTCGGCTTTGCCGTTGCCCACGGCCCGGCCAAAGATGCCAATGGCCTCCTGCGCCAACTCCACTTGCGGCGCGGCCGTGCGAATCGCCTTCCACACGCGCCCGGAATCGGGAAAGATCGGGTTCATCATGTTGCCATTGCGGATGTAGGACAGGGAGACATGACCGTTCACGTATTTGACGATGCGGTTGAACATTACATCGGTGATGCCATGCGAAAAGGAGTTGGCCACAATCAGGATCATGGCGCCGAATGCAATGGCAATGCCCAGCAGAATATTGCGGCGCCTTTGGCGCAGCAGGTTGCGTAGGGCAATGGTGAGAACGGTTTTCATTTCGCTCCCCTATTCGCGCGAGATCGCGTCGAGCGGCGTAATGCGCCGGGCGACCCGAAGCGGGTACACAACCGCAATGAGGGTTACAATGGCCAACTGCAGGATCGCCAATCCAATATCGGCGGCCGAGAGAAAGGGGCTGAAGGTGTCGCCGCCGTAGAGAAGCTGGAGCATGTCGTTTTCCGTGGTCAGGTGCATAAGCCGCAAAACCCAAACGGTAACCGCACCGGCCGCAATGCCCAGCCCCCCGAAAAAGAACGAAAGAAGGGCCGTTTCGCCAAAAAACATGGCGGCAATGAATCCCTTGCGCGCGCCCACCGCCCGCATCATTCCAATCTCATTTGTGCGTTCGAGCGCAGCCATGCTGAGCGTGTTAATAATAATGATGATGGCCACAACAAAAAGGAGCATGACAAATACAAAGAGCGAGCTTTTAATCAGCATGGCCAGGCTTCCAATCATGCCCGAGGCCTTTTTCCAGGTTACGGCGCGCGCCCCTACCTTTTTTTCCTTGAAGACCCGGTTGATTTTCGCGGTCGCGCTTTCCAGCAGGCGGCTGTCCGTAAGCCGTACCAGGACCATGTTATATGCGCCGGCCTCCAGGTCCGTTTCCTTGGCCGCAACCTTCTCATCGGCAACGAGGCTTCCGGCGGAAAGGATCGTGCCCCGGGCCGGGGTGTTTGTGGTCACGAGATCGGATTGGGAAAACAGGTCGTCCAAGGATGCTTCGTCCAGAGACAGGAGTTTCTGATTCTCTTCCTTCACGGCCATGGTCTGGGATTGCGCGGAGAAGTATCCCATGCACTCGCGATACGATTCAATGTCCAGGATGGGGAATTGCCCCCAAATGGTGTTGAGCGAGCGGTATTTCACAACGGCCCGCACGGGCGTTCGCACGTCGGTTGTGGTATTGTCCGCGCTTAGCCCCATGTAGACCAAGCTGCTCCGCGATGTGGCCGTGGCCAGAAGCTCTTTTCCTTCCTTGGAAAGCGTGCTTGTGTCCACGGGGAACCCTTCCACCGCATAGGCGATATTGTAATAATCGACGATCTGTTTACGCCAGCCCGTAGGCATTAAAACGCCATGTTCGCCCTCGCCGGGCCATTGCCCTTCGATCACCTTCAGATTGTCCTTGAAAAAGGCGCGGTATTTGGCGAAATCCGTCCCCAGGACGAACACGCCATCGATCATGGTCCCGTCATCGGAAAGCGGAATCCCGAAGTTTTTCCCCATGGGCAGATTCCGCGCCACTTCGGGGATCCGGGAAAGCGCGCTATCTATGGACCTGTAATTGTGAATCGGCTCGATCGATTTTCCCATCATCTCAAAAAAGACGTTGTCGGTCTCCTGCTTGTCCGAGACCACCACAACATCCCCGGAAAAGCTCTCCACGATGTTCTTTTGAAGGCCCTGGTTGAGGCCCGAAGTGACGCCGTTACCCACGGTCATCAGGAGCGCGCCCAAAAAAAGAATGGAGCCGATCACCAGACTTTTTCCCTTGTGGCGCATGATGTTGCGCCAGGCGATTTTAAAAATCAGTTCCATGTTATTCGCGAACGAGCAGCCCGTCTTTGATTTTTACCACATCCTGGGCATACCGCAGAACATTGGGATCGTGGGTGGAGAAGATAAAGGTCGTCTTTTCGATTCGATTCATCTCCCGCATTACATCCAGAATGGCTGCGCCGGTGACCGAATCGAGGTTGGCCGTGGGCTCGTCCGCAAGGACGATATCCGGGTTCGTGACCAGGGCCCGGGCAATGGCCACGCGCTGGCGCTGTCCGCCCGAAAGCTCGGCGGGCCGGTGCTTGATATGCTCACCAAGGCCCACCAAGTCGATCAGTTTCTCCGCTTTTTTCCGGACTTCGGACTTGGAGTGTTTTTTCATGAGTAGAAGCGGGAATTCGACGTTTTCCAGCGTATTGAGAACGGGAATAAGATTGAAGGTCTGGAAGATAAACCCGATTTTATGGAGCCGGATGTTGGTGACATCCTTGTCCGAAAGTGACGTGATCTCCTGGCCGCCGACTTTGACGCTTCCCTCGGTGGCGGAATCGATGCAGCCGATCACATTGAGCAGCGTGGTCTTCCCGCTGCCCGAAGGTCCGATGACACTGATAACCTTCCCCTCTTCGACGGTAAGGTCGATCCCCCGCAGCGCGTGCACTGTCGTGTTGCCCAGGGGGTAATTTTTCTTCAATCCTTGGACTTCAATACTATTCACATTCGCCTCCGGTATCGGTCCGGCGGACAGCCATTTTGGCTGAGCTGTCTTTGGCCGGTTCGTCTGGCATTAAGAGCATAAATATAGCATGAAGCAAACGGCCGGGAAAAGCCGGATCTGCTGCACAGGTGGCATAAGGGATTGATTTCTAATACGGAAAGTGAGGTGCTCTTAACCGGATTGCCTTGCAAGAATATCCCTCGCCCCCCGGTGGGAGAGGGTAAGGGTGAGGGGGTTAGCGTCCGAAAAGCATTGAAGCGAAGCGCCTTAATGAGAATGGCCACCCTCACCTTAATCCTCTCCCATCGAAGGGAGAGGAAAGG
>CAYVZU010000098.1:0-15185 GCA_964455935.1 uncultured Fibrobacterota bacterium
CGTCTGGCGAAGTGCGCTTAACCGTGTGTCCATTTTTTCGGGGAAGTATCAGCGGCGATTTCCGTGCGTCAGGAGGAGAACCTAGGGCTAGCCCTAGGGTTGAGGCCCGGTGGTCGTTCTTCGGAAGAAAACCTCCGCGGCGAGAAGTCCGGCGGCCCGGACTGGGGGAACCTGCCACATTTTCCGCGAATGCCCACTTTTCCAACGCCCTTGTTGATCTCTCAACCCCAAAGAAAGTATTTGTTCTCAGCCTTTTAACCCGGTCCTGCGAGGCCGGAAAGGGATCCGATGAATTCCGCAACTCACCTTTGTACATACAGATCCCCTGCGCAACCGCGGCCGACCTTTTTTCTTTCTACGTGTAGCCACTCAGGTACTCACGCCCATGGATGGTGTCATTTCGACGAGTTTTCGAGGAGAAAACCCTTTTCCGAACGAAAAAAGATTTCTCGCGGAGTTTATCCCGAGCCTGTCGAGGGGCTCGAAATGACACCGGAACCCGACCAGTTGCTTTTCCGTTTCCAGACTTCCGTCTCACAACTCCCGATTCCCGACTTTTCTTCTCCGGAGGTTGAATGCCCAAGGTGAAACTCAAAGAAAAGGCCCTTATCATGACCGAGGAAGATCTGGGCCGCTGCATTGCCCGCATGGCGCACGAAATCGTAGAGAAAAACAAGGGCGTGGACAATCTGGTCATCGTGGGTATGCGCACCCGCGGTTATCACATTGCCGGCCGCATTGCGAAGAAGATCGAGGAGATTGAGAACCGCAGCATTTCGGTCGGCGCCCTGGATGTGACATTCTATCGCGACGATTACCGGACCGGACTCAAGCAGCCGGGCGTCAAGGCGACCGAGATCCTATTCCCCATCGAGGACCAGCACGTGATTCTCGTGGACGATGTGCTCTATACGGGCCGCACCGTGCGGGCCGCGCTGGATGAACTGGTCGACCTGGGACGGGCCCGCTCCATTCAGTTTGCCGTGCTGGTCGACCGGGGCCACCGGGAAATGCCCATCCGCGCGGATTATGTGGGCAAGAATGTTCCCACGGCGCAGAATGAAGAGGTGGCCGTAAAAGTCAAAGAAGAAGATCAAGTCGACGGAGTCTGGCTTATGGAGGTGGAACCATGCCGCTGAAGATTCGCCATCTTTTGGGGCTTCAAGGCGTTTGCGGCGAGGACATCAGCGAGATCCTCGACACCGCCAAGAGCTTCCGGGAAATTCTCGAACGACCGGTCAAGAGCGTCCCCACCCTGCGGGGCAAGACCATTGTGAACCTGTTTTACGAATCAAGCACCCGCACCCGGATCTCCTTCGAGCTGGCCGAAAAGCGCCTCTCGGGTAACGTGGTTAATTTCTCGACTTCGGCCTCCTCGGTCAGCAAAGGCGAATCGCTGCGCGACACCCTGCGCAATATCGAGGCCATGAAGATCGATGCCGTGGTGGTGCGGCACAAATCCGCGGGCGTGCCGCTGTTTCTCACCCGAATCAGTGAGGCCACGATTATCAACGCGGGAGACGGAACGCACGAGCACCCCACGCAGGCCCTGCTGGACATGATGACCATCCGCGAGAAGCTGGGCCGGCTTTCGGGATTGCGCGTGGCGATTGTGGGCGATATTCTTCACAGCCGTGTGGCCCGGTCCAATGTATGGGGACTCAAAACTATGGGTGCCTCGGTCGTGGCTTGCGGCCCTTCCACGCTGCTGCCCCAGGACGCCTCCGAACTGGGCGTCGAGTGCACGACCAACATCCACAAGGCCCTGGACGGCGCCGATGTGGTCATGCTGCTGCGCCTGCAGATCGAGCGACAGGGCGCGGGCCTGCTGCCCTCGCTGACGGAATATAGGGAGCGCTGGGGTGTGGATCGCGAGCGGCTAAAGCTCTGCCGGCCCGATGTGATGATCATGCATCCGGGCCCCATCAACCGGGGTATTGAATTATCATCGGACGTGGCCGATGGACCCCAGTCCGTGATCCTCGAACAGGTGACCAATGGCGTGGCCGTGCGCATGGCGATTCTCTATCTGCTGTGCGGCGGACAGGCCTCCGAAGGGGGAAAGCATGCAGAATAATGAACGAAGCATACTCATCAAAGAAGGACGAGTTATCGATCCGCTGCGCGGCATCGACCGCACAATGGATATCGTGATCGAGGGCGAGCGCATTTCGGCCGTGGTGGACAAGGTGGATTCGGGCCAGGTCTTCGACGAGGTGATCGATGCCGGCGGCAAATGGGTCCTTCCCGGGTTGACCGACATGCATGTGCATCTGCGCGAGCCGGGCCGCGAAGATGAGGAGACCATCGAAACCGGCGCGCGCGCCGCGGCCGCCGGCGGGTTTACGGCCGTCGCCTGCATGCCCAACACCCAGCCCGTGCTGGATGACGAATCCAAAGTCCGCTACGTGGTGCTGCAGGGCCAGAATGCATCCGCCCGTGTCTATCCCATCGGCGCGATCACCAAGGGCCAGGAAGGCAAGGAGCTGGCCCTGATCGGCGAGATGGTCGATGCCGGAGCCGTGGCCATCAGCGAAGACGGAAAATCCGTGCGCGATGCGGGGCTGATGCGCAATGCGCTCAATTACGCCAAGATGTTCAACATTCCCGTTATTGCCCACTGCGAGGACCCCGACCTCTCCCGGGGCGGATTCATGAATGAGAGCGCGACCTCGACCGTACTGGGCATCAAGGGAATTCCCTCCCTGGCCGAGGAAGTCATTGTTGCGCGGGATCTGATTCTGGCCGAGTATCTGAGGGCGCGGATCCACATTGCCCATGTCAGCACCGCGGGCTCCATTCGGCTGATCCGGGAGTTCAAGAGCCGCGGCGTGCAGGTCACCGCCGAAACGGCGCCGCACTATTTTTCGCTTACCGACCGGGCCCTGCTTGACTACAACAACAACGCCAAAATGAACCCCCCTCTACGCACCGCGCAGGACGTGGAGGCGATCAAGCAGGCCCTGGCCGACGGAACGATCGATGCCATTGCAACGGACCATGCTCCGCACTCGCTGGAGGAGAAGGATTGCGAGTTCGAGGCCGCGGCCAACGGCATCATCGGCCTTGAGACCGCGGTGGCCCTCACCTACACGCACCTGGTTGCGCCGGGAATCCTTTCGCCCGCGCAAATGGTCGAGAAGCTCAGCATCAAACCCAGCGAAATCCTCCGTCTGCCCGGCGGTTCGCTGGGTCGCGGAGACCCGGCCGATATCACGGTGTTCGATCCCGGATTGGATTGGGTGGTGGATCCCGAGAAATTTTTTTCCAAATCGCGCAACACCCCGTTTGGCGGGGCCGCTCTAAAAGGCAAGGTGATCTGCACGATCCTGGGCGGGCGAATCACCTTCGGCGGGGAAGGATAGATGTCACGGGAGGCAAACGGGAGCCAAGACAGAAGGTGGTACGCTTTCCTCCAATACAAAGGTTCATGATATGAGTAAGGATTCACGGCCCAAGGCGGCATGCACTGGACCGGCCAGAACAGCCTGCAAGCGCTTGCAATGGGCCCATTTTATTCAAATGGCCTGAAATGCTAAATACCTGCCGACCCTTGGCGGGATGCGCTTCGCCCAAATATTTATATTAGCGAATTCAATCAAGATTGGAGGAGCCCGTGGGTGAGCGCCTGATTCTGGAGACCGATAGGATTCGGGCGTCGATGGATACGGACACTCTCAAAGTGGACGTGTTGGACAAGACCGCGGGCGTGACCTGGGAAACGCCGGCCGATGGTCCGCATGATATTGGTGTGCGCATTGGTGGTGTTTCCAGCGAGCATTCGTTTGCCTCGAATTTCGAGCGTACAATCCTTCGGCCGGCCGTCTTTTCGGCTTTGAACTGCTTTGTGGGGTTCGAACTGGCGGCCGGACGCGGCGACGAAATCGTAATCACTTTGGGCGAGGCGCCGGGCACGGGCCGGCCCGCTCCCATGGCCGGCTCGTTTCCGCGTAATTTCATCACGCCGGTCTCCTCCAATGCCTACACGATCTTTCCCGCCGCGATGGGAATGCTGATTCCCGGAAACTGGCATTCCTTTGTCGACGGCGATTTCGAACACGAACGGGCCGAATTCGCTTCGGGAGTATCGGTCGAGTGCAATCAGCGCGACAAGACCTTCCGGATTCATGGGCTGTCGGGTCTCGAAGAGAAGATGATGCCTGTACCGGGTTGGAAGTGAAGAGCGTCAACTACAATGAAACAGGGATTTGAGAGCAAGGATCGTCGAAGATAGAGGAAGGCATCTCGTTTGGGTTGGGCTCGCCCTCAACCTTGTTGTCTGCTATACGTTTCGCCATCGATAGGAGTTCCCATGAGTCTGTATCGTCAGGTCATCGTAAAAAACCCGATCTTTCATGGCAACGAGCTATTCTGCTCGTTCGAAAACCTGCGCTGTCCCCGTTTTGCGCAACTGCGCGAGCGTTATAAGCTGGACAAGGTTGTGGCGGGGGAGAAGGATGAATTCAAGCGGATTCTGTTGCTGCGCCATTGGCTGGTCACCCACATCAAGATCAATAACGAACACCCCACGCACACACGAGGTGATGCCTTTGGCATTCTAGACGCGGCTCTCAAGGGCGGCGGATTTCACTGCGCGCATTTCATGGTTGTGCAGAATGCGGTTATGAACGCCTACGGATATGTGACGCGCTGCCTTGGAGCGGGTCCGGGCCGGAACAAACCGGAATTGGCCGGACATCATGGGATTAATGAGGTATGGTCGAACCAATATCAGAAATGGTTTCTATCCGACGCCAAGTATGATTTCCATTTCGAGAAGAAAGGCCTTCCCCTGTCCGCGCTTGAAATTCGCGACGAGGTGTTAAAAAATAAGGCGGTCGACATCCAGCGCTGCTCCGGTCCTGACCGGACGTTTCTGGATGATGGCGGCAACGAGCGCTCAGCGCTGACCTACACCTGGGTCACGTGGGAAATTCAGGGGAATCGCCATTGCGGCTGGCCTCTTTTTCACTCCTCGGCCATAGCTGTATATGAGGACGACTATTTTCGCAAACACACATGGTATCGCCGCGTGGGCAAAGGCGTGATTCCACATTGGGCCTATGAGAAGAACTACTTCATCAAGGTTCGTAACCGCACCTGGATCGAGTGGACGGCCAACACACTCCAGCTTCGGGTTCATATAAAGGGGACCCGTGCCAGTGTGGAGATCACATCCTCCACGCCCAATTTCCAGGAATACCAGATCAAAGCCGTTGGCGGGTCGTGGAGGAAGACCCCCGAGATTTTCACGGTGCCCCTCTCACGCAAGAACCACGAATGGGTCTTGCGCGCCAAAAACCTCGCGGGTGTCTGCGGGCCCGAACACCGGCTGGTGATCGAGAAAGAAAGCTAAGCTACCCGGCTGTGCGGAGATTGCGTACGTATTGAATTTGGCAGAGGTCGTCGACGGCCTTGGTCTCGGCGCGGCGGGCCGCGTTGCGCCATTCCTGAAAGCGGCGTTCGCGCAGGTTCTCGATCGCCTTCTTTTCCTGGGTGGCCCGCACCAGGGCCAGGCGCTTCTGTTCCTGCTCCAACAGAATACGGCGAATTTCAAGCTCCTGCAAAATCGCCTTCCGTTCAAGATGAAGACGATAGCTGACGGCCTGGCTCATGGCCTCTGGAACAATTTTTTTTTTGCGCCGCTCCAGTTCGTCGCGCTGCAATTCGGTCCATTCCTGCTCAATCGCCCCTAGCCCGCCCTGCGCTTGAAGCAGGCGGATATTCACTTTGGCCAACTCCTGCTTGCATTCATCTTCTTTGCGCCGCCGCATTTCCAGCAGGGCTTCCAACGTGAAATGAAATTGCTTCATTGTTACGCGAGCACCTCTTTAAGCGACGTCAGGGTCTGCGCCATGGCCGCCTTCTCGCCAACGGCCTGCCGCAGGAATGGCCGGGCTTTGGCCATTACGGCAATGGCGCGGTCGATTCCCGGATTGCTGCCCTTGGCATAGGCGCCAATGTTGATCAGGTCTTCGGCTTCCCGATACGTGGCCATATTCGCGATGAGCTCGCCGGCGGCGGCTTTGTGCTCGGAGCTGATCACGTCCGGCATGCAGCGGCTGATCGAGGCCAGCGCATCAATGGCGGGGTAGTGGCCCTGGTTGGCCAGGCGCCGCGAGAGCACGATATGGCCGTCGAGAACCGAACGCACGGCGTCCGAGACCGGCTCGTCCAGGTCATCACCCTCCACAAGGACGGTGTAAAGGCCGGTGATGCTTCCGCGCTCGGCCATTCCGGCGCGCTCAAGAACTTTGGGAATGAGCGAAAAAACCGAAGGTGTGTAGCCCTTGGTTGCCGGCGGTTCGCCAACCGCCAGACCAATCTCGCGCTGGGCCATGGCCATCCGGGTGACCGAGTCCATCAGGAGCATTACGTCTTTTCCAAGGCCGCGGAAATACTCGGCAATGGTGGCCGCCACTAGCGCGCCCTTGAGACGGATGAGGGCGGGCTGTTCGGATGTCGCCACCACGACGACGGAGTTCTTCACTCCTTCGGGCCCCAGATCTTTCTCGATGAACTCGCGGACTTCGCGGCCGCGCTCGCCGATCAGGGCGATGACCGTGACGTCGGCTTTGCAATTGCGGGCGATCATGCCCATGAGCACGGATTTGCCCACGCCCGAGCCGGAGAAAATGCCAATGCGCTGGCCTTTGCCCACGGTGGTCAGCGCGTCGACAACGCGAATGCCGGTTTCCATGGGCTCGCCGATTCGTTTTCGCTGCAGCGGGTTTGGCGCATGACGGAATGTGGGCAGCCGTTCAACGGCGCCCAGGGGTCCCTTGTCGTCAATGGGATTGCCAAGGCCGTCGAGGACGCGGCCCAGCAGGTTGGGGCTGACGCTGACGGGAAGCGGCTTGCCGGTCGCCACCACGCCAATTCCCGGGCGGATTCCCTCCATTGAACCCAGGGGCATGAGAAGCGTGGTTCCGCTGCGAAAACCCACCACTTCGGCCTGGCCCACCGCGCGGCCATTGTCTTCAAGGAAGCAAACATCGCCAATCGAGCAGACCGGGCCGGACGATTCGATGACCAGACCGATGACTTGTTTGACTTTGCCGCATACGCGCACGGCTTCGGCCGTATCCAGGGCGTTACGATAGGCCAAAAACCCGTTGGGGATGGAGGTCATGGGAAGGGCGGCTATTGGGCCGGGGCCGGCGGCTGCGCCTGCGAGGCCCGGTCTTCCCATGTACGGAGGATGGCGGCTTCGAGTTCGTCCATCATGGTTTCAAGGCGCGCGTCGATTTGGCCGGTTTCGGTATCAACGAGGCACCCGCCCGGCTGAATGCGGGCGTCTTCCTCGACGCTGATGTGTTTAAGGGCCTGGTTGACGGGCATCCACAAAGGCAGTTCGTTTTTGACTTTCTGGGCCTGGTCCGGGTGCACGCGAATGACGATGCGCTGGCTCTCCTCGACAAAGCGCAGAGCGTTTTTCGCGACGCCTTCCAGCACCGCCGGGTTGATGCAACTCTCGACATGGACCACCTTGCGGGCAAACCGGTTCACGAGTTCCAAGATGGCGCGTTCGGCCTGGCGGAATAGGTCGGCCCGGCTCGCTTCGACCTGGTTCAGCGCGGTCAAGACCTGCTTGTGAAGAGATTGCAGCCGGCCGTCCATTCCTTTCTTGGCCTGGGCATGGCCCTCGGCGGCTCCGCGCTTCAACCCTTCTTCAAATCCTTTATGAAACGAGGCCTTCTGGATTTCAAGGGTTTTCTGCTTTAACCGGGCAATCTCCTCCTGGCTTGCGCGATAGCTGGCTTCGAGGCCGATCAGCGCCTTCTCCTCTTGCGTGAAAAGATTTCGCGACTTGCCCGGCACGTGGAACTCCTGAAGCCGAACCTCCTCGAACGGCGGCTCCTGGCTTTGGTCCACTTTCTTTTTGATGATTCCGTTGAGGTGGGCCCATGTGGGCTCGTGTTTCCGAAGCAGCGTGGAAAGCAGGGCGCCCACATCCGCGCCCGACTGCTGACGGAGCGTGACCTTGGGTGCTTTGGCGTGCAGAATTTTTCCCATGCCCTAAACCACGATGTCGGTTTCGCCGCCGCGGCCGCTGATGACGATTTCTCCGTCTTCTTCCAGCCGCCGGACGACATCCACAATGCGCTGCTGGGCCTCTTCCACGTCCTTGAGGCGGACCGGGCCCATGAATTCCATGTCCTCGCGAATCATGTCGCCCGCGCGCGCCGACATGTTCTTGAAGAATTTTGCCTGGGTCTCCTCGCTGGCGCCCTTCAGGGCAAGGCTGAGTTCCTTTGTATCGACTTCCTTCATGACGCGCTGCATGCTGCGGTCGTCGAGCAGAAGAATGTCTTCGAAGACAAACATGAGGTTCTTGATCTCGGTGGCCAGTTCCGGGTTTTCGCGTTCGAGGTTGCCCAGGATGTTTTTCTCGGTGCCGCGGTCCACCAGGTTGAGCATCTCGGCCACGGACTTCACGCCGCCGATTTCGGTTACGTTTCCCCCGAAGAGCGACCGGATCTGCTGGCTAAGCACCTCTTCCACCTGGTCGAGGACTTCGGGCGTGATGGTTTCCATGGTGGCGATGCGGGTGGCCACGTCAACCTGCATCTCGGGCGAAAGCGCCGAGAGAATGGCCGACGAAGCCTTGGGGTCCATGTGCGCCAGCAGCAGGGCGATGGTTTGGGGGTGCTCTTTGCTGATGAAGTTGACGAGCTGGTTGGGATCGACCTCTTCAAGCAGGTTGAACCCCGTGGTCCGGATCGTGGCCTGGATTTTTTCCAGAATTTCCTTGGCTTTGCGCGGCCCCAGGGCCGTCTCCAGCACCTCGCGCGCATAATCGATGCCGCCCTGGCTGATGAACTGCTGGGCCATGGCCAGTTGATGAAATTCCTCCAGAACGGCCTCGCGCATTTCGGGGGTAATGCCTTCGAGCCTGGCGATTTCGGTGGTGAGGGTCTCGATCTCGTGCTCTTCCAGGTTCTTGAAAATTTGCGAGGAAGCATTGGAGCCCATGGCCACCAAAACGATGGCCGCCTTCTGGGGCCCGGTGAGGTGATAGCGGGCCGGGTCCTTGCCCGACGGGGCTTTGGCGGCTGCGCTTTCTCCCGATTCCTGCTGCTCTTTGTAGAATCCCTTGGCCATTGGCGTCCTTCCCTGAAACGGGTCTCGTCCCCGTTATTCCTTTTCTTTTCTCTTGTCGGTCTTTTTGGCCGGCGCTTCGCCAAGCCAAGTGCGGATAAGGGCCGCCACGTTGATCGGCTCCTGCTTGACGAGCATTTCCACGCGCTGCATGATCTCGTTGGTCCGCTGGATGTTCTCGGGGATCTTCTCGGGCAAATGCTCCTCCTCGATCATCTGGGCGTATTCGGGCAGAGGCGGGTTCAACGCTTCCACCACCGTGCGCGCCAGATACCGGACAAAGACCAGGAATAGGATCACGATCGAAAGAATCAGGCCGTATTTGGCGAACTGGGCGTAGCGCGCCCACTGTTCTTCTTTTTCCATATCGCGCAGTTGCTGTTCGAGATAATCGTTGTCGAACTGCACGTTGGTTACGGTAATCTGGTCGCCCCGGGCCACGTCGTAGCCCACCGAGGCCTTGACCAAATCTTCGATCTTGCCCAGCTCCTCGGGTGAGCGGGCGACATAGGCGCGGTTGCCCTTGTCGTCCGATTTGTAGGCGCCGTCCACCGCCACCGAGACCGAAATGCGTTTGATTGTGCCCGTGGCTGTGACGATATGCTCGACGGTCTTGTCGATTTCGTAGTTGGTAATGGAATTCTCTTTGCGATTGTCACCCTGCGGCGAGTTGGTGGTCTGTTCTTCGTTGCGCTCTTCCGATCGGATCACCTTGCCGTCGGGATTGTATTTCTCGACGCTGCGCTCGATCTGGTCGAAATCCAGCACCACGGTGGTTTTGGAGTGGGCCTTGTTGGAGCCCAGCACGCCCTCGAGGATGGCCTGGACCTTGGCCTCGATGTAGTGCTCGACCGAGTTCTGAAGTTCGATTTGGTGGCTCGAACGCTCCGAGACCTGGTCTTCGCCGTAGGGATTGGAAAGGAGCCGGCCCGAAACGTCCATGACCGTGATGAACCGGGGTTCGAGGCCTTCCACGGAAGAGGCCACCACGTGGGTGATTCCCTGGATGGCGGGCAGGTTGATTTGGGTACCCGGCCGGAGTTTGAGCACAACGGAGGCGGTTGGTTCCTTGGTTTTTTCGGTGAAGAGCGTCGGCTTGGGAACCACGATGTGAACGCGGGCTTTGAGCACGCCTTCGATTGTCTGAATCGTGCGGGACAGCTCACCTTCCAGCGCCCGGATGTAATTGAGCTTCTGGACAAAATCGGTCTGGCCAATGGCGTTTTTGTCGAAGATCTCGTAGCCGACGCCGCCGGACTTGGGCAGGCCTTGTTTGGCCAATTGCATGCGCATCTCGTAGAGATGCTCGGTGGGCACCAGAATCGTGGCCCCGTTGTTCTCGACCTGGTATTGTATCTTGGCTTCGCGCAGGGCATCGACAATCGATCCCGATTCTTCCAGTTCGAGACTGGAATAAAGCGGGACCATTCCGGTGGGCCGGCCCGAGCTGGACGACCAGACGATTAGGCCGACCAAGCCGGCCAGGCAGAGAACCAGAACCGAAGCGATCACGACTTTCTGGGCGCCGGAGAGTTTTCCCCAAATGGTGCTGATCTGGCTGATGAGTTGTTTAAAAAATTCTGCCATGGTGTCCTACCTTATGCCTGCATCCGCATGAGTTCCTGGTATGCGTCGATCATTTTGGTGCGGATCTCCATCATCAGGTTGAACGAAAGATTGGCCTCTTCCACGGCCATCATGACCTGATGAACATCGGTGATCTCCCCGGCCACCATTTTTTCGATGGACTTGTCGGCATGGCTCTGCATGGTATTGACGTCCGTTAGAAAGGTCTTAAGCGTGTCCTTAAACGAGGGCACGCCGGGGTCGTTGATCACGGCCTTCGAGGTCTGCGGCTTGTCGATGGAGGCCGGATTGAACGACTGGATTTTGTTGATCTCGTTTGCCATGGTCACTCTCCTTTACTAATCTAATTCGATTCCCTTCGATTCGCGAATGAACTTTCCTATGCCATCACATCAATATTGCGGCCAAGGGTTTTCACCGGGCGGCCGGGCTGCGGTTTGGCCTCCTCCACAATTCCGGGAGTCGGAGTGGGGCGCGCGGTCGAACGGGCCGTTGTGGCATAGGCCCGCGCTGGCGTCAACGTTTTAACCGGCGTTGCCGTCTTGCTCTGCGCGGCCGCAAATCCGTTGCGCCGGCGGGCCGCCTCCAGCACCTGTTCCAGTGTTTGCATCCGCTGCAGGGATTCAATGTTCATTGCTTTTTCCCAGGTAGCCTGTTTCTGGCCATCGCGCCCAAAACGCCCCCATCCATTCTTCCCCCGCAGGGGGAAGGTATTCGGACAAGTCCCCCTTCGGGGGATTTAGGGGGCGCAATGAGCATTTAGATCTCAAGGGCCTTGCCCAGCATGCTCTTGGTCATGGACACGGCCGTGGCGTTGGCTTCATAGGCCCGGGTGGCCGAGATCATGTCGGTCATTTCCTGGACCACATTGATATTGGGCATGGCCACATAGCCTTCGGTATTGGCATCGGGGTGCGAGGGGTCATACACCAGCCGCGGCGCGCCGTTGTCCTGGGCGATCTCGGCCACGCGCACGCCGACACCGATTCTCTCCTTGACAATCGGGAACTCGTCACCCGGAATGCGCATGTGCTGTTTCTGCGTGGCCCAGCCTTCGAGGTGCTCGGGCGGAAACACGGCCCGGAACTCGCGTTCGTCGTGGCCGGTTGAAAGGACCACGCTCTGGCGTTTGTAGGGCCCGCCCTCGGGCGTGCGCGTGGTCTCGGCGTTGGCCAGGTTGGAGGCAATCACGTTTTGCCGAACGCGCTGGGCCCGCAATCCCGTTGCCGAGATGTTGAGTCCGGTAAAAAGTCCAATCAGCGGCATGGCGGCCTCCTGTTAGTCAACTACGGATTCAGATTTTGGCTGCGCGACTTTATGCTCGAATCGAGCATCTGAAGACGTTCCTTCACGAAGCGCACGCCGAAGTTATAGAGAAGCTGGTTCTCGGCCATCTTGGCGTTTTCGATATCGATGTCCACATTGTTCACGCCGCCGGGAAGCGTGGGGTCGTTTGGGAGATAGAGATCCGGCTTCACTTTCGAAAGATCCTTGCGGCCGATGGGCATGTGCATGGAGTTGGTGCGTGTGCCCTTAAGTCTCGTCCCGTCCAAAGCTTTGCGCAGTTCGCTTTCGAAGGTCACCTCCGCGCGCTGGAAGCCCGGCGTTGTCGCGTTGGCGATGTTATTGGCAATGACCTTGGAACGCATCATACCCGCATCCAGGCTCTTAGTAACCGCGGGCAGCGAGGTCTTGCTGAATAGTACGTCGCGTATCATGGTATCTGGGGTATTTGCAACCCTTATGCCATTAAACCAAAAATTTGACCTGTTTCGCAGATGGTCACCATAACTTGTTTATTGTCAACAGGTTCCATGCCTGCAAATTCCGGCATGGCTACGGCTTCTTACAATCGGACTAAAGTCGGTGAAGGGATTGACCGATAAGCGAAGGACTTTTTTTCCGGGTCAAAGGGAAAGTTTTGCCTAGGCAACCTGAGATTTTCTATGCAATCCGGATGCTTTGATAACCTGCCCGGCCATTAATCTTCACCCGCACGATGTAGACGCCGCTGGGTACGCGCAGGCCGTTTCCTCCTCTGCCGTCCCACTCAATATCATAGCGCGAGGATCGCGTGGAGCCGGTTGGGAGATCCCGTACCGGCCGACCGTATACATCGATCACGTTCGACTCAATTCGATGGTTGCGGCCCGACGCGTCGAGGACCACGGCAAGGCGCCATCCGTCACCAAAGCGCGATAATTGGGCAATACGGCCATGCGGGACATCGAGGGATGGCTGCGAGGGTAACCCCCGCAAGCCCGTGGACAAATCCGTAAAGATCTGGTTTCCCGCATTGAAGTTCCCCAGGGAATATTTTGTCTGTTGGGCCAAAGCCAGGTAATAGGCATTCGCGTGCCCGTCGGCGTTCTTTCCGGGGCCGGTTGTAATGGGAGCCGTGAACCCCGTTTGCGCGCGCGCCTCGTTCACCCTTTCCAGTGTGTAATAATCGATGGTCAGGGGGTCCGCGCATGCCGCCATAATGTTGGGGTAGAAACATTCCGTCATGTTGTCGTAGTTGCCCGCTAGCGCATCCACAACACCGAGCACGCACGGGGTAATGGCCTTCAGATTCTCCAGAAAATCAGGGATGCATTCGTGGATAAGGCCCGCATTGCCGGACGGGTGGGTGCCGGCGCAGTTGTCGGTGCATCCGTAGCAGTTTTTGAGGGCGCCCGTGTACCCCGCTGCCGGGTGGTCCCTGGGCATGAACAGGTCTATCCAGAAATCGCTATGAACAAGCGGCGGAACCACGACCTGCGGCACCCGCACCGAACTGCCTGCCTGGAAAGTGGGCATGCCGGCCATGACCGTGGGGCTGCGCACGTCCACCAGCAGCACATTGTAGGCACCCGGTACGTTCTGATAGGCATAGCACTGGTTCACCGGCTTCTGGCTGGGCGGGAACCCCTGGTTGACCATGCCAAGGTTTTCCGCCACGCCGTTGTGGTATCGGGGATCGTTCACCTGCTTGTCGAACGCGGTGATGTTCTCAATGGGAAAGGTGCCATCGAGCATCTGCGTTAATCCCGAAACAATGGCTTCCACGACCGGCGCCTTTACCGCCCAGGGGCACATGCGGGCAGGCTTGTCGTCGTGGTATAGGTTGTAAACGTCGCCTCCCGTGTTGAATTTGATCCCGATTTTCGTCTGCGCGCTCAGCGAGCCTGCGGGAAAAATGCTTTCCCATGCCTGCCCCACGGTTGGTTTCCCCGTGAGCTGCAGGATCATTTTGTCAACCATTAAATCGAGCGCCCATCGATTGATGGTCATGTCCGGCGTACCGCTGGAAATATCCACGGTCGAAGCCAGCGTATGTTTTGCAATGGAAAGAGCGGAAAGGCTCTGCGCAAAAGCCTTGCTCTTGGAAAAGATCAGGGGGCCGGCCAGCATGGCGCTACCGGTTGTCTGAAGAAAGCTTCTGCGGTTCATTTCGCGTTTCCTTCCTACCTCAGTAATGCAAATTTGGCCAGGACCCGCTTCCCGTCTTGCCTCAGCGCAACGAAGTATACGGCACTTGTGTGCTGCCGGCCCGGGGTTTCCCCCGGAGCCCAGCGGATGTGATGCATCCCCGCCTGTAGCCCTGCTTCGACATGTTTCCACACTTTTCGTCCTTTGGCATCGAATACGTCCAGAGACAGTTCGTCCGCCTTTGTCGAATAGACGGCGAAATCAACGGACCCGCAGGGGGCCGGCTGACCGGCCAAGGCCCCCTCTGCCGAAAGGTACTTCTGCCGCAGGCCAATAGCGATGGTCGGCGCCATCACGAAGTAATAGGAATCGGTCGGCATGATGTTTCCGGCCTTGTCCCTGGCGTCAATGGACACGTGCACGGTTTCGCCGGGAGTGTAGACCGCGGACGGTTTGTAGCTGATCTTGTATCCGTTCAGGATTGGAGCGAAAACAGGATTGACTTTGACCCCATCAATTTTCAGACTAACTGAAACGCTGTCGATTCCGCTCAGGAGATCAATAAGATGCGCGCTGATCGCAGGGAAGGAACTGACATTCATTGCGTTCCTCCCAGGAATTTGGCCGGAAGTATACGGCGGCTGCGCATCGGGAATGCTGCTGCCGTTATCCACATAATCGTATGCCCCGGCGCCGGCCAGGAGGACCGCGTCATCGATGAACCAGTATCCGTTGGGCACCTGATCGTAGTTTGAGAACCCCCATTGGTTCAGCCCACCCGCGAATGTGCCCCCTGTGTTTACATTGTGGCGGTCGAAGTACTTCTGTCCGTTGATGGTAGCGATTACATGGCCGGTCGCGCTTCCGGCCGGGGACTCCATTTTGATCCGGGTAGCGAACTGGTACCACTGTCCCGAGACAAGGTTCTGGTTTGCATAGCCGCAGCATCCCCCGTCCGCGCCTTCAAGACCGAAAAAGAAGAGCCCATATTGCCCGTTCACGAGCCCGGTGTCCCACTGGGTGTTCAGGTACTTCGAAGACGTGATGCGGTAGAAATGGCAGCCGCCCGAATTGGAGTTGCTGGC
>CAYVZU010000099.1:0-15143 GCA_964455935.1 uncultured Fibrobacterota bacterium
GCGGGTTCTATCGATGGCGGCAACGCCGGCCTTCTGCGCGGGGAACCCAGAATGCAAGGCTTGACCAGGAGATCCGGCGCATTTACGGGGCACGGAGCTGGTGCAGGGATTGGAGCTGGTCGATTGACTGGCGCAGGTACTGGGATCGCTGGTCTTGACGGTACCGCTGCATGTCGCGACCGTCCACGTCTTCCGCTGCTGATCCTGGTACGCTGCGGCTTCTCATCTTCAACGGCCTCAGTGATCCATGTACGCGCACGAATTAGTCCCGGAGGTATTTTAATACATTAGCGAATTTCTTCTTTCGGGCCTAATTCCATCTTTCGTATTCCGTGACATAACGTAACGGTATTGTATTATTATACCTCCGGAACTGGAGCCCTCGGGCACTAATTTACCACGGGCATTCCGCTTGCGGGCCCGAAAATGCAAGTCCGGATCCCAACACACGGGTCAGTGATGGCCCCGCAAACTCATCTGCTTGACCCAAAACTTGACTAATACTTGACTAATAAATTTCCTTTTAGTGATGAGCTACAAACCGCTTTACACAATCACGCCTGCCCTTCTAGGCCGGATTGAGCAGATTGCGGCCTTGCGGGAAAGAATCGTCGCCGCCACCGTGGATGTGGCGTGGATCCCGGCCATGCAGATGGACACGCGGGTTCGAAATACGCATTCCTCAACGGCGATTGAAGGGAACCCCCTTACTCTGGTGCAGGTGCGCGCGGTGGAGGAAGGGCATGATTTGCCGACCGCAACCGAGAAATCAAAGCGAGAGGTCCGTAATTATCTTGCAGGGCTCCGGTTTGTGGAAAAGAACGCGGGTAAGAAACGGGTTTGTCACGAAGATGTCCTGGAGCTGCATCGAATCATTGCCGAGGGCGCAATGGACCAGGGCAAGCCGGGTGGGTATCGGACCATTCACGTCCGCGTAGGCCCGCACGTACCCCCGCCGCCTGGCGATGTGTCCGGGTTGATCTTCGAGCTCCTTGAATGGTGGAATGGCGAATCCCGCATCCTCTCGCCCGTGATTTCCTCGGCCATTCTCCACCATCGCTTTGAAACCATACACCCTTTTGCCGATGGGAATGGCCGAACGGGCCGTGCTTTGGCCCTGTGGGAACTATACCGCAGGGGGTTCGATACAAAGCATGTCTTTGCCGTGGACGAATATTACTGGGAGGACCGGGAACGCTACTATTGTGCCTTGCAGCAACCCAGGAAGGAAGGCGGCGACCTTTCGTCCTGGCTGGAATACGCGGCCGAAGGCATTCTGCGGGCACTCCAGCGCGCTTGGCTGCGAATCCAGAAGTTTTCAGCGTCCCCGCCCGGCACGAAACTGGTCTTACGGCCTCGGCAGGAGGAACTGCTGCAATTGCTTCGTGATCATGGAAGCATGACCCCGCGCGAAATTCGGGAAGCGCTTCATATTTCCAAGCAAGGCGCCATGGACCTGATAAATCCGCTGCTTGGGGCCGGGCTCATTTTGCGCGAAGGTTCGCACAAGACAGGACGCTACCGTTTGCGGAAATAGTATGGGAAGGTAGAAATCCCCGTGCCGCAAATCCGGCCTCATTTAGTGCAGTTTCAGTACAGCGGTAACTAACTGATTGGCTCTACAGGTACTTCTGCGTGGCGCCAGAAGAAAGCTGGAATCAGCGAGGAGTTAAGGAGATTGGTGCAGTTCTGGTGCAAAGCAAATTGATCCCCTATGGGAAAATGGAGGTTCCCCTCGCCTCCACCATCAAAGAGCTGTGAAAAAAAAGCGCCCCCACACCGCCAGGGTGGGGAGCCCTTTTTTAATGCATCCGCCGCAGGCAACTGCCGCGAATAACTACTTCTATTCCCCCTCCTTGGCGGGTTCGGCGGCAACAGAACTTCTGCGAAACAGCAGCTTGCTTAATGCCTGAATCTCGTCAGGATCCAGAAGCCGTAGCACCCAGCAGGCAACCGGAAAGAGCAGAACAAAGCCAACCTTAAGGCTCAGGCTGGCCAGAGCGTTCGGAACCGAAATCCTTGCGCCTATGAAATAGAATACCAGGCACGCGCAGAAGAGCTTGATCAGCCCGGTATAATCGTAGCGGACCCAAAAGTAGCGCTGCGAAATGATCAAAGCCAGAATCGGGCAAACGGAAAACGAGACCGCCGTGGCAACCGCCGCGCCCATTACGGAGAAACGCGGGATCAAAAGGAAATTCAGCAGCAGATTCACGCCAAGTGCGGCAGCGTTGATGAGGATATACCAGTAGGTCTTTTTCTTGAGAAAGATCCCGACATCGAAGACATAGAAAAGGATATAGAATGTGTATCCAAGCACCACAAAGGGAGTCACACGGGCAGCCCCGGCAAATTGGGCTGTTGCGGCGAAATGCACGATTTCCGGAATGGGAACAGCGATCAGCAGGCCGGTCAGGGCAAGGGCCTGCAGGACATACGTGGGAATGCGCGAGAAGAGCTCCGGATTGGCCCTGCGGCTTTCGTAAATGGCTACGCGCTTCCAGTCCCAGGTTTGCAGAAACGGCCCCCCGACCAGCACGCTCAGGATCATTCCGAATTTGTACCCTAGCGAGTAGATGCCGACTTCCTTAACTCCCACCAGTGCGTTGAGAATGAACCGGTCCCCCATATTGAGAACGAACATTAGAATCCCGGCCGGCAGCAGGGGAAAACTGAATCGCATTAATGGCAGCAGTTTCGAAAGATGAAATCCCAGCCCGATTCCGGGCAGGATAAGCGCAATCAGCAGCACGCTGATGATCGCGTTCGAGATCAGCATACTGCCAAGCACGCCCCAAATTCCCATCTGAAATTTGACAATCAGGACGATATTAAGAACAAGGCCGGTCACAAGCTGGGCCGTGGAAATGGCGATGCAATGGAGCGGCTTTCCCAGGATGCGCCAGTAGTTGTAAAGCGATGAATTCATCGTCTCAAAAATCATGACCGCAAAAATGGCCATGAAATGCATTCTGAATTCGCCGGTGTGAAACAGCGCCTGCGAAAAGAAAGGCGCTCCTAGGCAGAGGACCGAGCTAATGAGCAGCGCCGTCATCGTCAAGAACAGAAACTGGGTCGAGACCAGGATGTTCTTGTCCCGCGAAGAGGGATACGTATAATAAAAGCGGGTAAGCCCCGTAGTCATCTTCATGCCAATGATGATGGAAATAACCGAAGAGACAAGAGTGAGAATCTCGATGACTCCGTAATCCTTTGGCGTAAGGTAATGCGTATAAACCGGAATCATCACGAACCCGATCACCTTGCCAAGGATGTTGCTGATGGAGTAGAGTGAGGTCTGTTTAGCAATGGACTTGAGGTCGCCAAGAACGGGGGAATCGGCCTGCCTGTTCATGCTTAAAGGGACTCCTGCGAAACCACGCTTTCTGCCGCCCGGCTTTGCTTTTTTGGCAGAACTGGACGACCGCCGACTGAAACTTATAAAAGAATGCCGGAAAGGCATAGCTCAGGCTCCAATGCCAATGCAATGCCCGTGCCAAAGCGATTTGGCCGCTTCGCGCCTCGATTATATATTTGGTGCATGACAAAATTGTTGCTGCATTCGCTTCTTGCGGTGTCAACATTGCTTACAGTTGCGCTCCAGACCTGTCTCGATTGTCATACCGCGCACGAAACCCAGATGGTCTCCTCGCAGAGCAGCCCGCCTCTTCCGCAGGACGACTGCACTTGCGAATGCCACGCCAAAGACACGGACCCGGCTGCTTTCATGGCACGCATGCCGTTGCGGCCCCATACACGAGTCGTCTCCATTGCTATTGCGGAACACAGCCTGATTTTAGGCACCGTAAATTCCTACAGCCAAAGAAATGAACAGCGCATTTCCTCCGCGCAAGACCCCTCGCTGCCTCTGGTTCTCCGCATTTAGACCCAAAGCCATCTGCCTGAAATTCTAGCGGCGGTATTCGCTCCGACGATTGCTGAAATTTCATTCGGAGCACCGCGTCTTCAGTCAACCATTGCATATGGGGTGGTTCATGCAATTTTTGGTTCTTTTTCCGGTGATTTCTGCGTGTCTGGCATTGTCCCTGCAGGCCGCGCCATCCACGGCGGATTCAATCCCATTTTCAAAAGCGCGGGAAATCATAATCGAGCATAACATGGGGATCGAGGCGGCAAAGACAGATATTCGCACCGCCGAATCGGGCGTTCGGCAAGCCGGCGCGCTGCCCAATCCCAGCATTTCCATTGCGCTGGAAAGATTCGGCGCCGGTGAAATCGAATCAGGCATCGAGCAAACAATTGAGCTCGGGGGCAAAAGAAAACTAAGAACAAAAGCGGCGGAAAAGGACCTCGAGGCCGCGCGCAACAATCAAAAACTCGCGGGCCTCGAATTGGAGGCGGAAATGGCCCGGCGCTTCATTCCCATTGCCATCGATACCCGAAAGCTGCTGCTCCTCGATTCGATCTTCGCGACCGCGGAGGCAACAAGAGACCAGATCCGCAGGCGCATTGAAGCCGGGGCGGCCCGGAAAGCCGATCTGATCCGGGCGGAAATCGAACTCGACAGGCTTGCCTTGGAGCGCAGCGAGATGGTACGCCAAATCGGGCAGGCGCGCAGGAAATTCGCAGCATTGGGAGGCAAGGAGAGTTCCTCGATCGTCAATGTTTCCGGCTCTCTCAACCACGACGCAATTGTGCCTTCCCACCAGGATCTACAAAAGGCAATTGCCGGCAGCCCCAAATTTAAGGCAATCGACATTGAGGCTTCCCGGCTTGCAACGGAGCGGAGGCAATTGAAAGCCGAGGTTTTCCCGGACCTTGATTTATCCGCGGGATTTCTTCGAAACAACGATGAGGCTTCAACCTCGCCCTTGGTCGGCGCAGCCATGACAGTCCCGCTCTTCAATCGCAATGGCGATGCGCAACGACAAATCGGACATCGGCAACAAGCGCTTCTGCAGCGCCGCGAGAACGACCTTCGCCTCCTGGAAGCCGAAGTGCAGGATATTCAAACCCGACTTCTTGAAATCGATAGGAAAGTCAACCTTCTCACGACCGGCACAATTCCCAAAGCGGAGAGCGTTTATGGGATTCTGCGCGATTATTATGGCGCGGGAAGCGCAAGTTTTTTGGATCTGGTGGAAGCGCAATCGGATCTGCTTCAATTGCAGATTGAGTTGCTCGATACGCGGGCCGAGCGGGCCCAAAATCTGGCAGCCCTTATGGAAATGACATCGTTGTCGATACAAATCGTCAAATAGGAGGTGTGGAATGAAAAAAACGGCAAAAACGTTGGTTGGCACCTTTGCCATTTTCGCTCTTTTCTTTGCCGGATGCGGGGAACTGGAACAGGCGCATACCGATAGCCATGAGGGGCATGGCGCGAAGGAAGAGCGGGACCAGGGAGATCATGAAGTTGAAAGCGAGAGCGCCCATGACGAGGAGAACGAGATTGAACTCTCCGCGGAAGCAATGAAAATGGCCGAAATCACTCTGGCCAAGGCCGGTCGGGGCACGATCAGTATTTCCCTGGAACTGTCGGGCGAGGTTGGGTTCAACGAAGACCGCCTGGTGCATATCACCCCGCGTTTTCCCGGCATTGTGAAAGAAGCCAGGTTTCGGTTGGGCGAATTCGTCCGCGCCGGCGAGGTGGTTGCGGTGATCGAGAGCAATGAAAGCATGACCCCGTATTCATTGAAAGCCCCCATAGCGGGAAGAATCATTGAAAAGCACATAGCGGTGGGCGAGCATGCCTCGGAGGAAGAGAGCATATATCTACTCGCAGATCTTTCCAACGTATGGGTGAATCTGGCCGTGTACCCTAAAGATGCGGCCAAAATCAAGATCGGTCAAAAGGCAAAGATCTCCGCAATCGGTTCGGTCGCCGCTGCCGAAGGCACAATTCAATATGTTACGCCCGTCATGGACGCGCAAACCAGAAGGATTACTGCGCGTGTGGTGTTGCCTAACGCCGATGATACCTGGCGTCCAGGCACGTTTGCAAATGCACACATCGAGGTTGGCGAGGGCGAACCAGGACTTGTCGTGGAACGAAACGCCGTGCAGGTGCTGGAGAACCGGAGTGTGGTCTTCGTTCAGCATGAACCGGGACGCTTCGAGCCCGTTGAGGTTTCGACCGGCGAGAGCGACAACCGCTGGATCCGCATTCTAAGCGGACTGGAGCCGGGCACGGAATATATCAACAAGGGAGCCTTTGAGCTCAAGGCCAAAATCGTCACCAGCTCCCTTGGCGGCCATGCCGGACATGGGCACTAAAAGGAGAATGAAGAATGGAAAGATTGCTCCAGCTATGTATTAAGAACCGGCTGCTGATTGTTCTCAGCATGCTCGGGATCATTGGCCTGGGAGTCTATCAATACCAGAAACTCCCAAACGATGCTTTTCCCGACATTTCGCCGGTCATGGTTCCCGTTTTCGCCGAAGCGCATGGCATGGCTCCCGAGGAAGTCGAGCGTTTGATCACCTTTCCCATTGAATCAGCCATGAACGGTTTGCCCGGCGTGCGGCAGGTCAAGTCCACATCCGCATTCGGCATGGCGGTTGTGTATGTCTATTTCAAGGACGATGTTGACATATACTTCGCGCGCCAGATCGTCAGTGAGCGGCTTGCAAGCGCCGAACTGCCGGAAATGGAAGAACGACCCGCGCTGGGCCCCATTTCGACCGGCCTTGGCGAAGTGTTCATGTATTATCTGACCGCGGGCAAGGACGTTGACACCCAGGGTAAGGATCTTGACGCGTATTTGCGGGAGGTCAACGACTGGAACGTCAAGTACCAGCTTCAGACAATTCCAGGCGTAACCGAGATTCTATCGATGGGCGGTCATGTTCTCCAGTATCAGGTCAACGTAAATCCCAATGCGCTTTACAAGTACGGGCTGTCCCTCGACGATGTGGTGAACGCGATAACTTCGAACAACCGCAACGCGGGCGGCCAGTTCCTCGTCTTGGGCTCCGAGGAATACCTGGTGCGCGGGATCGGGTTGCTGGAAAAGCGGGATGACCTGCGCAACATTCAGGTGAAGTCCGTCAATGGGACGCCGGTGCGTCTGGCGGATGTCGCCGCGGTCGACTACGGAAAAGAAATCCGGCGGGGTGTTGTTACGCGCAATGGCACCGAGGAGGTCGTGGCGGGCATAGTGATGAAGCTGTACGGCCAGAACACATCGGAGGTCATTGAACGGCTTGAAAAGAAGATCCCCGAAGTACAGCGTTCGCTGCCCAAGGGTGTGGAGCTGGTTCCCTACTACAGTCAGAGCACTCTGGTCGAGAAGGCAACGGGCACTGTCAAGAAAGCGCTTCTTGAAGGCGGAATTCTGGTCATTGCCATTCTCCTCCTTTTCCTTGGCAACATGCGAAGCGCTCTTATCGTCGCGCTCTCGCTTCCCATTTGCGCGCTGATGGCCGTAATCTGCATGGGGTTCACTGGCATGTCGGCCAATCTTATGTCGTTGGGGGGTATCGCCATTGCCATTGGCATGCTGGGCGACGCATCCATCGTTATTGTCGAGAATATTTACCGGCATCTTGGGGAAACAAAGAACAAGGGATGGAGCCGGATCGAGACGATCATCGAAGCCAGCAGGGAGGTCGCCCGGCCCATCGTTTTCTCCGTGGGCATTATCATTATCGTCTTTCTCCCGCTCTTCACGCTGGAGGGTGTGGAAGGCAAAATGTTCGCCCCCATGGCGTTTACCATCACCTTTGCCCTGCTTGGATCACTGGTGGCAGCCCTTATTTTTTCACCGGTTCTCTCCACCTTTTTGCTGAAGCAGGAAAGCGAAAAAGAACCCAAGGTGGTAAACTTCCTCAGACAGAAGTATATGCCGCTCCTGCACTGGGCGCTGCGCAGTCGCGCTCGGTTGCTCCTTGGAACTGTGGGCACTTTTGCGGCATCACTTGCGTTGATGCCTTTTCTCGGGACCGAGTTCATCCCGACCCTGGAAGAAGGTGTGGTTCAGTTGAACATAGCCATGGCTCCTTCCATCTCTCTCGAAAAGGCCACCGAAACGGTGATGAAGCTTGAGCGCAGAATAAAGATGTTCCCTGAAGTCGACCAGACCCTGGCCAAGATCGGCAGGCCAGAGGCGGGAAGCCATCCACATCCGGTCAACTCGGCGCACATCCAAGTCATGCTTAAACCGGCCAGGGAATGGAGAGAGCACAAAAATAAGGCGGAACTGGTTGAATCCATCAACGCCGCGCTGTCCGGCTATCCTGGCGTGCAATTGAATTTCTCGCAGCCGATCCAAAACATGTTCGACGAACTATTGTCCGGAGTCAAGACGCAGCTTGCCATTAAGGTGTATGGCGACGATATCAACGTTCTCAGAACCAAGGCGGAGGGGATTAAAGAAGCCATTACGCCAGTTAAAGGACTGGTCGATCTCTCAACGGAACAGAGTTTTGGCCAGCCCCAAGTGCAGATTATCGCCGATCGCGAAGCCTGCGCCCGGTATGGAGTGAATGTATCCGATATTCTTGAGGTGGTTGAGCTTGCCATTGGCGGCGAAACGGTTGACCAGGTTTTCCTCAACACGCGTCGCTTTGGCATACAGGTTCGTTTTGACGAGCGCCATAGACACGATACCGAGGTGCTTGGCAACATCCTGGTCCATACCTCCGATGGGCTGCAGATTCCGCTTTCCCAGGTGGCAACGATCAAAAATGTGGTCGGCCCGATTCAGATCAACCGCGAAAACAACCAGCGGCGCTGGATTATTGCAGCCAATGTCCGCGGCCGGGATATGGGTAGCGTGGTTGGCGACATCAAGAAATTTGTGGAGGAAAAGATTAAACTGCCCCCCGGCTACTACCTGGAATATGGCGGACAATTCGAGAACCAGCAGCGCGCCATGAAACGGCTCTCAATCATTGTTCCGGTTGCGCTTGCCTTGATCTTTCTCATGCTTTACATGTCCCTTAAGTCCTTGCGTAGCGCCGCCCTCATCTTTATCAATGTGCCTCTTGCCCTGATTGGCGGTGTGCTTGGCCTATTCCTGACAGGCGAGTATCTCTCGGTCCCCGCCTCGGTGGGTTTCATTGCCCTGTTTGGAATCGCCGTGCAGAATGGCCTTGTCCTTGTTTCCTACATCAATCAATTGCGGGAAGAAGGGCAGGACACTAAAAGCGCAATCGTTTTAGCCTGTTCTTTGCGGATACGCCCGGTGCTCATGACTGCGTTGACCACGGTGTTGGGCCTTTTGCCGCTTCTTTTTTCAAGCGGCATAGGATCCGAGGTCCAACGCCCCTTGGCCGTGGTTGTGGTATTTGGACTGATTTCGTCGACATTTTTAACGCTGGTATTGATGCCAGCCATATATGAATGGTTTGCGCCGAAGTTGGTGCTTGATGCCCGCCATTAACACAGGCGGCCGAAGACCCCATCCGGCCCCTCTTTGAAAGGAGCTGTTCCATGAAAAAAATCGAAGCTTACATAAAGGCGCATAGAATGAAAGAGGTCATTGAGAGGCTGCATGGTTTGAACGGATTAACAGGAGTCAGCATTCACAAGATTGAGGGATTTGGCAGAACACGAGGGGAAGACGAGCCGGTCCGTATCGTCGACAACGCAATCAATTGGATTCCCCATATGAAATTGGAGCTCTTTTGTTCTGACGAATTGCAGGAACCGGTGATCAAGGCCATTCTCGAAGGCGCCCACACAGGATTGCGTGCCGACGGCAAAATCTACGTTTCTCCGGTTGAGGATGCGGTGAGAATCAGTACAAGAGAAAGAGGGAATGCCGCCGTGTAGCGGGTCGGCGCCGTATGCGCCCGGTGTCCTTGATGGAGTAAATGTGCCCAAGCGTAAGCCGATCCTCCAGCCGATGCTGCTTGCGTTTTGCGTTAATTTCGTTCTTGCCGGTCCCAGGCTGGAATTTAATACAACACAGTACGATTTTGGCACAATCCTGGCAAATGCGAAGATTGCACGTGTCTTTCCGTTCCGAAATCGCGGTGACGATAGCCTTTTCATACGCGTGCTTGTTTTCCGCCATGAGGAAACCGGAAGCGCATTTGATTCTGCTTTGAAGCGTCATGTATTTTGTAGTTTAGATGTTTATTAACTTACTGATATTTTAATTACCACATCCGCTTACACCATTTCGCGTCGTATGCCGCCACTTCGCAACTACAGAGAAGAATCTCTTTTCACGCCCGAAAACCTGCTTCGGGAAGCGCGGCGGCAGAAGGACATCCGTACGCACTCCATCCCGCCTGTTTGCGTTCTGGACCCCGACGGCGACATCGTCAAATACCTTCTTAAGAATGGGCGCGCTGCACTTAATCCCTTTTGGGCTTGTTACCATTCGAAACTGTATGATTTTCGATTCGGACGAAAGAAGCTTGGGATTCTTGGGTGCGCAGTGGGCTCTCCTTTTGCGGTGTTGGTTGCAGAACAGATGTTTGTTTCGGGCTGCGAATTGCTGATTAGTATCACTTCTGCCGGCAGAATCGGTTCCTGGAAATTGCCCCGCTTCCTTTTAATTGAAAAGGCATTACGGGATGAGGGAACGAGCGGACACTATATCCCTCCTTCCGAATTTGTGCACCTTGGCATCCGTCCGTTGAAGCAATTGAAAAGCCACCTTTCGGCGGCTCCGGAACCATTACTTGCGGGCAGCAGTTGGACAACCGATGCTCCCTTCCGGGAAACACCCACAGCCATCGGGATGGCAAAAAAGAAGAATATCGATTGCGTCGAGATGGAGGCGGCTGCGCTTTATGCGTTTGCGCGGGCGCGACAAAAACAAGTTGTGTGCCTCGCGCACCTAACAAATTCAATGGCCCAGGAGAAGGGCGATTTTGAGAAAGGCATCGAGAACGGAAGCATCGCATCCCTCGACATAATTGAATTCGTTGTGCGCGCCCTGCGGCCATAGGCCGGTAGATTTCATAAAGCAGCAGGAGTAACAAAATGTCAGACCTATTTGCCCGGCATGCCGATATTTGCAAAACATTTGCGAACCCTAAACGCCTGGAAATTATCAATTCGTTTCGGGACAACAAAGAGCTCACCGCCAGTCAACTTTTGGGCTTCATTAAAATCAGCAAAGCGAATCTTTCGCAACACATGGCAGTACTTGTCCAAAAGGGCGTGGTAAAATCGAGGCGCGAAGGAATAAACGTTTACTATCAGCTCTCGGATGCCCGCATCATGAAGGCCTGCGATATTATGCGCGAGGTCCTCATCAGCAAGCTTATGTCCGAAGCAAAAACCCTGAAACAATTCACACGATAGTCACCAAATATGATCTATCTCGACTATAACGCCACAACTCCCATAGACAAGGGAGTGGCCGATGCAATGCTTCCTTACATCCATGGAAACTACGGCAATCCCTCAAGCGGCCATGAATTTGGCGTAGCGGCAAAGAAGGCTGTTGAGGCGGCGCGCGGACAGGTGGCAAGTCTTCTTGGCGCCGATGGTTCTGAAATTGTTTTTACCAGCGGCGGAAGCGAGTCGAACAACACCGTAATCAAGGGCGTCGCGTTTTCGTTTAGAGCCAAAGGCAATCACATCGTAACATCGCGAATCGAGCATCCTGCTGTATTGAATCCCTGCCGGTTTTTGGAGCAAAACGGATATACGGTGACCTATTTGCCCGTTGACCGATACGGATCCGTCTCGCCGATGGATGTCGAAAAGGCGATTACCGCGAAAACAATCCTTGTCACAATCATGCACGCGAACAACGAAACCGGTACGATTCAGCCTATTCCAGCCATCTCACGAATTTGTCGGAGCAGAGGGGTGTTATTGCACGCCGACGCGGCGCAGTCCGTGGGGAAAATTCCAACCCGGGTGGATGATTTGGGTGTGGATTTTTTGACGGTTGCCGGTCACAAATTGTATGCACCCAAAGGAATCGGCGCGTTGTACATTCGAAATGGCATAACATTAGAACCTCTTATTCATGGAGCCGGTCATGAAAGCGGGCGAAGGGCTGGAACGGAAAATGTCATTTTCGATGTGGGTCTGGGGCATGCCTGTCAGCTTGCCGCCGGTCTGCTTGACGACCACCGCGTGCGCAACCTGACGCTAAGCCTTTTTCATGGCCTTTCCTCCCTTTTTGGGTCCAAGATCCGGCTCAATGGCCATTCTGAAAATCGTCTGCCCAACACCCTGTTTATCAGTTTTCTCGGCTACACCCTCGATGCCATTATGAAATCGTTGAGCAACGTTGCCGTCTCTACCGGCTCCGCCTGCCATAGCGGTGCAACCACAATTTCACCGGTGTTGAAAGCGATGGGCGTGGGCGCAGACGAGTTTTCCACCGCAATACGTTTCAGCCTTGGCCGTTTTACTACGCAAGAAGAAATCGAAATTGTTCTGGGCAAAATGTCCCGGTTGGCTCAAAACCATAAGGAGTGAAAATGAAATTTGGAATCATATTGGAAACCAAGGAACCGGAAAAGGCCTGGAACGCATTCCGATTCGCCACGACGTCAAAGAAAAGCGGCCACGAGGTCAAAGTCTTCCTCATGGGTGAAGCCGTGGAGTGCGAAAATCTAACGCGCGAGAAATTCGATGTTGCGGGTCAGCTGAAAGCCTTTATGGACGCTGGCGGAACCATTCTGGCATGCGGAACGTGCTTGAAATCCCGGCAAATGGGCGGAACTGACGCTTGTCCGCTCTCCACCATGATCGATTGCGTCAAAATGGTGGAATGGGCGGACAAGGTCATAACACTCTAATGTGCGCATCCCAGTAGTTGAAAGGGCACTGCTTGAGAACGGCCGCCCATCAACTGTAATAACGTGTGGCAAGCCATTCTGGAAATAAATCCCGAAGAATTGCAGTATACGTATTCCAAATGTTATATCTTTTTGGCCCAAAAGTAATCTACAGGGTGCATCTTCGGGGTTCGATGAGCGGACCCGGGAAACGCAATCTGAAGCCGATCAAATGGCAACCGCGCATTTGGTTGGCTTTTTTTGTATCACACCTATTGGGGACCTGCAAAACGGCAAGATCCGTGCGAAAGCACGGTGATGGTCCTTTTGGGGCGAGCATCTTGGATGACGAAGGCTAATGAAAAGGCCCGAAAAGGAATGCGGCAATGGTGAAAATAACACGCGGCGAAGCGGAATCGGAAATTTCCAACGCGATAGTAAAATTCGAGAGAGAATATATGGGTCGGGGCCCGGAAGATGCCCAAACCCACATTTTCCAGGACGTGGTCTTTATTCGTCTCCGCGGCGTCCTTACGCCTGCCGAAAAACACCTCGCGAAATCCGAAGACTCAACGGCTGGAAGGAAGCTGATTAAAGAGGTACGCCAGGAGCTTCTTGAAAAGGCCCGCGTTTTGCTCGAAACGATCATTGTCGATATTCTTGGTTTCAAGGCCAAGTCCATGCATACCGATATCTCTACCCTGACGGGTGAGAGAATCATTGTTTTCACTCTTGAGGGCAAACCGGAATTCCGGAACGAATAAGGCGGCTGGTTTGCCAATTGTGATTCGATCTTGGGACCAAATGGGTCGCGGGATTAATAAATAGCAGGTAGCTTGAGAAGGCATCAGTCAAAGCTGATGGTTTCCCGAGAGGCCGCTCTATGCCGAAATGGCGCAGGGCGGCTTTTTTTTTCGCAAAAAGCCCGCAAAAAGGAGCAGCGATGGCCAAATTCGTAACTGCCGTCAATTGCATAGACGGCAGGACACAAGCACCAGTTTCAAAGTTTTTAAGAATTCGGTTTAAAGCGCAGTATGTCGACATGATTACCTGTCCCGATCCTGCAAAGGTACTTTCTTCAAGCGGGCCGGACCCTTTAATCCAATACCTTCAATACAGCGCAATGATTTCCGTTGCGAAGCATGGATCCGAATCCATTGCCGTTGTTGCCCACCATGATTGTATGACGAATGGTTCGCCGGAATCGAGACAAAAGATTCATATCCAAAAGGCAATGCGTCGAATTCGCGAGTGGAATATGCCGGCAAGCATCATTGGTCTCTGGATTGGCCGAGACTGGGATATTGAGGAAATTGGGTATTCGCCCACCACGTTGGCATTTAAAGGAAATTGAACATGGAATTTACCGCCCAGCTAAATCTGAACGGAAAGACGTTGCCGCTTTCGCCTGCCATTCCCACCGAAGGGCATCAAGGCATTGATATCGGCAAGCTTCGCGAAAGCGCAGATTTGTTGATGTTCGACAGAGGATTTGCCAACACCGCCGCCTGCCGGAGCGGAATCACCTTTCTCGACGGAGAAAAAGGTATTCTGCGGTACCGCGGGTATGACATTGAAGAACTTGCCAATTCCCGCAAGTTCCCAGAGGTGGCCTATCTGCTGGTGCATGGCAAGCTGCCAAACAATGCCGAGCAAAAGCAATTCAGCGCGTTCCTCAACGAACATTCGCTGATCCACGAAGACATGCAGCACTTCTTCATCGGGCTTCCGGCCAGCTCCCATCCCATGTCGATCCTTTCCGCCATGGTGAATACCCTTTCAAGCTTTTACCCCCACATTATGACAGGGGACCAGAATTTCGATGAAACGGCGGCAAGGCTCATTTCCAAGGTACGATCCATTGCCGCCTATTCCTATAAAAAATCCCTGGGCCAACCATTTGTCTATCCGCGAGAGGACTTGCCCTATTGCGCCAACTTCCTGAACATGATGTTCGCATCTCCAATCAGGAATTACGTTCCCGACCCGCTGGTCGTGGATGCGCTCAACAAACTTCTCATCCTGCACGCGGATCATGAGCAGAACTGTTCAACACTGGTGGTTCGCAGTGTCGCAAGCGCGCGCGGCAATCTCTATGCCGCGATTTCGGCAGGCATCTGCGCTTTGTCGGGATACCTGCACGGAGGAGCCAACCAGGCCGTCATCGAAATGCTGGAGATGATTCGATCCAATGGCGGTAATGTGGGAAAGTATATCGAACGGGCGAAGAGCAAAAGCGACTCATTCAGAATTATGGGTTTTGGCCATGCCGTTTATAAAACCTATGACCCCAGGGCGAATATCGCGCGCAAATTGTGCGATGAACTGCTCTCCAGGCTTCGCATTGCCGATCCTTTGCTGGACATTGCCAAAGAGCTTGAGCAGCGCGCCTTGAGCGATGATTACTTCAGGGAACGAAAGCTTTATCCCAACATCGATTTCTACACGGGAATTATTTACCGGGCCATGGGCATTCCCAC
>CAYVZU010000100.1:0-15081 GCA_964455935.1 uncultured Fibrobacterota bacterium
GCAATTGGCGGGGATCTATAAATCCATAGGAAAGACGGGCGAAGCGATTGACCAATACGCGCGGGCTGCCGATTTGGACCCCAACTCGGTCGAGGCCCATATGAATCTGGGCATGGCCTTTATGGACGCCAAGAACTATGTGGCCGCCTCCCAATCCCTGGAGAGAGCCGTGGAGCTCAACCCCAAGTCATTGACCGCTCTTAATGCGCTGGGTGAAGCGCATATGCAGCTTAATAATCTGGACAAGGCCGTCGGGTTCTTCAAGAAAACTTTGGAGTTGAAGAATGATTTCATGGATGCGCGCAACAATCTAGGCGTGGTGTACTATCGGAAAAAGGAATACGAACGCGCCGAGAAAACATTCCGGGCCACGCTTTCCATCAACCCCGACCATTATATGGCCAATCTGTATCTTGGAAAAGTCTACGTTGCGCAAGGGAAGCTGAAGGATGCGGCCGAGAGTTTCTCGCGTTGTGTAAAGATCAATTCCCAGGACTCCGATGCCTATTATGCCCTGGGCTCCGCCTATGATAAAGGAGGCGACTATCGCAAGGCGGCCGAGGCTCTGGAAAATGCCCTTGCATTGAATCCCAGAATGATCAATGCCTGCCGGGACCTCGCCTATTTGTATTATCGGACCGGCCAGAATCCTAAGAAGGCCCACGACTACTTCGTGCGAGTGCTGGAGCTTGATCCGCAGCATTCGGAGCGCGTGGATATTCAGGACAAGCTTGAGAGGCTGCGCAAAAAGTTGAACCTGTAAGCCGCGAACCGTATCCGACAAGCGCTGTTGAAGAACCTAGTAGAGCTGATAGCGCAGCATGGGGCGGGAGGCATTTGCCAGGGCTGGGAACAGGTGGCGCGGCCAAAGACTTTGTGTAAATAGCTCGCGCCAATTTAGCCGCCCTTTTCGGCTGGGTTCTTTCACGGTTGGCGTTCCTTTGATTCCCGCCATCGCGCCGGCATACTCAACGGCTTCGTTGAGAGTGCCCAAAGTATCGATAAGGCCCAGTGACAGGGCCTGACGGCCGGTAAAAATTCTTCCGTCGGAGACCTTGGCCAGTTCTTCGGATCGCATGCCGCGTCCCTTTCTGACAGCCCCCAGGAATTGCTCGAAGGTGTCGTCGACCAGCTGTTGAAGCACCTTGCGTTCGTCGGGTGACATTCGTTGAGCGAAGTTTCCAGTGTCCTTGAATTTGCCCGATTTCACGACCTGCAGGCCTACCCCGATTTTCTTGAGCAGGTCCTGCGTCTCTGGGACTTCGAAGATGACGCCAATGCTGCCGGTCACCGTGCCGGGAAGGGCAAAGACCTTATCGGCCCCGCAAGCCAGATAATACCCGCCGGAGGCGGCCACACCCCCCATTGAGATAATAACCGGTTTGCCCTCATCACGAAACCGCAGGAGTTCCTGGTGGATTTCCTGCACCGCCGCAACTCCGCCGCCCGGGCTGTTGACCCGGACCACCAGCGCCGCGATGGAAGGATCGAGCCGCAGGTCTTCGAACTGGTCCACGATCGGTTCCGAGTTCTCGATGGCGCCTTCTACGCGGATCAGACCCACCTTGCTTTCCAGGCTGATCAACTCTTTGTAGGAACGACGGACACCGGTGCGGGCGCGGTTTAGAGCGAATAAAATGCCGAACAGCACGGAGACGGCGAACAGGAAAATGAGGATGTGTCTTGCGCGAGGGGTCATAAATCAGGCTACAGGCCTCAGGCAGACCGGGAAATGCATAAAATAAAAACAGCTATTCACGTCTCTCGAAGGAATCATGAAACCACAGAGGAAAACTGAGGTCGGAGAAGAGGACACAGAGTGGGAAAAGATCTATTCCGGCGCGGTGCGCGCCAGAAAGATTTCCCTTTGTGTTCTCATTCTTAACTCGGATTTCTCTCTGTGGTTTCATGGGAACCTATGTAATTACAAATGAAATTCAAGTCTGGGGCTGTGGACTGAAGTCCGCAGCCTGAAGCCTTTTCTCAATTGGCTGCTTGTCCCGCAGGCAACCATAAAGTAATAAGATTGCCCGGTTTGATCAAACTGCTTGTGTTGAGATTGTTCCAGCGCAGCACATCGGCCGGTCGCAAGTTGAAGTTTTGCGCAATGGATGTGACCGTATCGCCGGTTCGAACTTCGTAAAGAATTTTCCGCTGTCCCGGTTTATCTTGCGGCTGGGGGGTGTTGCCGGGAACGCGCAGGACCATGCCCGCTCGTATTCGGGAAGCGTTATCCAGGCCGTTAAGTTCGGCCAGGGCACGGACCGGAACACCCATACGCCGGGCAATGGACCAAAGCGTTTCGCCGGGACGCACGGTATAGCTGCCTCCGGGGACAACGATCTGTCCCGGTCCCGGGCCGGGCGAGGTCGCCGCGCTCCGGCGGTCGCGCACAAAAAGCACCAGCGATTTTCCCGCGATGATCTGGCTGTGGTAACGCAACCCGTTCCATTCCCGGATTTGCGCGACCGTGACCCCAAAGCGCTCCGCGATTTTGCCCAGTACATCGCCGGGCCGGATTCGGTAATAGACCTTTTTGCGGCCGGGCGGAGGCTCCGAATAGCGACCCCTTCGGGCTTCCACAATCCGGGACAGTTGCTCCACGATTTCGGTTTCCTGCGCTCTTCCGCGGGCGGGAATCAACAGCCGGGCGCCGGCCTGAATGCGCGGGCCCGGCAGCGCGTTGAGGGCCATAAGAAACTCGGGCGTGGTCCCGGAGTTCGCCGCGATTTCGGAAATCAGCTGTTCCTGCTGTGCTTCGAGCCGGGTCCAGGAAATGAAGGCGCTGTCGCCGAGTTCCGCGTACCGGGTGCGAAACTGCGCCGCCGTGCTCGCCGGCACACGCATCACAAATGGACTCATATGGGGTGGCGTGCAGAAACGCCGAAGACTGGGGTTGAGAAACCGCAGTGTATCGAGGTTCGTATTGGCGCACCAGGCCAGGGTATCGAGTGCGATGCAATGCTCAACCAAAACCGTATCGAATTCCACGGCCCCAAAGGGGGGCATTGAATCGAATCCGTATTGCGCCGGGTTCTTGCAGATCAGGGTGGCCGCAATAATCTTTGGGACATAATTTTGCGTTTCGGGTTTAATGGACCGGCGCGGAAGATTCCAAAAATCGGAGTACCGGCTTTTGCGCAGCGCCCGGCGGATTCCGTTTTCGCCCGCGTTGTAGGCGGCCATGGCCAGATGCCAATCGCCGAATAATTCATAAAGATCCTTCAGGTAGGCAATGGCGGCATCCGTGGCCTTTTCCGGATCATAACGCTCGTCGATCCACCAATCCTGGTGAAGCCCATAGTTTTTGCCCGTGCTTGGAATAAATTGCCACAGTCCCGCGGCGTGCGAACGGGAATAGGCCCGGCAGTTGAAGCCGCTCTCGATCATGGCCAGGTATATCAGATTCTGCGGCATTCCCGCTTCGCGCAGTTTGCGGGAGATGAGCGGGCGATGGTGTCCCATGCGCTGCATCCATAGTTGGAATGGTGCGCGGCCCGTGGTCTGGAAAAAGCGAATGCAGCTCTCGACCCGGCGGTTGTAGACCAACGGGATGTCGAAAATCCCGGTATCGGCGAAGATCTCGGTGACCGTGGTGTCGGGCAGTGTGTCGCCGACCCGGGCCATGTCCTCTTCCAGCTTTTCTTCGACCGCCTCCATCGACACCTCGCCCGCGAGATGGCGCACATGGGGCAGAACGTATTCGGCGGCGTTAAGCGTTTTGCGGCGCAGCGTGTCCACCGCGGCCGCAATGCGCGGATCGGTTTGATCGCGAATTTCGATGCGGCTGATGATTTCCAGGGCTTTCTCAAGGGATTGATGCGCCTGGTCCCATTCCTGGTTCTGCGCCATTTCGAGGCCCCGGTCCAGAAGGGCGCTTGCTTCGCCGTAGAGGTCCTTGATCTCGGGCAGGGCGGCGGGATCGACAGACTGGCCCGCATCGATGCGCAAGGCCGTGCCGGAAGCTTTTGTACTCTTGTTGCCCGAGCAGAAGGCGATCAGGCAGGCAAGCAGAGCCAGGAGAAAACGATGTGACATTCTTGAGTGAAAAATAGCCTTCCTCCTGCAAGTTTCCAAGCTGTCCGCCCACGGTGGTCCAGTCCGGACATTAGCCGGACGGGCGCTGTGGGCTGTGACTCTGTTTAATATGGAAAATGGCTCAAACGGCGGCAACCGTTGGAGTGACCGGGGTCGTGGAATACTCCGGTCCGATTTTGAAAATCAGAGTTCGTTGATGTAGAGGGGCTTGTAGCCGAGATATTTGTCTTCGTAGTAGTTGAGGAAGATAACTTCGGTCTTCACGCCCGGCTTAAGATTGATGATGAGCCGGTCCGAGTACAGCCGCGACATGTGAATGCCCCGGCCGTTTTCGTCCAGCACGCCGTCGCCGTGAATGTTGCGGTCGATTTTGTAGAGGACCGTTTCTTTCGAGAGCGCTCCCGACTTGTCGATGACCGAAACCCCGTATTTCTCCTCGTCGCGGGCCAGGAAGATATCGACATATTCGTCCTGCGCAAGCACCACGCGCGAGTGCTTTTTGTATTTGGTCTCGCCCCGCTCGTTGACGGGGGCATGGTAGACGGCATTGGAGATTGCCTCCTCCAGCAACACGCGCAAGAATCGTTCTTCCCGGAAGAAGCGGGTCACCTGACCCATAATGTCGTTTTCCACAACGGGAATATCGTCGGATTGCGTGACCGTGTATTGCCTGACGATTTCGAAGGGCTTCTTCATTTGCCGCTCGATTCCAAAGATGTCTTCGGTGACCAGCCCCCTGACAAGGGTGTTGAGTTCGTCGAAGTTGAACGGCGTGGTCTTTGGGATGATGTTCGAGATGCCATGGTCTTTGGCCATGCGGACATAGTCGTCCACATTGTAGGCCGTGATCAGGGCCACGCGCGTTTTGGGCCAGGTCCGCTTTACCTCGGCCAGCAAATCGTAACCCTTGGTGCCCGGCATGTTGATGTCCGAGATCACCAGGTCGTAGGCGTTGTTGCGGCACCTTTCCAGGGCCTCGGCGGCATTGCCGGCAGCCTCGACCTCGAAGGATTCCTCCAGCTCGGTCTTGAGCATGCCCCGGATGATGGGTTCGTCATCGACAATGAGAATTCGTCCGCGCGGTTCGTTCATGGCTATGCCCGTGGATGGGCCTGCCTATAGATCTTTTGCAGGCGTTCGGTTGTCACGTGGGTGTAAACCTGGGTCGTGGCCAGGCTGGCGTGTCCCAGCAATTCCTTGACGGCGCGCAGATCGGCTCCGGCGTTGAGTAAATGCGTCGCGAAGGTGTGGCGGAGAACGTGCGGGCTTTTTTTCTTAAGGCCGGTCACGGCCGCCAGCCTGCGCCGGACGATCCGCTGCAATGTTCGGCCCGTAAGGGGATTGCCCGCCGCATTGGCAAAGAGCGGACCCTGAGGATCGACGGTGCCGCGTTTTCGAAGGTATTGGCGCAAGACGATTTCCGAGACCTTGGTCAACGGCAGCCTGCGTTCCTTGTTTCCCTTGCCCAGCACGGTGAGTGTCCCATCCGAAAAGAGAACCGCTCCGGCCGTGAGGCCGGCCAGCTCCGACAACCGCATGCCCGAACCATAGAACAGCTCCACCACGGCCCGGTCCCGCAATTCGGTCAGCGTGCCCTGCGTGGGGCCGTCGAGCAATTCCTCCATTGGCTTTTCCGGAACAAATTGCGGCAGGGGCTTGTCGAGCCTTGGCGCTGAAACCGAAGCAAGGGGGTTGCGGCCGAGAACTCCCTCGCGGTGAAGATATTTCGAGAAGGTTTTGAGACTGGCGAGCTTGCGCGCCGCGCTGCGTTTGGCAAGTCCGCTGCGAATCAACGAGCCCAGAAAGTCCCGCGCACAATTTCGATTGATCAGCGTGGCCGGATCTTCGTTGCCGCGGGACCGCTCCCCGGCAAATACGAGAAACTGAAGAAGGTCGCTCCGGTAGGCCTCGATTGTGTGCTGCGATAGCCGTCGTTCGAGGCCCAAGTGGCGCAGGAAACCGTCCAGATGCTCTTTCATGACAAAAAGATACTTTCGCCTTGGGAGAGTTGTCCATACGGTTGGAAGCGAGGGAGCAGGGCAATGAGGCAAACGGCCTTGTTAAGCTGATTAGAGGCGGCCGCATATCGACCAAATACGGTGACTGCACTTGATCGCGAGTGCAGAATAGGACACGAGCCAACTACGCCTTCCCTGCGCGGCCGCCGCGCAGGGAAATTCAGCTTCAAGTATTGGCTATGCCGCTCTTCGAATTTCTTCTGCTTCGTATTCGGGAAACATGATGATTGCGGGGTGGATGTCGAACGCTTTGGCAAGCTGCTCGGCTCGCCGTTTCCCGATCTCAATTCTGTCGTGCTCGAGCAAGCTTAGATTTGTTGCGCCGATACCGGAGCGTTTTGCCAGTTCCTCTTGTGTCCAGCCTTTGAGTTCGCGCAGCATCTTTATTGCCTCCCCGGTGGTAGGTACCGCGTGAGGACGCGCTGGCACAAATTCCGCGTGGATGTTTTTTCGCTTCATAGTTCTTCTCCTAATATTTGTGCGGGGTTATTTCCAAAACGAAGACTGCTACAATATTCTTCTCAACTCTATAAATCACCCTGTATTGCAGGCTCAAACGGGACGACCGCTGTCCCATCCGAGTACCCAGTAGCTTTTCATCATGAAAACCTGGGAACTCCCGTAGTTTGGCCGGCCCATGCCGAAAGACGATTGATTTCCAAATCTCGTATTTCTTTACAATGGAAACCGGTAGCGTTGCACAGGCCTTGCCCACATCGGGATGTTCTCTTATGTGCCACACAATCCAAATCTACATTATTAAGTTTAATAAGTCAAAGCAAAAAATATTGGCTTCTTGCGGCATATCGTGAAGATAATGTGCGACGGGTGGCCCGTTCTGCCGTGTGCCACTGTCCCCCGGACAGTGTGCCTTTGTTTTGAACCGACAGAGATCATCAGCATAAACGCATGATAGGCCACAGCGAATGTTGACGCGATTTCCCTTTGGTTTGAATTACCCAAGATCGAACCGCACGGTCAAGGGTGACCGTGGCACACCATCAAATCACTCGAACAGGCCCCCCGTCGCGCAGAAAGCAGTTGGGCGCCCCGCGTCAGCCCATTCAGCAACCGGTTATGCCCGACTTGGCATCCTTTCGAGCATCGCCCTAAAACCAGAAGAATGCGTTTAGCCCGGCGGTTAATGAAACTCTACCGAACGATTCGAATTCGTGACTTTCGATGGGGCTTTCCAATGAATGGGTGCGATAGATATCCGAGCTGCTCTGGGTGTCATGGCCGAATGTGTAAAGGTATTGAAACCCAAAATCTGTCCCAATAGAGAGTGCGTTAGAAATCCAAACTACTGGCTCTAATCCCATTCCAGCTGAAAGAATATTACGGGAATTGGTTCGATTACCGGTGCTTGTACCTTCGTGTTTCGAACGGTCTTTCTGGTAGGTATAGGCCCCAAAGGCAATTGCATTCAGGCCAAGCAATTTGCGGCGAACCATTTCTTTGCCCAGTTCAATTCTGATGGTGCCGCTATATATTGCAGAACTATCGTGTTCGGTCTCAATCGTCGTTTCTGCCGAATCCTGCGTGTAGTATCTGGTTTCAACGGTCGTATCAACCGAAGCCGACTTGCGGGCCGAACCGCTTACGATTGAACTTGCCCACAGTCCTGGAATTACGTACCGCCGGTAGGAAAGGCCATTGTCCCAGCCGACCCCGTTATTGAACGTGGGGTTGTCATCTGCAAATAAGATTGAAGCCAAGCAGAAGAAGACGAATAACCCCGAAGCCTTCGCCATCATTCCTCCTTGTTTTTTGTTGGGCATAACGGCCAAGATGACGGGCGCGGTATGCCCACGTTTTGCCTAACCCGCCACCAGCACTTCCGCTGAGCCCAACTGCGGTCAGTTGCGAGCGCAAGACAGAGCGAGTCTTCGAGCGACTGCCGCGAGCAAAGAGCAGTTGGGCGCCCCGCGTCCCCCGTTAATTGGTTGGTTCGGGGGCATCTTTCACGAATTCCAGGCCATGCTTCGGCTTAAAACGACACGCCACATACTTAATGTTCGCGCTTGCAGGCCCACGTTTTGCGAAATAAATAAGGCCAGCCCTGACTTTGGGCTCGCCGTCCGATGCGAACTGCCACACTGTGTATGAATGGCCGTTGAAATCGATAATTTGGACTGTGCTGTGACGGCCGGGATTGTCATGGGAAACTATGACGACTTCAGGAATGGAATCATCATCAAGTTGGCTTTCGAACGCGCGCCCATCTAATCCCCATATCTTGATGCGTGCGTACTGCGTACATTCATCAACGCCTTGCCAAATGTGAACGAAACCATCTTGTTGCAGCATGCTGACTACGGCGCAGGCATCATCTTTGGGATATCGGCCTATGGATGGCCGCTTCACCTCTTGCGCAAATAGGAAGGCAAAGAAGCAGAGGACAAGAAGAAGTGTTTTCATTTCATAGCCCCCGAACCTATTGTTATGCTGTCCGGGAATAAATACTTTAGACCGCTCCAGAGTCATGTATAAAAGAAAACGTATATATTTTGGTAACTTCAAGCAACATAAAAGTATAAGCCACCCAAGCTCCCGACCGTGAGGAATGTTGTTTGGTTTCCTGATAGCATTCCGTGTTCGCGTTCCATTTTTTAGAGCGCATCAGCCGGACTGCAGACGACCATTCCCCCACATTGTTGTGCCCAAGAGCTTCTGGTCGGGCGGGATCGGCATGGGTGTCGTGATAAAGAACCCCCTCACCCCAGTCCTTTCCCGCCGAGGGGGATCCACAGGCGGAAGCCTGTGCCATTGTGGCAAGCCTGTGCCAAGTGGGGATGCTTATACGGAGGAGGATAACGAGATTAACAAAACCCTGAATGGGACAAGCGACCTTTGGGCGGTGTTCGAAGGGGCGGCACACACTTGTGCAAGACAGGTCAGGTCAGAAACAGCGCGTCGTAATCACCGCAATGCTTTACCGTGATCTCGCGGTCCTTGTATTGCCATTTGGAATCGGGCAGGCGAATGCGCGTGATCAGTAGCGGGCCGTCTATGGGCTGGGATGGCGACTGGTTGGGATCGGCCGAATTGAATATCCCTGCGGGTTTCCAGATTTTCAGGAATTGGCGGGCGGGTGTGTTTCCTGCGTAGAAAAACGGGCCGCAGTAGATTTCCAAATCCTTGAATTCGGAGAAGAGCGCCAGCCAACCGTAGGTGGGCAGAACCCATCTGCGGCAGCCTTGTTCAATCAATGAACGAATGCGGCTGTGCCATTTGTTAAGCTTCTCCTCTGGAACAAAAAGGGGAAGGCAGAGCAGTGCTTTGGGGTCCATTGGTTCCGTTGATAATTCCAGTGATACGGCGTCCATTGGAAAGACCGGTGCCGGAGCTTCTTCGGCCAGCATTGCTGCAAGCCGCTCGTTCCGGGTCGCGCGTGTCTGGCGCAGGTGCTCTTCATGCAGTTTGGCGAACTCCGCAAAAAAAGTCCTGCGCACACTGCGAAGCTCCTTGAAAGTCCAGACATTGGCCCCATCCATTTCCAGCCGGACTTCTTGCACGGCAAACGGGGTTTCGCCGGTTTCGCGGAACAGGGTCTCGATTTCGGGCTTTCGCATTTCGAGCTGCTTCTCCACCTGGACCTGTTGCTGAAATTTTTTTCCCCAGGCAAATCCCAGGCGCGCGTCCGCGGCCCTGATCCGGATTTTGTCCGCTTCGAACACGGCGTCGATCTCCAAGCTAAACGGCTTAAGGCCGCGAAGTTCATTACGAATTTGGGCGGGCGCGGCCGAGTCGCCGGCCATGCCAATGAAAAAAACCGCCAGATCGCTGGGCGCATTCTGCGGAAGGGCTTTGCTGTGTTCCCAACGGACCTGAAATTCTTTTCCCTTCTGCGTCTGATGGAATGCCAGGAGCGATCCCTCGATCCAATTGCGTCCGGCCGTATCCTGAATCCGCAGGCGCATGCCCTTATTCAAAGCCTTCCATGAGGTGAACAGCACCCGGCCGCGCTCGAAGCGGACGTCGCATCCCACGCGGCGGCCCAGCGTGCCGGTGGCCTGGGAATCGACCAGCGTGGAGTAGTTCCATTTTCCGCTCAAGTATCCACTGGATGTGCTGCGCTGAATTCCCGGTTCAAAGCCCGAGGGCGGCAAAGGTCTGTTTTGGGCATATGCGTCGAGCGCGCTTCGATAATACGACACAATGGCGCTTACATAAGCCGGGTTTCGGAGCCGGCCTTCGATCTTCAGCGCAGCGGGCTCCAGGGCAAGCAGCGACTCCAGCGCCGGCGCCGCATTAAGGTCTTTCATCGAGAACGGGTAGGGGGCCGGACCCTCCGAAAGCCGCAGGCGGCAGGGCTGGCGGCACTCGCCCCGGTTGCCGGACTCTCCAAAGAGCCGGGCCGAGAACAGGCAGCAGCCCGAAAAGGCAAAGCAAAGCGCACCGTGCACGAAGATTTCATATTCCAGAGGAACCTTCCTGGCAACGAGGGCGATCTCGGAAATCGAAAGCTCGCGGGCCAGCACAATGCGCGAAGCCCCCGCGTCTTTCAGAAAGCGGGCCTGCTGGCTGTTGTGGCAGAACATCTGGGTCGAAGCGTGAACTCGCAACGAGGGGAAAAGCCTGCGCAGCAGGTGGAGAGCGCCCAGGTCCTGCAGGATGACGGCATCCACGCCGATTTCGGAGAGAAACGAGGCCGCATTAATAAAATCGGGCAGTTCGCGGTCGAATAGCAGCGTATTGAGCGCCGCATACACGCGCTTGCCGCGGCGATGGGCCACCAGAACGGCATCCCGGAACTCCTCTTGCGAAAAGTTGCGGGCCCGTTTGCGGGCGCTGAATTCCGCAAAACCCATGTACACGGCATCGGCGCCGGATTCCAGGGCCGCCCAGAAGGTGTCGAGCGAACCGGCGGGCGCAACGAGTTCGGGGATGCGGCGGGAGATTGCGGTCATTTCCGTTTGGCTGGGCGGCCGCTCCACTGCGGAAAAGCCGTGCCAAGGCGATCGGCCAGTTGGCTTCGGACTTCGTCGTGGGTGGCATCCACACGCAGGGGCGTGATGGTGATGTAGCCTTCCCCAAGAGAGCGGTCGTCCGAATCGCCCGCAAAATCCGAGCTTTGTTTGTCGCCCAGGATCCAATAGTATCGGCCGCCCCGGGTGTCGGTGCGCTGGAGATAGCGGTCTTTGAACATGGCGCAGCCCTGGCGCGTAATGCGGACTCCTTTGATTTTCTCGGGCCGCACGGGCGGGAAGTTTACATTGAGCAGCAGCACTTCCTTTTTGGGGAAGGAACGCAGGGCGGAGATCAGCGAATCGAGGAATCGCGCCGCGGCGCGGAATTGTGCATCGTCAATCAGCGAGACGCTGACCGCGATGGCCGGAATTCCCAGAAGCGCAGACTCGCGCGCGGCGCCCACGGTTCCTGAGTAGTAGTGGCTGATTCCCGCGTTGTCGCCGGGGTTGATTCCGGCAATGACAAGGTCGGGTTTTGCTTTCATGATCCGGGTAATGCCGATTTTAACGCAATCGGCCGGGGTTCCAAGCACAGCCCAGCCGCGGCGTTTGGCATCGAGCCGGACCGGATTCACCCGAAGCGGCGTATGCAGCGTGAAGGCATGGGCAATTCCGCTCTGCTCGTTCCTGGGGGCGACCACGGTAAGCCGGTGCTTTGGGCTGAGCTGCTTGTGCAAATGCCAAAGCCCCGGACTGTGGATTCCATCGTCGTTGGTCAGGAGGATTCGCATAGGGAGAAAAGATACTTTAAATCGATAGTAGGCGCACACGGGCGGAAAACATGTCAGAGGAAATTCAGCTCGACGCGCCAGGACTCCTTGGCCCATTTGCGCAAGAAACATGGTTGTCGAGCATGAAGACGCCGATCCAGAGTTTGGGCGGGCCTCTATTTGATTATATTGTATTTTTTCAAAATGAATGTCGTTGCCCTGTTCGTTTTGGCCGCCGCGGTTCTGGCCCAGGCATTGGAAATTGCGCCCGAGAGCCAGCCTTCTTTGCTGGTTTTTCCTCCCTATTTGCACAGCTACGGCATCCGCAAGGCTACGCAAACCAAGTTGAAACTGTTTCTGGGACCGTTGGCCTCTTTCGACGATCCGCAGGGCCTGGTGTGCGTGCGCATGCATTCGCGCGATGATCCCGCAACGCCCAAGGACGATGACGAGGTCACTGTTTATGGCGTGAATTCGGGCCGCAATCAGATCATCTACAACACCTCCATGTATGGCATCACGGGCTATGGCCGGAAAGGATCGGGCGTCGGCGAATTCCGTTCCCCCAAAGGAATTGCAGCCGATGAGACCGGCAATGTCTACATCGCCGATACGGAGAACCACCGCATCGTGCACTTGTTCAATCCCAAGTCGAACGTGGAATGGCGGCGCGCCTTGGGCACGCGCGGGACAAAGCCAGGCCAGTTCCGTTCGCCTCAAGGGATCGCCGCGGACTCGGATGGGAGGTTGTACGTGGCCGACACGCGAAACAACCGGATTCAGATTCTTGACAGTCTTGGGCACTGTGTCCGGGTGTTGAGCCAGGGCCTTAGCGAACCCACGCAGATCGCTGTGTCGGACCGGAAGGCCGGATTTTTTATGCGCCGCGAAAATGCGTTGTATGTGATCGATCAGAATCATCGCCGGATTCAGAAGTTTGACTTTCAGGGACGGCGCCTGGCCCACACATCCGATCAGCCCGGGGCGGATGTGCGCTATGAATATCTGTGCCTGGATTTCCACAATCAGGTCTACGCAACCGATTACAGCAATGGACGCGTTTTGAAGTTCGACCGCAATCTTTCATTTCTGGGATCCTTTGGCCGCGCTGGAACGGGCGACCGGGAATTTCTTCAGCCGCGGGGAATTTCGATTTGGCGGCGCTTCGGCCAGGTTTTTGTCGCCGAAAAGTCCGGGGCCCAATACTACTGGATCGGTACCGATTGCCGCGACCTGGCTGTGCGCTCCGCCGAAGGCCGCCTTCGCCTGGATCTGTTTGCCCAGGAGCCCTCGTATGTAACGCTGTACACCACCAAGGCCAACGATACCTGCTTCGGCCTGAAACGGAGATGGGTCAATACCGGGGAGAACCGGATCCCCGCATCGGCCTGCGCGGGACCCGAACTGTTTGTGCGCCTCGAACCCACGTATTCTTCCTTCACGTATTTCGCCAAGGGCCTGCGAAGGAGTCAACCGTGAAGAGAAACGAGCTCTACCGCAAGCTTCTTCACATTCTGGCGCTGGCCATTCCATTTGGGATTTACCATCTTCCCCGGCCGGTTTCCGCTTCGGCGCTGGTGCTGCTTACGACCGTCTCGGTTCTGTTGGAATTCACCCGCACACGCAACCGCGTCATCAACGCCCTGTTCGAGCGCCACTTGCGGCGCTTTCTGCGGCCCGAAGAAAAGAGGCGCTTCACGGGCGCGACATACCTTTTTGTAGCCGGCCTGGCCTGTCTTTTCCTCTACAGCCGCGATGTATCCTTTATCAGCCTGTCCTTCATCATTCTGGGCGATGCGGCCGCGGCTCTTGTCGGCATCAACTTCGGACGGACGCGCATCGGCAAAAAGAGCATCGAGGGAACCCTGGCCTGCGCAGGGGTCTGCATCCTGTTTTGGATCGCCTTTCCGCGAGTTCCGGCCGCGCAGGGAATTGCAGCCGCTCTGCTTACCGCAGTCCTTGAATTGGCGCCCATTCCCATTAACGACAATCTCCTGGTACCTCTGGTCACCGGGGCCGTGCTCCGGTTTTGGCCGTTCTGAAGGAGTGGTGAGTCGTGAGGCGTCAGTCGTCAGTTGATAGCCAGAGCCTAAGCCGTCGCGGCCGGAAGGAATTTGGACAGGATGGCGGGATGGTTGGGATTCCAAAAACAGGAGAACCGTCCTGCCATCCTGTCAAGAATTTCCTGTTTTCGTTTTTTTCCCATTTATGCTCGCAGCGTAGTCGTTGAACATGAGGATTCCAAACACGAGAACGAAAACACCGGATCGTTGCGGTTCTCCGTCGTCCAATTCACAACCCGCAACTCACAGCTCACGACTCACGACTCTCCTTCTTTTCCCTGTCCTCCTTGTCTGCGCCGGTCTGGCGCATGCGGATAAAACCATTCTGCTGCTTCCGTTCGAGCCGGATCCGCTCGTTCGCAAATGGGAATGGATCGGCCATGCCCTGGAGGAAACCTGCAGGCGCAACATCGAGCAATGGCCCGGCACAATCCTGTGGCCCTTTTTTCAGCCCGTTCCCGAGACAGCCGGGGTTATGCTGAACCGGGTGGCGCCGTTGGACAGCCTGTGGGGGAATCTCTGGTGTCTCGATTACGTCGTGGGCGGACAATACCGCGTAAAAGGCGAACGCATTGAAGTGGACCTGCGGGTGCGAAGTCTTCGGCCGGGCGGCGATATCGATACCGCGCGGCTGCAGGGGGCGGTTCAGTCCGTGCAGCAGTTGACCGCCGACGTCTGCCGCCGGGCCGCGGCCGGGCTGGGCTGTTCGCTGGGGCGGCAGGACCGGCAGCGACTTTATGCCGTAACAACGGCGCTTCCGGCGGCCTATTCTTCCTACGCGGCGGGATACGGCAACCTGAAACGGGCACGCTACTCGGCCGCTGTATTCGCGCTGCTGCGGGCCGTTTCGCTGGATGAGCAATTTGCCGAGGCTCATCATCTTCTGGGGCTGGGCTATTTGCGGACCGGAAAACGCAATGAGGCGATTGCGTCGTTCTACCGAGCCCTGGAATTGGATGGCCGCCGGACTCTTTTCCGGCTCGATCTTGGCATGGCCTATCTCGATAACCGGCAGGATGACCTGGCCCTCAAGATCGTAGAGTCTTTCGACCGCGACCAAGCCCGGAGCGCTGGTGCTTTGAATCTGCAAGGCCTCTTGTCTCTGCGCCAGGGCCTTTATAGTCCGGCCGTGTCCCATTTTGTCCGGGCGCTTGCGGCCGACCCGCTTTGCTGGGATTATCCCATGAATCTTGGATTCTCATACTATCGCGCGGCCGAGTACCCTCAAGCCATTCTGGAGTTCGAACGCCTGGTCCGCAAGCGTCCACGAAACGCCCGG
>CAYVZU010000101.1:0-14732 GCA_964455935.1 uncultured Fibrobacterota bacterium
ATTCCTTGATCTTCGCTTCGCCAATGGGCACGGGATAGGTGGGGTTGCGATAGTCACTGCGGGGCTGGCCGTCCACCACGATCTTCTCGTATTCATACTTAATGTAGTCGCCATTCTGCGATGGCCTGTCCACCTTGTTGTAGGTCGCCAGGCGCTCGCGCAGGTCCTGGACCATGGCGTTGACATCATCGTCTTTGACCTCGACCTTGTCCGCCTTAACGCCCAGCTTGGTGTATTTCTTCAACTCGACCGGCGGATCGATCTCGATCTCCGCCTTGAATTTAAGCGGCTTGCCCTCACCGAAGTCAACTTCTTCGATCCGCGCAATGCTCACCGGCACGAACTGTTTTTCTTTGCAGGCTTTCTCATAGGACTGATTAACAACGTCTTCGACGGTCTTGCCCATGATGGCGTCTTTGTATTGCGTAAGAATGATTTCGCGCGGCACTTTGCCCGGACGAAACCCCCGTACCTGGGCCGTCCGCTGATACTGCGTCACGTTCTTCTGGAATTCCTGGTCCACATCCTGCGCGGGCACTTCGATGTCGAGCACGCGTTTGCTGACTGTCGGTTCGGACACATTAACCTTCACTCTTCGCTCCTTGAACACGCAGACGGGTTTCCCGCGGCTTGCCGCGGTTTAGCCCGCACTTGCAGATTAATATTCCTCTCGTGGTAACTATTCACGACCCCCTTGCCCTGGCCCTCTCCCACCGAGTGGCGAGGGGACTCTCTCCTCTCCCTTTGATGGGAGAGGATTAAGGCAAGGGTGTTTGTCCCGCTGTATAGTTGCCTCTCGTGAAAGAAGATCCTTGCAGCCTTGCGAGGATCCTCAATAAGGGTTCATGCGAGAAGAGGGAGTTGAACCCTCAACCCATGAGGGACTGGATCCTAAGTCCAGCGCGTATGCCAGTTCCGCCATTCTCGCAATTGCAGACCAAAGGCAATAGAGCAAAATACAAAACAGGGCAAAGTTCCTTCAACATGGGCTTTTTTCGCTGGATTCGCGGCTTAAAATATCTCTTTCGCGGTCCCCCACTATTTTCTTTGCTATGCGCCCAGGCTTGATTTCATGTTTTCGAGGATAAGATTATTTAACAAGCGGTCGGTTCAAGCCGGCCCAGACAATTCCACGGATCGGAAAAAGGAGCGCAAGCATGAGCAGATTCTACGTTGGCATTGATATCGGCGGCAGTTCCATCAAAGCCGCAGTGGTTTCGGACAAGGGGGAGATCACACGCGAAGCCAAAACCGAGACCCAGTCGGACAAAGGCCCGGCCATCATTAAGGGGAACATTGCGAAGGCTATCCGCGAGATTCTCAAACAGGCCGAACAGAACACCGAGAACGTGGCGGCCATTGGGATCGGTTCGGCCGGCATCGTCGACAACCGGGGCAACGTGATCGATCCACCCCAGTTTCCGGGATGGGGTTCTCAAAATATCGCCCACCTCGCCGAGGAAACATCGGGATTGCCCTCATGGGCCGAAAATGACGCCAACGTCGCGGCCATCGGCGAGGCCACATTTGGGGCCGGGACCAGCTACAGCGATTTCGTTTTGATGACGCTTGGTACGGGTGTCGGGGGTGGAATTGTGCTAAATGGAGAACTCTACAAAGGGACCGGATTCGCCGCGGGCGAGATTGGCCATATTCTTGTTTTTCCCAACGGCAAGCACTGCAACTGCGGGGCAAACGGCTGTCTGGAGCGCTACGCGGGGATCGCGGGCATCGTCGAACGGGCGGCCGAACTGCTTGCCGCCGCGCCATCCTCCTCGCTTTTGCGCCGACAGAAAGAGGCCGGCCAGGCCCTTTCGCCCCTTCTGATCCATGAAGCCGCAATGCAGGGCGACGAGATCGCTAAAACAGTCCTGCGGGAGACCGGAGAGATTTTGGGATATGCGGCAACCACGATGTTCAACATCCTCAACATGCAGGCCATTGTGGTGGCCGGCGGCATTTCCGATGCCGGCGATTTTATCCTGGCACCCATGCGCTCCGTAATCAAGCGAAATGCCTGCCGGTCCCCGCTGATGGAACTGGCTGTGGTTCCCGCCACACTGGGGTCCAAAACAGGCGTGATTGGCGCGGCTGCCCTGGCCATACGGGAACTCCGGCGTCGGGAGCGTTCTTGATCCGCACCGGCTCACGCATTCGCCTTGGGTCGATTCTACTTCTGGCTGCAATGGCCGCGCCGCCGGCCTGGGCCGAAATTACGGTCCAGGAAATGGAAGGCACGGCGCAGATCCAGATGGAGGGCGAACGGCGCTGGCGCCCCATGAAGGGCGACGAGGTCATCAACGACAACGATGTAGTCAAAACGGGATATCGCTCAAAACTTGTGCTGCGGGCCGAGCGCATAAACCAGATCGTCATTGGTTCGAACAGCAAGGTTCTGATCAATCTGAGCCGCTCCAAACGGGCCCTTCCCGTCCTCTCAATAACCCTGTTCGAGGGTGCCATCCTCTCGAAAATCGTGACCAATATCGAATTCACGGTCTATACCACAACAGCCTCGACCTCGACGAAGGCTTCCACATTCAGCACAGTGGTGGAGGAAAAAACGGGCCGAAGCGGCTTTCAGGTGCTTGCGGGAGACGTAAAAGTGAGAAATCTGGTCCTCAAAGGCGAGGTCCAACTCATTCCGGGCTCCACGTCGGTGATCGAAGCCAACCGGATCCCGTCCAATCCCAATCCTCTTACGACAACGCACGTTTCGATTCTGGGCCGGTTTTTCGGCGAGAAATATGTCGAGACGCAAATCAAGGAGACCGGTGTCAAACCCGTCAAGGCGGTCAGCGCGGCCGATGCGCGCATCAAGGCCAGCGGCGCAGTGGGGAAAGCGCCCTACCGCAAGCCCCAGGTCGAAAAGCCCCAACTCAAATCGCCTTTTGACATGAACTTCGTGATCGAGAAGATCGCGGAAAACGAAGCGGTCCAAAACCGGATCTATACGCGGCCGCCCGAACCCGGCCAGGTGTTCGTGTTCGAGCGCATGGTTGGGGGCGATGTCCGCGCGGGCCTCTTCAACGAAACCGTCTATCCCTTTTTCGCGGCCAAGTCCGGCCTAAAATGGCGCGCGCTTGAAATCGTGATGGAGCTTCCCTTTGCGCCTTCGACCGACGGCCAGGTCGGGGCGGGAGAATGGAATTCCCTCGACGCAATCCTGGAGAAGCTCCAAAAAATTCAGATTGCGCCCTCACGATTGCCCTTTTATGTGGCGGCGGGCGCTATCCAGCCTTTGACCCTGGGCTATGGGCTTGCCGTCGAGGATTTCTCAAACAATCTGCCGAGAGCGGCCGTTCAAAGGTCCGGGGTTCAGGCCGGAATAACATTGACCAATTGGACCCTGGGGCTGGTTGTCCCCAATCTCACAACCGGCGACGCGCTGATCTCCCATCTTCAATACGATGACGGCCTTTTTTCTCTTCTGTTGGCCTATATGCTCGACATGGACCAGACCAAGGGACTGCACCCGGGCGACGCCGGTTTCCTGCAAAGGGAATACGAGTTCCCGGCCCAGAAGTCAAAGCCGCTGAGCCAATACGAGATTGAGGCCACCTGGAACATCTTCTACCATCCTCCGGTATGGCTTCAGATGTATTTTGGGTTTTCGCAGCTCCTTGCGCCGGACGAGGGCAACATCGGCTACGGGCTCATCGTGCCCGGAATCAGCCTGCATCTTCACGATTGGCGCCTGCTGGGCGAGGTTCGCACGCACAACGACCGCTTTGTGTCGCCGTACTACAATTGCTTCTGGGCCGAGGAGCGCGCGCGGTTTCTGGCCGATTCCACCGTGGTCACCATGCAGGAGCGCTTGATCGACAATCACGCGGCAAAGGGCGTGAAGTTTCAGATCGAGCGCAATCTCCTTAAGGGGTCTTCCGTTGCGTTCTCGCATTTCCGCAATCTTGCCGCTTATGATTCCGCCAAAAGCGTCAGGCCCAAAGCGGACGCCAACACCCGGCTTCTGATTCAGCTCTCATCGGAAGCGGTGCGCAGGATCCGGTCTCTCTCCCTGTACTTCGATCGATATCACGCCGGCTATTTCGAAGGCGGTCTTCTCGACCCGGCGCACCAAAGCAGGGCCGGTCTGATGGCCGAAATCCTGCTGGGCAAATGGCAATTGGATCTGGGCGCCAGAACATATTTTCTGGATACCAACGGCCAGTACTCCGGCGAATCGATGGAAAGGATGACGGATGTCACACTCGGATTTAAAAAGCATTTCTAACCGAGCCTGGCGCTACCGGCAGGCCATTGCCGAAGACCTGGGCAGCGGGGATATCACCTCGGAACCGATCTTTCCCAACCGGCACCGTTCGCGGGCCGTGGTGGTCGCAAAGGCCCGTGGCGTGATCGCCGGCCTTGATGCGGCCCGGCGGATTTGCAAAATGGTCGATCCGCGGCTGCGGTTTGTCGCTTTGCTTAAAAATGGAAGCCCGGTGCGGCGCGGGGCCCCTGTTTTGCGCCTGGAAGGCAGAACCGTATCGATTCTGAAGGCGGAGCGGACTCTGCTCAATTTCCTCCAGCATTTATCGGGAATTGCCTCGCTGACCGCCTGCTTTGTCGATGCCGTCAAGGGCACGCGCGCGCGCATTCTCGACACCCGCAAAACGACCCCGTTATGGCGGGATCTGGAAAAGGCGGCAGTTCGGGTGGGCGGCGGATCCAACCACCGGATGGGCCTGTACGATGCCGTCCTGATCAAGGACAATCACATTGACGCGGCCGGAGGCATAAAATCGGCTGTGAACGCGATTCGGCGGAACCTGCACGAGCGAATTTTCGTGGAGGTGGAAACCCGGACAATGGCCGAGGTAAAGGAGGCCTTCGAATCCAGGATCGACCGGATTATGCTGGACAACATGACCCCCGCGCAGATGAAACGGGCCGTTGCCTGGCTGAAAGCACAAAAGCCGCCCCGCCCGGAAACGGAAGCCTCGGGCGGCATTCATCTTGCCATGGTAAAACGAATTGCCTTGACGGGCGTGGATTTCATCTCCATTGGCGCACTCACGCATTCGGCCCCAATTCTGGATCTGAGCCTTCGGATCGAACGGTAGAACGGCCATGGATCGCCAACTGCTTGACTTGAATCTGCGGCGGCATAAGCTGAATCTTGAGACTGTTTTGCTGGACGAGACGGCCAGCACCAACACGCTTGGGTTCGCGCTCCTGGGGAAAGGCAAGAGTCCGCCCTTTCTGATCGTTGCGCGCCGCCAGACAGCCGGCCGCGGACGCATGGAACGCCGGTGGGAATCGGACAATGCCAACGGGATCTGGGCCAGCCTGGTCCTGGAAGGCTCCGAAGCCGGCCAAGCGTGCCGTGCCGTCCAAGTGCTAAGCGTTGCCATCGCAGAATCGTTGCGAGCCGTTTCGGGCGTTGCCGCCGAAATCAAATGGCCCAATGACGTTCTCCTCCACGGCAAAAAGGCGGCCGGCATTCTGGCCGAAGCGGCCGGTACGGAGAATGGCCTGGTTCTGGGTTTTGGAATCAACGTGAACCATTCGGAAAGCGATTTTCCGGCGCAGCTCTCCCCTATCGCCACGTCCCTGCGAATCGAAACAGGCCGGACTTTTGGGCTGGAGCAGGTCCTTGCGGATCTTCTGGGATCGTTTTTCGCCTGGAGGGCGGACCCCAATATGTTTGCGACGTACCGGGTCCTCTGCTCCACGCCCGGCCGCGCCTGCCGGATCAAGGGACGGCGCATGACAGCCACAGCGGTGCTCGATGACGGCGCCCTGGTTGTGACGGATGAAAACGGCATTGACGAAACACTCTATACAGGAACACTCGAGTACTTGGAGTAAACCATGAACCTCTTTATCAGCATTGGAAATTCGCAGACGCAAATCCTTTGCCCAACCCCCGCGGGAAACCAAACCGCCTCATTCCCGACCGCATCGGATCTTTATGAAAGATTGGCCAAGCCCGCGCTGGACGCTTCACGGTTCGTGTCACAAGTTGTCATTGTCTCGGTCGTCCCGGCACGAAACCACATCTGGGTGGACCTGTGCAGAAAAATCGGCCTCCCCCGGCCTGCCTTTCTAAGCGCGGAGGCGGCCATCCGCGCAGGGCTTCGCATCAAGTATCATCCTCGGAAGAACTTGGGAGCCGATCGCATTGCGGCCGCCCTGGGTGCAATGCAATTGGCGCCGGGCCGCGACCGAATTGTTGTGGATGCGGGAACAGCCGTGACGGTCGATGCCGTTTCAAAGGACAACGTATTCCAGGGCGGTTTCATCTTTCCGGGATTGGATTTGTCAGCCAAAGCACTGTCCGCTGGAACGGCACTTCTGCCTTTGGTGAAGCCCAAAGCCGGCGCCGGCCGAATCGGCCGCAGTACGGCAACCAGCATCGAACTGGGCATTGCAAATATGGTCCGCGGCGGCGTGTTGGAGTGCATTCGTCAATTAGAGAAACAGCTTAGGCTAAAGAAGCCAACCGTCCTCATGACCGGCGGCGCCATCCGGCAGCTATTCAAACCCTCCGACAACCGAAGTTACATATTTGAGGCCGACCTGGTGTTTCGCGGTCTGCAATACTGGGTCAAAACGTATAACGTTTGACGTCTTACGTCCAAACATCAAACGTCTCAGTACGCATTCCGGCTGACCATGCCTTTGAATACGGTCAGAAAGATGATCTTGAGATCGAGAAGCAGCGACCAGTTCTCGATGTAGTAGAGATCGTGATCGATTCGTCGTTCGAGCGAGGTATTTCCTCGCCAGCCGTTGACCTGTGCCCAGCCCGTGATTCCGGCCTTCATCATATGGCGCAGCATGTATTTGGGAACGGCTTGCTTGAATTGACTGATGAAGACCGGCCGCTCCGGCCGGGGCCCCACCACCGACATCGACCCGCTTAGCACATTGAGAAATTGCGGCAACTCGTCCAGGCTCGTTCGCCGCATGAAAGCCCCCAGCGGCGTGGCCCGTTTCTCGCCCGACTTGGCCCACACTGCGCCTGTGGCCTTCTCCGCATCCACCGGCATCGAGCGAAATTTATAGATTTTGAATTTGCGGCCGTCCAGTCCCATTCGCTCCTGCTTATAAAAAACAGGGCCCGGCGAAGAGAGCTTGACCGCTATGGAAATTGCAAGCAAAACGGGCGAAAGCAAAATCAGAACAGCCGTGGAGAAGGCCACGTCAAAGGCGCGCTTCGCGATGCGCCGCCAGCCATGAAACAGCGTATCATTCAGAGTGATTATGGGGATATCGCCCAGCATGCCCGCGCTGCTCTTGAGCAGAAGCGGATACTGAAAAATATCCGGAATCAGGCGCACGGTAACCAGCTCGGAGCCAATCGATTCCAGTAATTCCTCGATCCTCTTATAGGCGCGCATGGGCAGACACACAATGATCTCGTCCACGGCATTGCGGCCGATGACGCTGTGGACCTGGTCGATGGTCCCCAGAACGTGCTCCGAGCCCACCAGCGTTCCCCGCGGGATATTGTCGTCAAGAAAACCGACCACTTTCAAACCGGTCCAGGCCAGCGTCTCGATTCGCGCGGAAAGACGCTGGCCAAGATCGCCGGCTCCGGCAATCAGAACGAAACGCAGGTTATGGCCTTTGCGCCGCATCTGGTGAAGAATCAGGGTCAGCAGCATGCGCAGCGTAATAAGGTAGAGCGTGTCCAGAACGAAGAATAGAACCATTTCCCTGCCATACACGGGGATATTCAATAGAACGCAGCCGATATTATAGACAAGGAGGCCCATGATCGAGGCCTTAAGGATATTGTAGTCGATCAGGAGAATGGATTGGACCCGCTGTATCCCATACAGGCCAAAGTACTTATAGCTCAGCCCATAGACAAAAACCAATAGCGATGCCTCGGGCCACATTTCGAAGGAGATCTCGTCAATGCGGACACCGGCATAGTAGATGGCCGAGAGCGCGGCGATCCAATGCATGGACGCATCCAGGAAGATGCGCATAAAACTGAGCTTGTCACTGTGCTGTTTGAGCATTTGTATAAGAAAATATACTTCATACCTGGTTTCAAGAAATCAGCGCTTCACCGGAGCGCCGGATTATCCCAAAAACCGCAATTGGGCATGGATGAGAGTGCCAAGGTCTTGCCTGCAAAAGGCTTGAAAAAAGCGCAAGGCGTACCCGATGTGGTACGTCGAGCATTTTTGAAAGTCTTTGGCAGGCAAGAGATTGGTGCTATTCGCCATGATCAATTGCGGTTTTTGGGATTATATTTCATTCAATGGACGAAGACCTTTTTGAATCCGCCGGTCACATCCGGCAGAATGCCCCGTTGGCCGACCGGATCCGGCCAAGGACCCTGGACGAAATTGTGGGCCAGGACCATATTCTGGGCCCAAACTCCCTGTTACGCAGAGCCATTGAAAAGGACGAGCTGCGCTCCATCATTCTCTGGGGGCCGCCGGGAACCGGCAAAACCACGCTGGCCCAGGTGGTGGCCCAGGTCACGCACTCCAATTTCGTTGCGTTTAGCGCCGTGCTCTCGGGAATCAAGGAAATCCGTCAGATCGTGGAAGAGGCACGGGAAACCCTGCGGCATTACGGGAAAAAGACCATCCTGTTTGTGGACGAGATTCATCGATTCAACAAAGGCCAGCAAGACGCCTTCCTGCCTCACGTAGAAAGCGGGACCATTATCCTGATCGGCGCCACGACCGAAAATCCGTCTTTCGAAATCAACGCGGCTCTCCTGTCGCGCTCGCGCGTTTTCGTGCTCCAGCCACTGAAGGAAGCGGATCTGCGTAAAATCGCGGAACGCGCCTTGCTCCATTGCGAAGGGCTTGGACCGTATCATGTGGAAATGGACGAGGCGGCCCTAGAGGCCCTGGTTCAGAGCAGTCACGGCGATGCGCGCGTCTGCCTGAATATCCTGGAAATGGCTTCCTTATCGACCGAACTTTCGGCCGATGGAAAGCGCCACGTGAATGTGCAAGCCATCGAGGAGGCGGCACAGAAAAAGGCCCTTCTCTATGACAAAGCCGGAGAAGAGCACTATAACGTAATTTCGGCCCTGCACAAAAGCATCCGGGGCAGCGATCCGCAGGCGGCCCTGTATTGGCTGTACCGGATGCTGGACGCCGGCGAGGATCCTTTGTTTGTCGCGCGCAGGCTGGTTCGAGCCGCTTCGGAGGACATTGGCAACGCGGATCCGCAGGCCTTGCAGTTGGCCATTGCCGCCAAAGAGGCCTATCATTTTCTGGGCACGCCTGAAGGGGAATTGGCTCTGGCCCAGACAGCGGTCTATCTGGCCACGGCGCCCAAGAGCAACGCAGTTTACACAGCCCAGGCCGACATCCGCAAGGACATTGAGCGGCATGGCGCTCTGCCGGTGCCCCTGCACATTCGCAACGCTCCTACCCGCTTGATGAAAGAATTGGGCTACGCAAAAGGCTATCAATACGACCACGGATCCGCCGACGCGTTCTCCGGCCAGGAACACCTGCCAGACGAACTGGCGGGCCGCAAATACTACGAACCGCGTCCCTGGGGATTCGAACGGGAAATTCAGAAGCGGATGGAATACTGGGAAAAGAAGCGCAAAGAAAAGCAGTCCGGCAATCCGCCCCCGCCGTGACCATCATCTGGTAGTTGCAGTTGGCGTATCCAAAAACCAAATCCCGAGCTCGCCAATACTTCGCGCTGCATAAGCGACTTTAGATCAAGATCTGTCCGCCAGGTCCACCCGCTATAATTTGCCAAACGTGGTGGCGTATTGAGGCGAACGGAGCGCCGACCAGCGTAGTGCCCGGCTTGCTTCCGAGGACAAGCGACGACGGTGGCCCATTGCCCCATGCTCGCGCGGCTCCCCCTGGGCCCTTCTATGGGAGAAGGGCGATTGTCCCTGCGGGGGCCGTTCCAAGAATGATTGTACGATGCATGTAGGGTCGCAGAGCAATCTTCGCAACGTAGCATCCGACGACCAACGGCGAAGCATGCGACAAGCTCGAAGCGGGAATCGTTCTGCCAAGAGGATCGAACACGCTCGTCTTGCCGGAACCCACGGCCCGGCGGCTTGCCATCGGAATGGAGATGGTGGCGTTGCCAACCGGACCGATCATGCGGTTGCCCTTGGAATCCGTAGCAAGCGGTTGGCTGGTTGTATACATGAAATCGTCCACATAGCTCACCTGGGCTTGGGGAGGATTTCCGTTCCAGTAGGTGAAGACATAGGAGAAATCGGCATAGTCCGTGGAAGTGCCCAGTGTTCTAGTGATCTTATCTTCTTTGATCAGCACTCCATTTTTCCAGATCCGGAATATCGGCTGAGTCGTAGACAGCTTCACATACATCTCAAGGCACTGCCATTTGTCAATATCATACGAGGTTGTCGACGAGTAGTCCTGGTAATTTCCAGGTTCATTGCTCATTTGAATCTTCCCCGCTGCATCAGCGTAAATGGACAGGTATCCCACATTCGTTCCGCCGCTATTGGCAATATGCGCTCCTCGGAAAATCTTGACCACAGGACTACAGCTCCAGGACCAGGGCGATTTGAAGTAGAAATATCCGCGGGCCCAAATCTCGCCGCTGTTCCCCACATGTGTCGGGAAGGGCTGATATCCTCCTGGTGTCACGGAAGGGCTGAAGGATGCTTTGGCTGATTTGGCTCCGGAGTTTGCCGGCGTGTTTGAGTAAACAAAATCGGCGGAAAAGCCGGAAGTCTCGTTTACTTTCTGTCCAATCGAGCCTTTCTCGAAATCAGCGGTCATCGTCCAAGCCAGCACTTTGTCACAGCCAAGCAGACAAATGCCGATCATCCATGCACGGGCAAGGAGATTGACGGCAGCAGATATTCTCATGAATGGCCCCTCCGTTTCATCGGTTGACGACTTCAATGGCATGGTCTGGTTTTCGTCTCGACGTAGCTCTTCATATTTGCCGAACCCGCCTTCCCCAGGTTGTCGCAACTGCTCGAGAAGAATCCGAGTATGGGGGAGCGTATGGATCATCGCACTACCGTAAATTTGCACATTGCCTTCCGAATCCCGTTTGACAGTTGGGCAAAATAGGTTCCGTTTTCCATTTTCGGTTCTTCATTCAAACGCCACAGCACCCGCTGCCCGGGATGAAAGTTTCTAGAATAGTGCAATAATCTCTGGCCTTTGGTGTCGTAGATTGAGAGATTGTGCACCCCGATTCTGTCGGTGAATACTGCAAATTGTAAGGCGTTGGAGATTGCGTTTTCTGCTGATAAGCTCATGCCAGAACTGCGTGCCTTGTTCATGCGATCGATGGCACTGGGTGAGGATATCGCTATGCTGGCCGTACCGCGCTTGCCGCCAGAAGATGCGGTAACCGTGTATGGACCTCCACTGCTGTTGAGCGCTGTAAATTGGCCCGACGCGCTGATCACGCCTCCGCCGCTTGCGGTCCAACTAAACACGGGTTGCACGGTCATGGCAGCGCCGCTCTGGTCCCTAGCCGTCGCCGTGAACTGCTGACTGCCGCCCTGACGTATTGCTGCAACTGAAGGAGCCACGCTAATGCTGGTGAAAATTTGCATAGGGCTTTTCGAGATAGGGCCGATCATACGATTTCCCTTGACATCAACCTGTGAAGGGGTAACATCGGTAAGGATTATGTCGTCTACGTATGCATACTGATTTTGCGGAGAGCCGTCATTCCAGTTGGAGAATATCAGGTAATTGGCGTCAGTGGACCCTCCGGGTGGCAATGTTGCATGAGTAGCATCTTCTTTGATCAGAACACCATCTTTCCAAATCCTAAAAATAGGATTGGTCGATGATAGTTTTATATACATCTCCATACATTGCCACCTGCCTACGTCCCAATTGACACCGAAACCTGTCTGCTCATCCGAGATCTCATTCGACAGTAGAATTTGACCAGAATTTTCGGCAAAAATCGAAAGATGATTAAATGTGGTACTGATTCGCATCATTTTAATAACATCCCAACCCTTGCCTGCGGCATTTCCCCAACTCCAGCCCGCCGGGAAATAGAAATACGCCCTGAACCAAACTTCATGACCTTCGCCAAAGCCCGCACCGCTCCCATAGGCGCCGGTTGTGCCATCGAAGCCCCTAGGGAAATACATCCGGCAGCTTTTTGAACCAGTATTGGCCATGGCGTTGGAAAAGATGGCGTAATTCACATCCGCAAAATCAAATCCAGTGGAGCCTTTAGCGGCGCTCCCTATTGTGCCGCTTTCGAAAGTGGACGAAACAGTCCACGCGAACGCCTGCCCCGTGGCAAAGAGCATCATTGCCAATAATACATTGAGCACGCTCACCAGACAGATGGAACCGGAAAAATGCATCGGGTCAAACCACGTCTTTATTGACATGCTTGGGGTTTTCATTGTTCCGCCTCCAATAATTAGTTAGCTTAAGCATTTAACTTATTGTACATTCAATGTTGCTGCGAAAAAATATAGAGAAGAAAGGCACAGAAGACGCATCGTTTTCTATTTTCAATATATCTGTTTTCTACTTTACCTGGGCGACAAAATGACAAGAGGTCAGGACAAAATTAAGCCCGGCATTGAAAAACGAATCGCCCTGACGCACGGTGCGCTCCAGCGCGCTAAACCCAAAGTCCCTCAAAAGCGAAATCTCTGATCATGAATGTGGTGCCCAAGCTCCCCAGGGAGAATCCGCTGCTGTTTGCAAAGGTGGTCGGGCGCAACTTCGAGAGCTGCGCTTTTACACTCTCGCCTGTTATCGCTTTGAATGCAAAGTTGCTGACCTCATAAAGCCCATGGCCTTGCCTACAATCTCCGATAATGCGTTTGTTTTCATTAAGTTATAAGGGTCCTTGCAGCCCTAAATAGTTAAAAACGCAACATAAGTCCATTGATTGCATAATGCAACTGAACCATTTGCCTGCCTATTTTATAACAAATAATGAAGAAGCAAAGCGAATTCTCCAAGAGGCCAAGGAGGACAAAATGGGAATCGGAGCCATCCTTGGCGCCAGCATGGCGCTCCTAATGTTGCCCGCGTTGAGCACCCAAGCCCAGATCACATATGAGGTCAGCGCAACGGACGGCAAAGGGGTCTTTCGGCACCCGTTTATTGTCGCAAGCTCCTGGACTCCGTCAAGCGTGAGTCCGACCTTTAAAAGTCAAAATCCTTTTATCGAATACTATCAATTCTTCAATGCGTTCGGATCGAATCCCACCCGCACGCAAGATGAACTCTATAATGAAGATGCAAGCGGAAATCCCGTGTATTCTTTCGACCGCCTGGCAACCCGCATCAGCACCGTGCTCGCGGCAGGGCTCAAGCCCTATCTTGCACTGGGAAGCTGCCCCGTCAAGCTGGCCAGCAATCCCTCGGCGGTCTCGGTGGAGTATGGCACAATGACCTGCAAACCATCGAACTATGCGAAGTACAAAGCCTTCGTAACCGCGTTCTTCAACGATTTGAACAGCCGATACGGAGCTGCCGCGGTAGCAAGCTGGCGCTTTCGGTTTATGACGGAGCCGGACAATCCCGCATGGTGGACCGACACGCAGGACGAGTGGTTCCGTTTCTACGACTACACGGTTTCGGGCGCGCGGGCGGCGAACCCAAACGTGAGGATCGCGCCGGCCAACTGGATGACTATCACACCGGCCGTCCTCCGCGCCTATGCGCAGCATATCCACAGCGGCGCGTTCGCCGTGCCCGGGGAAACATCCTATGTTCCTCCCCGACTTACCCTGTCATTCTACAGCCCGGAAAAACCAAACCAGCAAAGCGACGGGCCCTATCTCATTGGAAACATCTACAAGTCCATTGGCGCCACGCTGTCACCATATCCGGAATTCGCCAACGTTCCGTGGGGCATTGACGAAGGGTTCATTCTAACGGATGAGAATAATAAGGTCGTTCTCAGTCGCATCATCCCCAATGAATGGGGTGCCGCGCACTTTGCGGGCCTTGCCCAAATGCTGATCGACCGGAACTTCGATCATGCTGCTCTATGGGATCTTAGGGTCCAACCCATGCGCGTAGTGCTCAATGAGCTCGAGAAGATGGACGGAATGACGAAGCTGGGCATCGCGCTCGATTCGGCGAAGACGACCCCGCTTTCGCCTGGACACCACTGCAGCGCGCTGGCGGCAAAGAATGCCTCGAGTATTCGAATTATGCTAAGCCACTACAGCTACCTTCTTAACGATACAAGCACCGGGCAGTACAACGTAATTATTGCCAATCTGGCCCCGGGCACAACGTACAACATCCAGCATCTGCGTATCGATCACGCCCACCTTCCCTCCACAAATATGGATATGGGCACCTTCTCCTCTACTGCCGATGCGGCCGGGACAGTCCGAATCGTGGTAACAATGCCGGCGAGCAGTGTGTCTTTCCTCGAATTATCGCCCCTGAACACGGGAGTTCACATAAGGCCGGACGGTGGACGGCGACCATCTCATTAAGGCAGATCGTTTGCCGCCTAGCAAAGTAGTGAATTGCAATGACGCATGCCGGGTCCCTTGTAATGCACACCAAATGTGAAATCGGTTAAGTTCTGAAAACGTTCTCAGAAAGGAAATGTATCTATGAAAGTGAACATCCTGGACAATCACGCAAGAATACTGCGCATAGCCTCCTTGGCATTCTGCTTTTTGATGAACTCGGCGGAACCGTGGGCGGCTACACCGGCTAACCCCAATGCGTCAGCCAATGCTCGTAAAATACTGAACTACTTTGCAGATCTTTCAAATCGCCCTACAAAGCGGGTCGTTTCCGGCCAGCAGGGCCGTGACGGTGGCGGAA
>CAYVZU010000102.1:0-14551 GCA_964455935.1 uncultured Fibrobacterota bacterium
AAGGCTTATCCACATGGCGTGTCGAGTTGTTTTGTTCATGGGTCTTGTGTTTTGATTTCTACTCTATTGCATTATTAAATCTACAAAATTCTTGCTATATGCGTGTAAATAGATGCAATATGCATGCCGTCATGGAAAAGCGGGTTTCTGAGCTGAATTTTGCAGTTTTTCTGAATGTGCGTGGAAATATTTAGGGGAGAGTGGAAAAATTCCACACGTGGCGCCGAAGACGGGTCAGTTGAATTGATTGGCAATAAAGTCCGCAAGCCGGCTCAGGGTACGGCAATTTGCGCAAGCCAATGGAACCCAAAATGCGTTGCGCTCTATCGGGACTCCAGCTCAACAATTTCCGCTTTGCCCAGAAGCCCATAGCCATAAAGGCTGAACGATTCTCGCAGGATCCGTTCGTCCTCGAACGCCTCGGGACCAAACCAGTTATAGGAATCTCCCTCTGTTACGTGCAATGGGCCATGCGTGTTCTGGCGGCTCGACACAAGGTCGATTTCGATTGTGTTCGTGCCGGCTTTGAGCGCGTCTGTGATTTCGATTTCCCACGGCCGCCAAAGCATTGGATCCAGCAGTTTCCCGTTTATGGACACTTTGGCCAGAATGCACGACGGATTCCTGAGTCTGAGGAAAAAGCGCGACCCCTCGGTGCTGCGTGGCCCGGAAATGGGCCGTTTCCAGGCGGCTTGATACCGCATGCTGCCCGAATAGAACGGGTATGGTTGGTCTTTCCAGGCACCGGTTTGTAGTGATGATGGCTCTTTGCAGAGCTCTCCGGTTCGCCCATCCGCAAGCCGAACCCCAAAATCGCCCACAACGTATGCCGGTTCCACTTCCGAGAGAAAATCGTATTGAAGCTTGAAAAGGATTTCGTTTTCTCCTTGGCGGATCAGGCTTCCCATATCGATTTTCCCGAATCCCCGGTCCCAGTGCCAGGCGCAGTCTTTTGTTTGCACCGAATGGCCGTTCACGGTCAGGCTGCCCTTGGCCAAGTCCTCGATCACCACAGATGCGTTGTGGATCTTCTCCAAAGCACTCCGGAACCGGTACCGGAGCGTAATCTCGCCGCATTTTCCGTCAAATAGCTTCTTGCGGACGGCGACCCAAGGCTGCCATGAAAGTGATTCACGAGTGCCGAAGTGCGCGGCAATTTCTCCCCGAATTCTGTGGTCTAAATCCTCTTTGGACCAGGTATTTCCGCCATCAACCGAATAGGACAACCGGTCTAAAATGAGGACGTTCGGCTCCGAGCGACTGAATTTCCATGATTCCGGCAACGCATGGACCTTCCGCACCGCGTCCGCTCTTTTTTGGAGCCGCCGTGCGGAGACTCCTTTGCCGCCCGTCAATAGAATCGATCCCGCGGGAGGCAATTCGAACTCACAAACAAGGGCCGTTCCTTCCTTGCGCAGCGAGACCGGCTTTTCCTCGCCGGTAAGGGCGTCCCATTGCGCCAGTGGGAGAATGGACGATTTGGGAAAGGCAATCCGCAGAGACCGGCCAGCCTGGCGGTCGGTGTTGACGATAAAAAATCGGTGTTGGCCTCCATCAACGCGATCATGAACCTTGACCCCGCACGCCGGAGTGCCGTCAGTCAGCGTGAGCGCGTAGGGCCAATCCAGGGCCGTGCTGATGTATTCCAGCAGTTCTTTGCTTCCGCAGGGAATCGTGGCAACGGTCTTGCAGGCGAAGAGCCGGTTCCAATCCGTTTGGGCTTCCATGCAGTCCAGTTCCTGCGGCAGTTCCCCAGCGAAGAGAATCCGGCCGCCGTTCCCGGCAAATTGTTCTAAAAGACGGAATGTGGACCTTCGCCATGTTTTCGCAGGCGGGACGATCAGGAACCGGTACTTGCCTCCGCCTACCGCGAATTGGTTCCTTTCGATTTTGCCCAGATCCGCCAGATAGCCCTCGTCGCCCAAGTCGAAATCCAAACCTGCATCCTGCACCGCCGTCATCACGCGCACCAGCATCCGGTTGATCTCATTTACGCGGTCGGCATCCTGCGTATTTTGGGCAATGCCATAACAGAAAGAAGTGTTGATGCCGCGGCGTATGGATGCCATGGCTTCTTCAATTGGATGCAGGATGAGGATCTGCGCTCCGCTTTTTCCAGCCGAGAGCGCCGTAGCCAGCCGGGCGAAGTAATCGTTAAGGGGCCGCAAATCCTGCCAGTAGGATTGCTGATAATTCCAGTTGGGCGGGTAGTCGCGTTTGCGTTTGCCGCGCATGGAATACCAGGTCAGGTGCGGACATAGAAAGACGGCGCCTTGAACCATGCTGTAGTCGGCGAGCCAGCGGAAATCCTCAAACGTGTTCGTGTGATGCGATACCCCGAATATTTCGTTTAGAGCGTAGGGCGCGTTGAGCTGCCGTACGGAGGATGAAACCTGCTTGAGCGTAAGAAAGAGCTGGTCCGTAACCCGGCACAAATGATCCACGCCCGGAATTTGCTGGCAACGGTAGTGTGCCATGATGCCGCCGCCGTGGTTGAGAATTTGGGACAGAAGCGATTCCTCGGCATTGTAATGACCGGTATGAGCAAGATTGTTCTTCTTGCACCATTCAAATAGGGGGCGGCTGTAGGCGGAAACAAATTGATCCAGAAGGAGGCGGTGCATGGAAAGGCGTACAATCCGCTGGTTTGGTCCGTCGAAGACAACCAGTGGAAAATCGTTCCAGAAGCTTCGCCCAAAGCGCTTTTCATAGATTTCGGGCAGCCTTGCGTACCAGGGAAATCCCTGCTGCGTCAATTGCGGTTCGTCGGTGAAGATACCGGGGATGCGCTTTCCAAAGTGCTTGCCCAGGTGTTTGCGGTATACCTCGTGAGTGAATTCCATGAACTTGGCGGTCACATCCGGATTCAGCAAATTGGTGTAGGATTCAGCCGACCACCAGGGGTTTTTGGGGTCCAGGCGGCGCCGGATCACCAGACGGTCTCCGGATACCTTTGCCGGATCGATCGGGCCCATGTCCTGGGAGCATTCCAGCTTGAGCCCAACTCGTTTTGTCAACTGATAGACGCGCAGAATTTCGGACTCGGCAGGGGAGTCCAACTCCTTGCCTGCCGGGAGCAGAATCGACTCCAGGAATGTCTGCCGGTATTCGTCGCCAAGGGCCGCGACCTGGCCGCCCGCGCAACCCGACGGCCACAGGTCCTCGTCGTAAAGCCAAAGGTAACCGTCAGTGTCCTCGGCGGCCTTAAGAGCGGCCTCCATGGAATCGAACCACTCCTGGCCAAGGTAGTCCGTGATCAGGCCGGCCCGCGAATGAAAAAACCCTCCACCTAGGCCTTTGTCGCGCATGTCGCGGAACTGCCGCTCCGTTTCCTGAGGAGTGATCCGGTCGTTGATGGCCCAGAAAGGCGTTGGGCGCAACAGGTTGGGAGGGTTGCGAAAATCCGCGAATTTCATGGAAAACTCCTTGTAATATTTCAAGTGGAGGCCAGGATATCAGAATCGGGACGATATTTTATTCTGAAAATGCCGGCCCCATCCTGATATCCCGTCAAATTCTCCAGGAAAAGTATATTATTCTTCTTCGGTGCCATTCTGCAACGATTCGACGGAGGAATAGGACAATTCGATGGAAAACGGGATCGAACAGTATCTGAGTCGGGAGTCGCTGCATTTTCCGCTTGTGGTCATGCACCGTGAATACGGATCGCAGGGAACGAAGCCGCACTCGCACGCCTTTCTGGAAATTGTTTTCGTTGCAAAAGGCACGGGCACTACAATCATCGATGATCAGCGCTACCCCATTTCCCGCGGGGATGTCTATATCATTAATACCGGATCGGTGCATTCCTATGCGGCCGTGAAGGGATTCGAGTATTATGACATTCTGGTGGTCCCTGACTTCTTTTCGGCCAAGGAACGCAAGGACTTTGACCGGCTTGAGGGCTTCTACGAACTATTCTTTCTTGAGTCCATGTTTCGAAAAGAAGAGGGCTTTCGTTCGCGATTGCACCTGCATGCGCGACAGACATTGGAAATCGAGCTCCTGGTGCAGCGGCTCCATGCCGAGCTCCAAAGCAGGCGCAATGGTTATGAAATTGCCTGCAAGGGCTGTTTTCTCCTGCTGCTGGCTGAGCTTTGCCGGCACTACACGATTCAGGTGGGGGCCGGGAAACGGGACGCCGCCATCATGACCGGCCGCAGGCAAGCCATTGCCAGAGCCATCGAGTACATCGAGCAGCACTATGCGGATCAATTCGACATGAAGCAGCTTGCTTCGATGGCGTATTTCAGTTCAAGCCATTTCCGCAGCGTGTTCCGGCAACACGCGGGGATTTCGCCGCTGGAATTTCTGAACCAACACCGCATTGAAAAGGCAAAAGAGCTTCTGTTAAAAACCGCTTTGAATGTGGCTGAAATTGCTTACCAAGTGGGATTTCATGATGCCGGATATTTCACGCGGATGTTCAGAAAATCGGAGATGAAAACACCTTTGGCCTTCCGGAAAAGCCAAGCCCCCGCGGGTTTCTGATGTATCGGGGCGGGATCTCGGAGACGCGCTTCCCGGCCGATCCATCCGGATTGGAAAAAAAAGGGGAAGGCCTGTCCCCCCCCAAAAAAGCCCCGCCATGAAGCTGCCCGGCTCAGGCTTTGGCCGGCTTGCATTTAAGGCAGGCGTAATCGGGAAGCTCGCCGACCAGCGGTTTGAGATAATCCAGGAATGCCTTGGTTACGAAATTGCCTTCGGCATTGATGAATTCGTTGGGCATGGGCTTGGCTTCGATGGCGACTTCGCGGAGCGGGGCGGTTCCAAACGAAATCTTGTACTGGCGGCCCTTGCCCCGGACCATGGTGACCATAAGCCCGCTTTTGTCCGCCTTGGCCAGTTTCACGGCTTCTGCGCCGCACTGAAAGGCCTCTTTCACGTCAATTGCCGCGGCGCGGTCGGCCGCGCACATCTGCAATGATTCGACCACCTGGAATTCGCCGCGAAGCCCAAACTTGTCGCTGATGATGCGATGCAGCATCATGGCGGCCGAGGTCCCGCCCATGGCGCCGAATTCCACATTCGAGAATTTATCGGTTATCTTGCTGGCCGAGATTGGCGTGCCATCCGCATACGATACTCCCTCGCCGCAGGCAATGGAGACCCAGCCGTACTTTTTGTAGCAGGCCTCGAAGTCCGAAAGGAACTTCTCCATTTCGAAATTCCGCTCGGGCATGAGAATCAGATGCGGGGCATCTTCCTCGGACTTTTTCGCAGCCGCGGAAGCAGCGGCAAGCCAGCCGGCCTTTCGGCCCACTGCCTGATAAATAACGAATTGGTCCACTTTCTTCATGTCTTTTGCAAGAAGCCCGCCTTGTAGAACTGATAACGCGACATAGCGGGCCGCGCTGGGAAAGCCGGGAGTGTGGTCGGTCCCAAAGAGATCGTTGTCCACGGTCTTGGGAATGCCGATTCCCTGAAGCTCATAGCCGGTTTTGCGGCAGTGGTCTTCGACCTTCTGGATCGTGTCCATGGTGTCGTTGCCGCCGATGAGAAACATGAACCGGATATTGTATTTCTCCAGAATCTTGCGGATAGGATCGAGATGCTCGGGTTTGAGCTTGAGCCGGCAGGAGCCCAGGGCGGAGGAGGGCGTCATGCGGAGCTTGGAGACGATGTCTTTGCCTTCTTTCTTCAGGTCGACGATATTCTCCTGAAGAAAACCTTCGATGCCATAGCGCATTCCGTATATGCCGGTTATGTTTTTGCATTTGGCCGCTTCGCTGATGACGCCCGCCAGACTGGCATTGATCACCGGCGTAGGCCCGCCGGACTGGCCAATGATTGCGTTGCCTCTTAACATTGGTTTCTCCTTTACATTGTGCTTCGCCGGGACACGGCATGCCGTGTCCCTACACAATCCGTTTCGTTTAGCCCGCTATGACTTTATAGTCGCCCTTTTTGTAGAACCGGGGCCGGTCGTAGATCTTGACACCCTGGACCACGCGGCTGATGACGCCCGCCACCGAGGGGCTGTCGGGCTTGAGGCCGTAGCTCAATGACCGGAGGACGCCCAGCATTTGGCCCATAAGCACGCCAACCGGTGTGAGAAAGTCGTCCGGGATTTCCTCTTTGTATTCCACGATGATGTCCGCTGCGCCGGCCACCGCATCTTCGGCTTTGCGGCAGAAGGCCAGCCGCGTCTGGCCGATTCCCTTGCCCTTGATGCCGTACATCATATCCAGTTCATACTTGCGCGTGAACGTTTCTTCCGAGAGCAAATACACAACCAGTGTCTCGGGATTGATCACGGCCTCGGGGCCATGGCGCAAGCCCAAAAACGAATCGTGCTTGGCGACCACGCGACCGTCGGTTTCTTCCTGGCATTTGAGGTGGCATTCTTTGGCGCAGCCCTGCAGCGTGTTCGAGCCCATGAATACGGCGCGGGTAAATCCCTTCTTGCAGATCGCATCAAGATGATCGCCGTAGTTGTTCATGACGTACTCGGCGGCCCGGGCCTGTTTTTCCACAATGGGGGAGAAGTCCTCGCCGGCCAGCAGCGCGGCAATGTATTCCGCGGCCACGACCATGCTTGAAAACGACGAGGTCATGGCAAGGCTCTTGTCGTTGGTTTCGGGCGGAAGCAGGATAAGAAGAGCTTTCCGCTTCTTGCCCATTTTGGCCAGCTTGCCTTCCTTGTTGCAGGTAATGACTACGTGTTTGATGTCGGCCTGGGATTCCTCGGCCAGCGTAAAGGTTCCCACGCTCTCGGGCGAGTTGCCGCTGCGGGCAAAGTGGAAGAGGATGTATTTCTCTCCTTTGCGGAATGCGGCATTGGGGTCGGTAATGACGTCCGTAGTCGGCACGGCTTTCGTGTTGAAACCGGAGATCCGGTTATACAGGGGCTCCAGGCAAAGGCCGATGAAGGCGCTGGTTCCGGCACCGGAAAGCAGGATGGTCCGCTTTTTCTGCTGGCCTTTGAAGAACGCTTTGATCTGCGCTTTTTGCTTATCGAGGATGGCGGCTGTTTTGCGCCACATTTCGGGCTGCTGGAAGATCTCGGGCGGCGTAAATTCCACCCCTTTTTTCTTCTTCTCATCGGCACTCAGGCTGAGCAGGGACGTGAAAGCATTGGGCATGACAGCGCTCCTTTTGGGTGTTGCAATCCGTGCTTTTTTCCCGCCGGCAATGCGATGGGCCTCGGATACCGCCAAGGCGAAATCACGCACGTCTTTGGGGAAAACCGAGGCCAGATGCGGCATTCCGCGCACCACCGGCTCGGCATCAGAGCCCTGAAGGGCGAACATGAGGGTGTTCTCGGTCTTTTTGGGGATGTCCGATTTTTTGTCACCGATAATAACGGCCAGGAAATTGTCATTACCAAACGCCTCGCGTCCATAAGCGCGCAAGCCCGAGTCTTTGGAGTAGTTGCCGTCTTTTACTTTGGGCGACATGAAATCCACGCCAAAGTCCTCGTAAACCAGAATGTCGCGCCCGGTGATTGCCTTGGCTTTCTCGCCGAATTTCTTCAGGTCCTCGAATGTGAAACCGGGTTTATCGTTTTCATCGATGGCGATTGAGAGCATATCGCCTTGCTCGGGCATCACGCGCACGCTGATGAGCGGGTGTTTGCGGAACAGGGCCGAATAGAAGCCCTTCATGTTCTCGGGCTTATTGGCAAAAATGATCCGGTCGCCTTCAAGCCGTGCCTGCGACTCGACCTTGATGGCATCGTAGATCTGGCCAATGCTGGGACGCCGGCCTTTGACCAGGCAGTGATTGAGCAAATTACCGTTACGGTCGCCTTCAAAGTAAACAGCGCCCGCCCCCGGCGAGACGTTGCCCTGAAAGGCGACTTTAAGCCGGTCGGTTGCGGCGGCCGCCAGAACGGACGATACAAAGCTTGTTGCCTCGGTTTCGTCATAGGGATAAAGATGGCGGGTTTTCCCGTTCAACTCATAGGCCATTCCGTATTCGCCCACGATGCCAATGGGCAGACGAAGGCGGTCTTTGCGGAAAAATCCCATGGTGGTGAGGTCCCAACCGGTCATGAGGGTAACCTCGATTCCATGCTGGTGCATCATATGGTCGATGGCCTCGATGGCGCCTTTGAAGGGGATCAGGTCGCTGTCGCTGCACGAGACGATGGGGCCGTTGACGTCAAGCCCGGTAACCAGGTTTCCCCCGATCTTCAGCTTTCGTTGCGTGCAGATGTCCAGAATTTGCTGGGTAAGGTCGGCAAGGTATTCGTGGGAAATTGGAATTGCATCGGCGATCTTCTTGACTTCGTTGGAGAGCTGGATCATGGGGTACCTCCTGTTAGCGAATGTTTTTGTGGAAGCATGAAAAATAAATAAGAAAATGGTTTCTTTACCAGTCTCCCGGTAGGAAGGGCGCCGGATGCGGTTTGCGGCCCTTTTTCCGCCGGAACGGCGCGGCTCTTTCCAGTTCTGACGAAGGCGTCAAACCATGCGTGCATTCTGCGCGGAGAATCGGGTTGAATCGCTGGGACTGGAGGAATTAATTTCAATTTGTTAAGGCTCGTTGCATCGTGCAGGACAGCATGCGGTGAATTTTCTAAAGGAGAAGCATGAACCATAGCCCCGATTTAAAGCGCGGCACCGGTTACGGAGCGCAAGGCGGGCGCGAAACCCAGGCTAATTGCAGTTCGGCCAGCCGAAAGTGGCCCCATGAGGCCAGCAAAATCGCCGAAGCCCTGGAGTTGCGGAAAACCCAGATCCAGGAACGAATGAGTCGGGTATCCGACTCTTCGTCGCGCGGAAAGAGAGCTTGGATTGTCGTGTGCGTTATTGTCGTGTGTGTCATTGCCGCTGTCTGGGGTCTCCGCGCGGCCAAGGACCTTATCGTCGATTCACCCGAGCGGGACCCGCGGTTGAAGGCAATACAGGAGGGGAGTCGCGAGGTCGAAAATCTTGCCAAAGCCGTATCCAGCCCCGAAGTGGAAACCGAAACAAAGCAGGTGGCTGTGCCGCCAGCCCCTGCGGGCGTGCCTGAGTTGGGCCGGAAAGCCGATACCGTATGGCTCCCTGCGCCCGTTGTGCCCGATTCCGTGGCCCGCAAGACGTTACGTTCCCGCATTGTTGCGGATCCGGCTCATAAGGGGGTGCCGATTACCTATATCAGCAAGGACAGCGTTTGGTTGTTGATGCGCATCGAGAAGGATTCGGTCACAGCTTACCGGAGCATCCGGCCGTACATCGACCATAGTGGCAATCTGATCATGCGCTGAGCCGATCGAGTTTTGCTGGACGAAGGCTTGGGGGGCGGATACAGACTTCAAGCGGGAATAGCCCCCGAATCCTTCGTCGAAGGCCTTGCAGGCCGTTGTCGGACCGATTCAATACAGGTGTTTTACCCAGGAACTCCTTCATTTCTCCTTCCCAATCCAACACTTGCGCCCTTCACCTCCGGCTTCCATCGCGGTTGTTGACAATGACACTTGGGAAGCTGTATATATAGGGTAGGGGGGTATCCTATTATAGAAAGGAAGGCTATGAAGAGGAGTGCGCATTCTCATCAAGGCAACGAAGCGGTCAAACAGGAGGTGCAGACCCGCCTCAAACGTATTGAGGGCCAAATTCGGGGCATTTCGGCCATGTGGCAGGATGGGGCCTATTGCCAGGATATCTTGAACCAGATTGCTTCGGCCAGATCGGCCCTGGCGGGATTGCAGCAGGTCATCTTTCACGAGCATGTGGAAACGTGCATTGCCGATAGAATGGTGAAGGATACAAGAGGCGCAATCGAAGAAATTATCTCTATTCTCAAGAAGTTTCGATAGCATTCCTTCACCTGTAATCCTTCGGAGGCGCCTTATGCATACGACCCACATTGAGCTTTGGCAACACCAGCATGTCTTTGGCATTGACAAGCAGAGTATCGAAAAAAAGACGCTGCTGGTGGTTATCATCACCTTCACGATGATGGTCGCCGAAATCCTGTTCGGCTGGCTGGCGAACTCGATGGCTCTACTCTCGGACGGATGGCACATGGGAACGCACGCGTTTGCACTGGCAATATCCTTCTTCGCCTACATTGTCGCCAGAAAGCACGCTGCCAACCCCGTTTTTGTCTTCGGCACCTGGAAAATCGAGATCCTTGGGGCCTATTCTAGTGCTTTGATCCTAGGAATTGCGGGAATTTTGATGGTGTTCACCTCGGTCGAACGGCTGCTGAATCCACTGATGATTCACTATAACCAGGCTCTTTTTGTGGCCGCAATTGGGTTTGTGGTGAATCTGGTATGCGCCGCTATTCTTCATCGGGGACCTCATTTGCATTCCGCCGCACACGGCCACGACCACGATCACTCGCATGGTCATGACGACTTGAATTTCAAATCCGCCTACCTGCACGTGATTGCCGATGCCATGACCTCGGTGTTCGCCATCGTTGCCCTTTTGGGGGCCAAATACTTTTCCTGGAACTGGCTGGATCCCGTCATGGGTATGGTGGGCGCGGCCATGGTCGGCCGCTGGGCTTTTCTGCTCCTTAGGGATTCTTCAAAGATCCTGCTGGATCGCGAAAAGTGTACTCCGCTTTCCGTTGAAATCCGCAACCGGATTGAATCGGATGGTGATTCGCGAATTCACGATTTGCACCTCTGGAGAGTTTCGGATTCCAAGTATGCCTGCATTATTTCCCTTGTCACCGGGCGAGAGTATACCATTGATGATTACCGAAAGCGCCTTCTTGGGGTCCACGAACTGGCCCATACAACAATTGAGATCAATCCCTGCGGCTCCGGCCTATTGTGCGGCCATACCGGCCATGATTCCCACGAACACCCTCACCCCCACGGCCATGATTGAAGGCATGTGCACCTGCCATGTTGAGGACAAGCACTATCGCCGGTATGGACAGAGCTATGCCAGCCGGCGAGACAGCCAAATATTGCCGTCTGCACGAAAACGGGGCTGCCTTGGGGCGCGCAGCCGGGGAACCTGCCTTCGAGTTGGAATGGCGTAGTTTGCAGTGGCGGGCCTGCTCGATCCGATGGGCATTTCGATAGATTATACCATCCAAGTCCCTGTGGATTATCCGGGCTTTAGTATGCCGGCATTTCGTTTAAGGCAGTGTCATGGACTGCCACTCGTTTCGCACCCGACTCCGGGTTTAATTTGACACACTTCGCTTCGCATATTTAGTTTGTTTGCTCAAAAACCAACGGTGAGGACCCATGGAACTGCTGGAAACCAACATTGCCGAGTATCCTTTATTTGCGCGCGGCAAGGTGCGCGACGTCTATGACCTGTCCGATAAGCTTCTAATCGTCGCCACCGATCGGATTTCTGCGTTTGACTGTGTGATGCCCAACGGCATCCCCCGCAAGGGCCGCATTCTTACCCAGATGTCGGTGTTCTGGTTTGGCCTTCTTTCGGACGTGGTCGAGAATCATCTGATTACGGCCAACGTGGACGAATTTCCCGAACCACTGCGCAAATACCGCGCAATGCTCGAAGAGCGCAGCATGCTGGTGCGCAAAGCGAAGCGTATTGACGTGGAATGCGTTGTTCGCGGTTATCTGGCCGGTTCCGGATGGAAGGAATACAAGCAGACAGGCACGGTGTGCGGAATCGCTCTTCCCAAAGGCCTTAAGGAATCGAGCAAGCTGCCAACGCCCATTTTCACGCCTTCAACAAAGGCAGACAGCGGACATGACGAGAATGTCTCGTTCGACAAGGTGGTGGATCTGGTAGGAAAGCAAACGGCCGAGAAATTGCGCGATCTTACGCTGGCCATCTACGGCAAAGCACAAAGCTATGCCGATACCAAAGGCATCATCATCGCCGATACCAAGTTCGAATTCGGTCTCCTTGACGGCCGGATCATTCTCATCGACGAGATCCTTTCGCCCGACTCATCGCGATTCTGGCCCAAAGTCAGCTACGCTCCCGGGAGACCGCAAAACAGCTTTGACAAGCAATTCGTTCGCGACTATCTCGAATCCATCAAATGGAATAAAAAGCCGCCCGCGCCGGCTATTCCGCCGGACATCGTGGGAAAAACCCTCGATCGTTACAAAGAGGCCTATGAGCGCCTCTGTCTCTGACGCAAAGGACGGCAAGGCTCGGTGCAGTTCGCGTGCAAGGAAGGGCGATAGTGCCGGCCGGCCCGGGCACCGGGCCGATGCGGGTGTTTGACCATTGGAATTCCAAGGCGGGTAAAACATGAAAATTCAACGGGCATTGGTCAGTGTTTCGGACAAGACGGGAATTGTGGACTTCGCGCGGGATCTTTCCAGTCTGGGCATCGAGATCATCTCGACCGGCGGCACCGCCAAGGCCCTTAAGGACGCGGGTATCGTGGTGCGGACGATCGACGACCTTACAGGATTTCCCGAAATCATGGACGGCCGCGTGAAGACCCTTCATCCCAAGGTCCATGGCGGAATTCTTGCGGTCCGGGACAACCCGGCCCACAACCGGCAGATGGAGGAGAACGGGATCCTGCCGATTGACATGGTGGTCGTGAATCTGTATCCCTTCGAGGCGACCGTGGCCAAAGAAGGAACCACCCTCGACGAAGCCATCGAAAATATCGACATCGGCGGGCCGGCCATGATCCGGTCCTCGGCCAAAAATCATCGTTACGTCACCGTCGTCGTGGACCCTCACGATTACCCGGCGATCATTGAAGAGATTCGCAAGACCGGAAACACAACGCTTCAGACGCGACAGCGGCTTGCGGTGAAGGTTTATTCGCACACGGCCAGCTACGATTCGGCCATTGAAGTGTATCTCAGTCGCACGTTGCTCGACGAGCGGGTATTGCGACTGCGTTTCGGCCAGGGCCGGGCACTGCGCTATGGCGAAAACAGCCATCAGGGCGCGGCCTTCTACCCGGCATCCGGTCTGGGCGAGGCCTGTCTGGCCAACGCCGAAATTCTCCACGGGAAAGAGCTGTCGTACAACAATTTCGTCGACGCCGAGGCGGCCCTGGAAGCCGTGAAGGATCTGGCCGGCGTGCCGGCGGCCTGTGTGGTCAAGCACACGAATCCCTGCGGATTCGCCACCGGCGCCAGTCTGCGTTCGGCCCTGGAAGCCGCTTGGCAGGGAGACCCGGTCTCGGCGTATGGCAGCATTATCGCCCTGAGCACAAAGGTCGATCTGGAAGCCGCCGAGTTTCTGAAGGGCCGGTTTGTCGAAGTGCTGATCGCGCCTGGATTTGACGACAAGGCGCTGGATTTCCTTCGCAAAAAGAGCGCCGACATCCGGATTCTGCGAGTCCCGTCCCTTGACGGCGGAAAGCCGGTCCAAAAGACGATGTATCGGGGCCTGGTGGGAGGAATGCTTGAGCAGGACCGCGACCTGATTTTGGCGGCGAAGTGGGAGACGGTCACGAAGGCCTTGTTTCCCGACGAGAAGCGCCGCTTGGCCGAGTTTGCCTGGAAAGCCTGCAAACACACGAAGTCCAATGCCATTGTGCTGGCGCGCGAATATGCGCCGGGCTGTTTTCAGGTTATCGGCATGGGCGCGGGACAACCCAACCGGCTCGATTCGGTCCGCAAGCTTGCGGCGACCAAGGCGCGCGACAACCTGGAAATCCTTCATCGCGAATCGGGCAGTTCCGTGGCGCTTGACGAGTTCGTCAAACAGCAGTTTGCGAACATGGTTCTGGCCAGCGACGCCTTCTTTCCCTTCTCCGACAGCGTGGAAGCGGCCTCCGGGGTGGGCGTTGCGTACATTGTGCAGCCGGGCGGCTCCAAACGGGATCAGGAGGTTGTCGATGCCTGTGATCGACTTGGCATTGCGATGGTCTTCACGGGAACCCGGCACTTCCGGCACTAGAAATGTTGCGAGTTGTGAGTCGGGAGTCGGGAGTGAAGAATGAGTCGCCAGTCATGAGCCAAAGACAGAACGCAAAGACGGGGAAGATGTCTGATGGGAATGATTTTCTGTATTCCGATCCCAAACTCACGACTCAAAACTGGCAACTCGCTACTGCCTTTAATCTGTCCTCCAATCCGAAACTCAAAACTCCCGACTCACAACTCACAGCTGGCCACTGCCTTTCATTGCGGTGTTCTTGCCTTTGAAGTAGTTTAGTCCGATCTGAACAACGAGGTTTTGATGTCAAAAAATCTTTTGATCGTTGAGTCGCCGGCGAAATCCCGCACAATTGCCAAGTACCTTGGAAAGGACTTTATCGTCAAGGCATCCATGGGGCATGTTCTCGACCTTCCCGAACGGGAGTTTGGCATTGACGTCAACGATCATTTCAAACCGAAGTACGTTCCGCTGCACGGCAAAAGCAAAATCATCAAAGAAATTCAGGAAGCCGCGGCAAAAAGCGAGTGTGTCTATCTGGGGCCGGACCCGGACCGCGAAGGCGAAGCCATTGCCTGGCATGTGTCCAGCATTCTGGCAAAGGGGACGCCTGTACGGCGGGTGCTGTTCAACGAAATCACAAAAACGGCGGTTCTCAAGGCCATCGATGCGCCGCGCGAGATCGATCTGCGCCTGGTGAATGCCCAGCAGGCGCGCCGCATTCTGGATCGGATCGTTGGCTACCAGGTTAGCCCGATTCTTTGGCGCGCGTTGTACAGCGGGTTGTCCGCCGGCCGCGTGCAATCCGTGGCCCT
>CAYVZU010000103.1:0-14370 GCA_964455935.1 uncultured Fibrobacterota bacterium
GTAACCCCTTGACACAACATCTTGGGGCTACCCACACAAAAGTCCGAAGGACCTGCTTTTTCAATGTACAGGCCCGGCACTGAAGAATACGGCAACGAAAACGTATCGCCCTTTGTCCTTTGATAAAGATGTATCTGCCGTCACGGGAAAGCTCCTTGCCATTGGGGCAAATGCAGATTCCACTCTCTGAGTCGTACTTGAAATCCTCTTGACCGAATAGCTGGTCCTTTTTCTTTTTCGGGTGGCGTGGATGAATCCCGTTGCGGTGACGGACCGCCGTCGCAAACCGTGGGTCGCGCTTACGAAATTGGCTATCCGGGATGTAGGCGTCAATCCCCTGCTCGAAGATCCCCTTCATATTCTCTTCACTATTATAGCCGCAGTCGGCCACCAGCTTTGCCTTCTCAAATACGTCTTGTGTCACCTTGCCTGCAGATTGGTCAATCGCCCGGAAGTTCTCTCGCGTCTTCTCGATCATCGGAACCAGAAGCCCGTGCTCCTGGCTCTCCCCAAACGCCGCAGCGGACACGATCACCTGGTGTTTGGCGTCCACAGCCGCCACTCCGTTGTAGCCTTGAATTACTCCGTGGGAGGTGGGCATCTTGGCGCTCTCGTTGTCCGTGATGTTGCTCTGGATGGGGCGGCCGCTCTTGCCCGGTTTGTCCTGGTTTTTGCCTAGCCACTCCTTCACCCGGCGGACTTTGCGCTGCATCTTCTCCGCCCGATGCTGCCGGCGCTTTTCCACCTTCTCGTCCGAATCGGTTTTGTCGAGCTTGGCGTGCTTGTTGAGAATGGTCCGGATGGCGACTTCCATCTTCTGGGCTTTCTTCTCCAAATCCTCCTTGGTCCCGCTCCATTCTTTGGAAGCATTGGAGGGCAGCTTGCAGCCGTCGATGGCAAACATGTGCTTGCCGATCAGGTCCAGATCGTCGCAAATCATAAGAACTTGCTGAAACAGGACCGTGATCTCTTCCTTCATCCGGGAAATGAAGTCGGCAATCGTGGTGAAGTGGGGCCGTGCATCGGCCGATATCGTTATGAACATCACGTTCTCTTCGCAGGCCTTGGCAATTTCGCGGCTGCTGATCATGCCGCGCGAATAGGCGTAGAGCACAATTTTAAGCAAGACCGAAGGATCAAAGGCCGGCGCGCCGGTCTCATCATTCTTGTAGCGTTCCAGGGACAGGGGGATAATCTTGGTCTGCTGGTACGAGTACGGTTTGAAGCGGGGCATAGAAAAATCCTTCCTTGTTGGAAAGATTAATCTAGTTCAGAAAATCGCCGAGCGAAAGAGCGAAAACGATCTTTTTTGGACTTTTTCTACAGCTTCAACGTTACGCTAATATGCGCGGTACGCCCACGTATTGCCTAGCCCGCCACCAGGACCTCCGCAGAGCCGGTCGCGGCCAGCCGCGAGCTGGACAGAGCGCGCTTCGCGCGGTTGCTGGCGAGCGGGGAGCGACCGGCGCCCCCGCGTCAGTTTTGAGCAATTGGTTCGACCATGTGCTGCAAATATTCTTTGATAAAGTCACACAAACACGCCCACATCATAATTCTATTTTAGCTTCCAGCTTGTTTTTGAGATGTGAAAATGTTGCGCCATTCTTTTCCCATATTCTTAATGACGCAAAATTGTTTGGATTAATATTTGCGCGAAATATCTTAAACCCAAGGTCCTTCGCATATTGAAAAACTGCATTGAACGCAAATGTCCCGATACCTTTATTCCATTCTTTTGATGAAATCCAATAACCGATTCTCACTGATTTGCTCTCATTATCCCGATGGCTCAAAGATATTAACCCAATTGCTGCGCCATCCTTTTCAATGGCAAAAGTTTCCGAATTGGTTTTTTTCTGCCATTCGGTATACCTCTGCAAAAATGAACCAGCAGTATTATCAGTTGCTGTCGCACCTATGCTCTTTCGAAGCAAGCCATCCGTGTTCAAAAGGTCGGCCAATTTTGCCGAGCTTTCAAGGTTAATTGGTACTACCTTCAGATTCCGCAACCAACAGCCCCACAGGATTGTGTTTTAGTGGTCGAACTTGTTGTTATGCCGACAACCATAAAACCTTTAGACCTTTATTGCTGTCGGGGTAATACGCCAATGCTTTTATGCTACTATCTCATTGTCATTGGTCAACATGCAAGAAAAAAATGGGGCTTCTCATGCATATTATGCGGATCCGCATAATACGCAGACTACAATGTGTCGGCAGGGCTGCACACACCCTTGCCGTCGCGATTGAGAACAAGTCCCGTCCAAGAGCCAGATTATCGATATCGAAAGCCGGCGGACAGGCTTCGGGAGAGGAAAAATGCTCCCCCTTCTCAGGCATGGGTGCAAAATGGCCAATGTGGGTGGATCGCGAATCAGATGGGAAACAAAAACGGGCGGCCAGAAGCCGCCCGTTGGATGCGCTTAGAATGGAAGCGGTGTTCCTAATCAGGGCTACTGAACGAAATCGTAGGACACGCGAAACATGTCTTCTTCGCGTTTGGCCGTGACTTTGTAGCCCGAATTGTAGAACAGGCCCATCATGCTCTCGTTTTTGGCCAGCACGTTGGCTTTGAATCCAGCCACGCCCCGTTTCTTGGCAATATCGGTGAGCATCTTAAGCAGGTCCGTACCCAGACCCTTGGCCTGCCAGTCATCCCGCACCAGAAACGACACCTCTGCCCTGTTTGTTCCCTTGTCGAGGCTGTAACGCCCCACTGCGGTGATCTGCTCGCCGCCGGTCCCCTGTACCAGGGCGACAATCGCCATGTTGTGGGTGAAATCGACATTGGTGAGTTCCTGAATGAATTTATGCGGGAAGGCCTGGATCTTGCGGAAGAACCGGAAAGCCAACGACTGCTCCGAACACGAATAAAGCATATCGCGGATGAGCTTGTCGTCCGTGGGCCGAATGGGCCGGAAAAACAGGACCGTGCCGTCATTGAGGGGCTTGATCGTCTCGTATTCCCGCGGATAATGAGACTCGCTTGTCGGCAGTTCCTTTTGGTCGGGATAGATGTACTTTCGATTCTTGGCCTGAAGCAGGATCTCGTTGCGGAAATCGGGATGCGCGATGCTGGCCAAAGCCAACACCCGTTCACGGATGCTTTTGCCAAACAAGTATGCCGCGCCAAACTCCGTTACCACATAATGGATGTCGGCACGGGTGATGGTCACCCCGGCGCCTTCGGTCAAGCGCGGGACAATGCTTGAAACCTTGCCGCCCTGCGTAGTCGAAGGCAGCGCCAGAATCGCTTTCCCATCCTTGGCGCGAGCCGCGCCGCGGGTGAAATCGAGCTGCCCGCCCACGCCGGAGGTAAAGACATATCCCTGCGAATCGGCGCAGGCCTGGCCTGTCATATCGACTTCCACCGCGGTGTTGATCGATACCATCCGGTTGTGCTGGCTGATCACATAGGGATCGCTCACGTATTCGGCCGGGCGGAACTCGAACATGTGGTTCTCGTGGACGAAATCGTAGAGCCGTCGTGTGCCGTAACAGAAGCTTGCCGTGATCTTACCCCGGTTCAGGGTTTTTCGGCTGCCGTTGACCACGCCTTTTTCCACCAGATTGACCATTTCGTCGGTAAACATCTCGGTGTGAATCCCCAGGTCGCTTTTGCGGCCCAAAAAGGACAAGACCTGCTGCGGGAGATCGCCGATTCCCACCTCAAGCGTGGAGCCGTCCTCGATCAGATTGACGATGTTGCGACAGACCGCCTCGGAAACCGGATCCGGCGCCGAGAGCGGGTATTCGATCAAGTCCGACCGGCTCTCGACCACTGCGTCCACCAGATCCACGGGAATGGAGGAATCGCCGTAGGTCCGCGGCATGCGCTCGTTGACCTCCGCAATAACCATCAGGCTGTTTTCGACCGCGGCCTTCACGATGTCAACGGAGATTCCCAGACTCAGCGAGCCGTTCTTGTCGGGCGGGCTTGTCTGGATCAAGGCGACATCCAGAGGAATCTTGCCGCTGCGAAACAGGCCCGGGATCTCGCACAAGGAGATGGGGACGTAATCACCCCGGCCCGCCGCGATTCCCTCACGGAGGTTGGATCCCATGTAAAAGGAAAAGGTGCGAAAAATGCGGCTCTGCTCTTCCCCAATGTAAGGGGCAGGCCCCTGCGTGATGAAGTCGTAGATCTCCGCGTCCACGATCTGGTTCTCTTTTCGAATCAGCTCTTCGAGGAGTGTAAGGGGCTGGCCGCATCCGGTCCCCAGGAAAATGCGGGCACCCGGCCGGATCATCTGGATCGCCTGCTGCGCGGTCATCTTCCTCCGCTCGTAGACCTCTCTCCAGGTTTCCATGGCTACTTCTCCTGCTTGCTGATGATTAGGCGCGCATCGACCACAAAAGCACCCTCCCCCTCGCTGCGGACTTTGAGAGGATTAATGTCAATCTCTTCTATTTCGGGAAAATCGATGACCAGTTGCGACATCCGCTGCAGCGACATGATGATCGATTCCAGATCGACCGGCTTTTCGCCCCGGGCGCCCTTGAGCAACCGGTAGCTTTTGGTGCGTTCGATCATTTTCCGGCTCTCCTCGGCCGTGATCGGCGCAAGGCTGAAGGTGACATCTTTGAGGATTTCCACGAAAATACCGCCCAGACCAAACATGATGACCGGACCGAACTGCGGGTCCTTTTTCATTCCCAGAATGACTTCGCGGCCGCCCGCGACCATTTTCTCGACGTATACACCCCGGATGGAAGCCTCGGGCATTTTGCGGGGGATGCGCACCATCATCAACTCAAAAGCATCCTCGATGGCCGATGCGCTGTTGAGCCCAATTTTCACGCCGCCCACATCGGACTTGTGCAGAATATCGGGGCTGGAAATCTTCATGGCAACCGGGTAGCCCACTTCGTTTCCGAAATGAACGGCTTCCTCGACCGAGGCCGCCAGCGTGCCCGGCGGAATATCGAAATTATAGGCTTTGAGAATGGACTTTGCATCGGCTTCGCCAATTTCATGCATGCCACGCGAGCGGTAGGACCGTATCATTTTAATGACCGGGTTTTTGTTGACCGCGAACCGTTCCACCATGCGCAACGGCCGCGCCTTGTACCGGCTGTAACGGACCATTTCCATCATGGCTTTGGCCGCGCGTTCGGGAACCGCATACTGCGGAACGCGGTTGGCGCGCAGATAGCTTGCTCCTTGTGCGATCCGCTCCCCGCCCATAAAACAGGTGAATACCGGCTTGCCGTGCTTTTGCGCGGCGCCCACGATCGATTTTGCCGTTGCCAGGTCGTCGGTCATTTTCTGCGGGGTAAGGATGGCGATGACGCCGTCGACGCAATCGCTGGCCAGGGCCACATCCAGAATCCGGCCGTAGATATCGCCCGAGGCGTCGCCCAACATGTCAATGGGATTGTTTACCGACGCCGCCGGGGGAAGCATGCCGCGCAGGGTGGATTTTGTCTGCTCGTCCAGTTTGGCCATGGTAAGGCCCGACATCTCGAGGGCGTCGGACATCATAATACCGGGTCCGCCGGCATTGGTTACAACCGCAATGCGATCGCCTTTGGGCATGGGCTGATAGGCCATGGCCGTTGCAATGTCGAAGAGATGTTCGATGGATTCCGCACGGATGACCCCGGAGCGTTCGAAGGCCGAGTTGTATGCCGAATCCGCTCCGGCCAGGCTTCCGGTATGCGACGAGGCGGCCTTGGCGCCGGCTTGTGTCCGGCCGGATTTAAGAATCACGATGGGCTTGACCTTGGCCACCCGCTCGGCGATTCGCATGAATTCCTGGCCGTGCGTAATGTCCTCAAGATAGGCCGAAATGACCTTCGTGTTTTCGTCGTCCTTGAGCTCCTGAAGAAAACCCACCTCATCCAGGCAAGCTTTGTTACCGATTGAAGCGAGGATCGAAAACCCGATCTGGTTGGAGGCAGCCATGTCCTGAATCGCCGTTACCAGCGCCCCGGACTGTGAAATCACCGCAATGGGGCCTGGTTCACCCAGCGGCTGCCCAAACGAGGCGTTTAGCTTGTGCCAGGGATTGATCAGCCCCAGGCAATTGGGGCCCATCAGGGTGATACCGGCCTCGCCGGCGATTCGACCGATTTCCTTTTGAAGCGCCCGGCCCTCGGCTCCGATTTCTCCAAATCCGGCGGTAATGACAACGATACCGCCCACACCCTTCTCCACGCATTCTTTCAAGGATGCAACGACTTGGTCGCGTTTGATGACCACAACCGCGAAGTCCAACGAGCCTGGAACGTCTTTGACAGAAGCCAGGCATTTCTTTCCCAGAATCGAATCGGCCTTGGGATTGATTGGATAAACCTCCCCTTCGAAGCCGCCGCTGAGAATGTTGTTGAGGACCGCATACCCTACTTTGTCCGGACTTGTCGATGCGCCGATGACCGCTACCGTTTTAGGCCGAAGCAGTTTTTCGAAACTCATGGGTTAACCCTTTGCCGGAGCCGGCTTGAGCCGTTTATCGCGTTCCTGTTCCTGTTTTTTCTGGCCCATAATATAAACTTTGACACCGCAAAAAGGCGCTATTTCCAGTGCATGTAAAGGGCGAAAGCGCTCGCAAGAAAGGCGGGTTCGATGCAGCCAAAAGCGGAACCGCCGAAAATTGAAGGGAAGGGCAACATAGGAGTCCAAAGCTGCCCTTGAAACGGTCGAGACCTGGCCGTCAGGCCTTGTTCTGCGGGGTCACTTCGGTTTCTGGGGCGTTTTCTTCCTGTTCCCGAACCTTGCCCAGCAGAATTTCGATTTCGGCCACATAGCGGGCCGAAGCGTCTTCTTTCTGCGCGAAGTGCTCCAGGATCTGGTTGACTTTTTCTTCGCTAAAGGCCAACCGCAACTGGCGGTTTAGCTTGCCCTTGTATCCCCACCCTTTCAAACGGTCTGGGGTCAACTCAAAGCCGTCCTGAATCGCGACAAACTTCATTTCGCCGGCGCGCAAGGCGTGGCAAAAATCGATTTCGGGGCACAGTTCGTCTTCGTAGTTGCGCATGTGAATCTTGCGAACGTCGGCGGTCTGAAGGATTTTATAGTACCCGACAATGAAGTCACGGTCTTTGTACCCCTCCACGGTCCCCTGGTAGTTGGTGAGGAAGAGGAGATATCCTTTGCGCTTTTTGACAAAGGAGTTCCGCGTGCGCGCATCCACGCATTTCGAGAATCCATACGATCCGGTCTCGATGTTGGGCTCGTATTGGCGGCCCTTGCCGCTTTCGTTGAGAAGGTCGCGGACCGGGAGTTCCGTACTGCGGCTGGTTTCGAAATTGATGACGATGGCCTCTTTGGACCCGCGGTAGTCCTGCCATTGAGCAAGACGAAGAGTGTTCTGGGCGTTTTCAGCGTAACCCATATTACCTGCCTGAATAAAAAGTGAAATGCCGGACGGTAAGGATCGGAATCAGACGATAAGATACTATTTCCAGAAAAATCGAGCAAGGAAAAAGCGCCCGCGCTGAAAAAGATGGCCTCGATCAATCCGCTGGACGGAATAGGCCGAAGCGTAATGCGCCAAAATTCCAACTGCAAAGTCCGGACGACCGACGCCAACTCACGGAGCTGACCGAATGGCACTCGGTTTGCAAATATAGGATTCCATGGAGAACCGAGTTCGACAAATCTTTGATGAGACAATTCAAATGGAATTGCTTTTTTCATCTTTCTACGCGCTATATAGGCGCTCTTTCCAGAAGATCTTACCGATTGGCAAATGTTGGGGAACGAAGAACTAAATCATTCCGCAATCATTCGAGCTGGACGAGACTACTTCTTCGAAGAAGGACTCTTCCAAATGGAAGCGCTCGATCCGAGTCTTGATCAGATCAAAGCACTAAACGTGAGTGTGAAAGAAACCATGGCCAACTACAAAAAGGATCCGCCTTCAAGAGATGAAGCGTTTAGACGAGCGCTGAAATTGGAGCATACGTCGGGTGAATATTACTATGATCGGGCACGATATATGAGACCAGAATCCTGGCCGCTAAAGCTCTTCCAGGATTTGTCTGATCAAGAACTCAGCCACGCGGAGAGGATTCTAAAACTCATGAGAAAGCATGGAATATTGATACATACTCTGGCCCAAGATCAGAAGGTTGCAACATGATTGAGACTTTTTCATCTTGCGGATGATCTCTTCGCCGTCACAGAGTCGACAAATGACTTGAATAGCCCTTAGGTGCTGAGTTCGCAGTCCGGGCTTATCGCGCTTGGCCCGGATATTCCGCAGTCGAACCGGCTGATGAATCAGGACAGCATATGGGATTGCATCACGCACAATCGTCCCGGAACCTGACTCCTGAGACCCATCAATATCAATCATGACAAAAAGGCTAAGTCGCCCGCCGGTCCTTCACTTCACGCGCTCCTGGATACCACCTCCGGAGCTACCTCCAGGCGAATAGAGGGGGTGGCACCGGGTAAGATGAAAGAGCCCCGGCGAAGACCATTCCTCGTCGAGGATTTCACTGACCCCTTTACGTGGCATATGGAAGGTATTGGAGCGCGTGAACAGAACGAATACGCCTGCGGGGGTGAGCAGGCCGAGGTCAATGACATAGCTGCGACCAGGGGCGGGAACCCGTATGTACCAGTTCACCGCGACGCAGCCCACATCGATATCGAAGCTGGAGTGCGCATTTGATCCGTCAAACTCCAGATCCGTGATTTCATAGACCCGCAGAATGCGCCTGCTCTGGGAAAAAGCCTCGTGACCCATTTGAGAGGCTATTCCTCTTACGGTCCCTTGCGCAATTTCCCAGTAAGTGAACGCCCATTCCGAATCCCGTGGGAGCGCAACAATACGAGTGACTCCGTATCGATCTGAGAGTTCCACGCAGGATTCCTCTTTGAGATGGTCTTTATGGGTGATTCGGATCGTCCTAAATCTTTGAGGAAAGCGAATGCTAGGGACTTGCAATATCCAGGCCAGAAATGCGCCGAAGTCGGCACGATAGTTGCATATTTCTCCAGATCTCTTCTCACCCAAAATAGGGAGGTTCCTATGCAGGCCAAAGAGGTTATGACTCAGCCCTTCGACTCAATTCAAAGCAGAGCGACAATTGCCGAAGCTGCTCGAAAGATGAAAGAGCTAAATGTAGGCGTGCTCCCAGTCTTGCGCGACGGTTCTGTAGTCGGTATAGTGACAGACAGAGATTTGGTGCTGCGAGTCCTGGCCGAAGACTGCAATCCGGAGGAGACCGCCGTAGAGGAAATCATGACCTCCAACGTTTGGACTTGCTACGAAACTGCGAATATTCAGGAGTGCGCAAGGATTATGGAAGGCCACGGGGTCCGCAGGCTTGTTGTTACCGACATCGCGGGAAAACCAAAGGGCATCATGTCGATCGGTGACATTGCCACCAAAGGGGAAAAGGATATTGCTGAAGAAGTCCTCAGCAGTGTTTCGGCAAGCCCACCACAACATTAGGGAAGCAGAAATTTTCAGCAGTCCCGAAGACGCGCACCGATCGGGGAGAAGCCCAAATGGCCCTTGGCAATTTGGGAACCGCGGCGCAAGAAGTACCATCCAAATGATGGGAGGCTAAAACGACCGCAAAGGCATCTTCATGCATTGTCTGCGGTGGATCCGATCTGGCTTTCTTGGCGCGTCTGGCCGGAATCCCCGTGCACTGCAATTTATTCTACCGGAGCCGAGATCGTGCTCAGCAAGCCCCAAAGGCGACTTTGGATCTCCATTGCTGCCGCACCTGCGGGCATATTTTCAATGCAAGCTTCGACAAAAACAAGCTGCAATACGGCCCCGAATACGAGAACTCCCAGGGGTATTCGCCGCTATTCCGCCAGTATCTACACACGCTGGCCTTACGGTTGATTAGTACCCACCCTCTTCGGGAAAAGCAAATACTGGAAATCGGCTGCGGGCAAGGCGAGTTTCTGCAGCTATTGTGCACGCTTGGCCAGAACACCGGTAGGGGAATTGATCCGGGCTACCGGCCAATCCGTCTCCGGGATGGAGATAAAGACATACAGTATGTCACGGAGACATTCGATCCGGACCATACCGTTCTTCCGCAAAATGGGCTTATTTGTTTCCGACATGTGCTGGAGCATCTGGACCGGCCGGGTGATTTTCTCCGCCGTATTGGTGAACGGCTGCGACCCGGAGCGGGAACAGTGCTGTATTGCGAAGTCCCCAATGCGGAGTTCATGATTCGGGAAAACAGAATCTGGGACCTGCTTTACGAGCATTGTTCGTATTTCGTCCGAAAGTCGCTCGTTCATATCTTCTCACGCGCGGGCTTCAGAATCCTAAATATCCGGGAGGATTTTGGCGGTCAATTCCTGTGCTGCGAAGCCGTTGTATCTTCCGGATCAGAGCATCCAATCCATAGCAGTGTCTCCGAATCGGTGCTGAGCATGTTTTCCGAAACCCTGGAAGATCGCATATCGCAATGGCAAGCCAGGGCCGGACGGGCACATCTCCGGGGAGAGCGCATAGGGCTTTGGGGCGCCGGCACAAAGGGAGTAATGCTCGCCAATCAAATACCATTGGCTAACCTTGAATGCCTTATAGACATCAATCCCCGTAAACAAGGGAAATTCGTGGCGTGCGCCGGTCATGCGATTATTGCGCCGTTATCCCTGCGCCACGCTGCCCTTGATCGCATATTCATCACAAATCCCACCTATCACAATGAAATCGAGGACATTCTGGCAAAAAGCGGACTCACCATTCCAATTGAGCCGGTCTGATCCTTTCTGGCGAAATGGTAGCCGAAATCTATAAAGATGCGCAATCTCGCCGGCTCTGGAGTGGCGGAAAAGGGCTGGTCCCGGTATGGCTCAAAATCGGCTATACCCTATACGCCTGCTTCCTTGTGCCGGCCTACCTGCAACAGCACGGGCCCGCAAACTTTCTGTGGTTTTCGGATATCGCATTGCTGATGATGGTGCTGGCATTGTGGTTTGAGAGCAGATTGTTCGCAAGCATGATGGCGGTTGCGGTATTCCTGCCGGAATTGGTCTGGAATATCGATTTCTTTTTTCGCTTGATTACCGGTGTCGAGCTTTTTGGGTTCAACTCATATATGTTCGATTCGCATATACCCCTTCTGATTCGGGGTCTTTCGATTTTTCATACTGTCCTCCCGGCGCTCTTGATTTGGACACTTCACCGGATTGGATATGATAAACGTGCCCTGATATGGCAGACGGCGCTTGCAGCCATTGTTCTTCCCCTCTCATATCTGACCACCAATCGGGCTGATAACGTAAACCTCGTCCATGGCTTAGGTGAAACTCCGCAGAGCCTATTACCCGCGCCGCTTTTTATCCTCGTTCTTTTGCTATTGCTCTTCTTCGCCGTATACCTGCCGACTCATTTCGTATTTAATCAGCTCTTCCATACCTGAAGAACGAATAAACATGGATTGGCATTCCATTTGTAGCCCTCTCCTATCTGTCCTGCAAAAATAACTCCCCCAGGCAAGGGAGCTTCTTTCACAACCAAACCCGGAGACCCCAAATGCCAGTCGAAGCAATCGCCGTCAACTACATCCGAGACATGATCGATGCCCATCCGGCAGCAATAGCGGATGGCAAAAGAGACACCTGGGCCTGTGCCATCGAAACCTGCCTTGACAGCGGCCAGGCTTCCGCCGCGTGTGCGGACGCCTGCCTCGCAGAAGGCAATGTCGAACAACTCCGAAGCGTTATCCGCTCCGACCTCGACACATCCGACATATGCTTCGCCACAGCGAAGATCCTTTCCCGTTTCACGGCCCGCAAATCGTCCCTTTTGCACACGCAGGTCGCCGCCTGCCTTCGCACGGTCCAAAACTGCGAGGGAGAATGTAACAACCACGCTAAAATGCACGAACACTGCCGGATCTGTGCCGACTCCTGCCGCACCTGCGAGAACGCCCTGTCTGCGCTGCTTACGAAGGTCTGATCAACCGTTAGAGGCTTCTGCTAAATCCGGCATTTCAAACTCGATTTCCAAACAGGAGGGCTCATGAAAGCAATCGTTTTCCGTGGAATCGGCGACATACGCTTGGAGGACATGCCTGATCCAGTTATTCAACAACCCATGGATGCAATTGTCCGGTTAACCGCAAGCGCCATTTGCGGAACAGACCTGCATATGGTGCGCGGAACCTTGGGTCCAATGGAGCCCGGGACGATTCTCGGTCATGAGGGTGTGGGAGTTGTTGAAGCACTAGGAACGGGTGTGCGGAACATTAATGAAGGCGACCGCGTGGTCATCGCTTCCAGCATTGCGTGCGGCTACTGTTCCTACTGTAGAGCCGGATATCATTCTCAATGCGATAACGCCAATCCCAATGGAAAGCTTGCAGGCACGGCGTTTTTCGGCGGTCCGAAGGAAAGCGGACCTTTCCCAGGGCTTCAGGCGGAGATGGCGAGGGTACCGTTCGCCAATGTCGGTCTTGTGAAACTTCCGGATGACATAACCAACAAAATGGCAATCTGTCTTTCCGACGTGTTCCCCACCGGCTATTTTGGCGGGAAGCTGGCTGAAATTCGCGCGGGGGATACAGTAGCGATCTTCGGCTGCGGTCCTGTTGGACTTTTTGCGATTATCAGTGCCAAACTAATGGACGCGGGGCGAATCATTGCTGTGGATCAGTGGCCGGCGCGTCTGGGAATGGCACGAAGTCTTGGCGCTGAGGTCGTGGATTTTTCCAAAGAAGAACCTGTCGAAACCATTTTGGATCTTACAGGCGGAATCGGCGTGGATCGTATTGTCGACGCCGTTGGTGTGGACGCGGAGCATCCAGTCCGTGGTCCAGCTGCTGATCATCTTAAGGATAAAATGGAAAAGCTTGAAAGCGATGTTGATAAGGTTGCCCCCAAACACCAGAAACAGGGACAGGAATGGCGCCCGGGAAATGCTCCTGCCATGGCTCTCAACTGGGAGGTTCAAAGTTTGGCCAAGGCTGGAACACTTGGGATTGTCGGGGTCTACCCGGAAACACTGGAGTCGTTTCCGATCGGCGCCGCAATGAGCAAGAACATCACTATCAAAATGGGGAACTGCAATCACCGGCACTATATACCCCGTCTTTTGGAACTGGTGCAAGAGGGCGTCGCAGACCCGAGTGGCATTGTCACGCAGGTTGTTCCGCTGCAAAACGGGGTTGATGCATATCGCAAGTTCAATCAACGTGCACCCGAATGGACTAAGGTCGAGATTGTCCCGGGAGTTTCACATCCCGAACAAAAAGGGGAACGGCGGGCCAGACAGAAAGAAGAAATCGCTATGCCCGCTTGATAATCTCTTGCCCAAGGAGACGATGTGGATGCGAACCCAAGTGCATTCGGTTTTGCTGCGCCCTGCCGCGGGGTCAGTTCCTTAATCATTCCTGTCGAAAGGACAGTCACGGATCCTCATTCGCCGGCCTGAAGAGATCTTCCAGATCGAGGGCGAAATCGATTTCTCATTTGGCACGTATTTCGATCCGCGGTTCGTCAGTTTTGGAACACTACGCGTATTTAATGACGACACCCTCTCTCCCGGAACAGTCTCGCCACTTCACCCTCATAAAGACAACGAGGTTGTCACCTATTGCGCAAGCGGCAAGTTTATACACGAGGACAAGCGCGGAGTCGGCGGCATTCTCAAGAAAAGGCTGGGTCCAGCACACAACAATTGGCAGAGGCATGTGGCATTCGGAGATCAACAACCGGCCGCATGAATACATGCGGTGTATACAAATCCTGGCTTCCATGGCTTTGTCTAAAGAAAGAGCATGGCTGCCGATAATGCGTACCGCGCAGCTCGGACTCCGGAGCAAATAAGAAATGTGGTCGCCAAATATTCCTCTGTTTACGGTGGAGAAACAGAGGTTATTGATTTTTCACTGGTCTTCGATGGGGCTGATATTCAGGTAAATGCCAACGGGAAAGCATGGATCTCTTCAAAAGCATAGCTATGGGGAGAAAAGCCCGTGTTAACGAGGTAAGCTTCTCACCAGTTCGCTTCCATCTTCAGGTTCAAAAAACCGGTACTTTGTGCATCGTTTCCGCCTTGGCGGCCTGTTTCTCGCGCTCTATTGCAGTAACCAAAGCCCGGATCAGTCCCGATATTTCCTGCCTTGCCCTCGCATCTGTTAAGTGGCCCTGCGAATCGAATTTATCCTGTGCGAATGCAACCATGACCTCGGGCCGATTGATCGGAAACATGTTTAGAAAAACACACATCTGGCGCAAGTGATACTGAGCCCTTGCCGTCCCGATCATTCCGATTGAAGCGCCCATAATGGCCAGGGTCTTTCCGTCAAAGGCATTATCCCCATAAGGGCGCGAGGCACAGTCGAGCGCATTTTTCAAAACACCCGATATGGAATAGTTGTACTCCGGAGTGGCAATCAGCAGGCCATCCGCGGCGCGAATCGCCGTTTTGAATT
>CAYVZU010000104.1:0-5321 GCA_964455935.1 uncultured Fibrobacterota bacterium
CGCGAACCATGCGATCGGAGAGGATTTCCAGATGAAGCTCGCCCATGCCCGCGATTGTGGTTTGCGCCGTTTCCGGATTGACCCGGACTTGAAACGTGGGGTCTTCCTCGGCCAGGTTTCGCAAGGCTTGCTGAAGTTTTTCATCGTCGGCTTTGCTCTTGGGCTCGATGGCCACAGCCACCACGGGTTCGGGGAAGCGGATTTCCTCAAGCAGAATCTTGTGCTTCTCATCGCATAGGGTATCGCCGGTGCGCACGTCTTTGAATCCCACGCCCGCCACAATGCTGCCCGTATCGGCCAGCTTGATGTCGGTGCGCTGGTTGGCATGCATCTGCAGAATCCGCATCACGCGCTCACGCCGGCCCGTACGGGGGTTGAACACCGTCTTGCCGGATTCCATCGTTCCCGAGTAAATGCGAAAGTAAACAAGCTTTCCCGCATAGGAATCGGTCGCTATCTTAAACACCAGCGCCGCCAGGGGGTCATCATCCGCCGGCTTTCTTCGCACCGGCTTTCCCCCGGCCGCCTCGCAGCCTTCAATCTCGCCCCGATCGAGTGGCGATGGCAGGTAATCGGTGACGGCATCCAGCAGCTTCTGAATACCCTTGTTGCGAAAGGCCGATCCGCAAAGAACGGGCACAATACCACGGCCAATCGCCCCCTTGCGCAGAGCCCGGCGAATCTGCTCGGGCCGGGGCTCGCCCTCATCGAGAAGAACAGCCAGGAGTTCATCATCAAACTCCGATGCTTTCTCGAGCAGGTTTTCGCGCCACAGCTCGGCTTCGCCCAACTCTCCGGCAGGAATCTCAATTTCCTCGTAGTGCTCGCCCATACTCTCCATGTCGTAGACAAAGGCCTTCATCGCGACCAGATCAATGATCCCCCTGAAGGTCTCGCCCGCGCCCAAAGGCAGCTGAATGGGAATCGCACATTGGCAGGACAACCGTTCGCGCATCATATCGAGCACGCGCGAAAAGTCGGCCCCCACACGGTCCATCTTGTTGACGAAGGCCAGGCGGGGCACCCCATAGCGGTCGGCCTGTTTCCAGACCGTCTCCGACTGGGGCTCAACGCCGCCGACGCCGCAGAAAACGATCACCGCGCCGTCCAAAACTCTCAAAGAACGCTCCACCTCGGCCGTAAAATCTACATGGCCGGGCGTATCAATTAAATTGACTCGAAACCCATTCCAGTCGCAGGCCGTTGAGGCGGCGGTGATTGTAATTCCGCGCTCGCGCTCCTGCTGCATCCAGTCCATGACGGTTGTTCCCTCATGGACCTCTCCCATTTTGTGAATCCGGCCCGCGTAAAAAAGAATCCGCTCGGTCGTTGTCGTCTTGCCGGCGTCAATATGCGCCATGATCCCGATGTTGCGAATTCTGTCGAGCGGTACTGCCCTTGCCATCTGCTGCCTCTCACGCGCTCTGCCGTTGTTTTTGCCACTCGCCGCATTGTCATCCTCACACGACCGTTTCGAGATCGAAAAATGCGCCGGCTACCACCGGAAGTGCGCAAACGCCTTGTTGGCTTCGGCCATACGGTGCGTATCTTCGCGTTTCTTGATTGATGCGCCTTCGTTATTGCCGGCCTGAAGCATCTCGCCCGCCAGTTTCTCGGCCATGCTCTGCTCTTTTCGCGTCCGGGAGTAGGTTATAATCCAGCGGATCGCCAGCGCAGTGCGACGGCTTGGCGATACTTCCATGGGCACCTGGTAGGTAGCCCCGCCAACGCGCCGGCTCTTGACCTCCAGAATCGGCTTTACGTTGTTGACTGCTTTCTTGAAGAGGGTCAGGCCGTCCTGTTTCGTCTTGTCGGCCATAATGTCGATGCAGCGATAGGTAATCCCTTCCGCTTTGCGTTTCTTGCCCTCTTTCAAAACGCAGTTGATGAATTCCGCCACAAGCTGGCTTTTGTACTTCGGATCCGGTGGCGTCTCGCGCCGTTCGGCTTTTCGTCTCCTGGCCACGGAATATTCCCCTCTGTTGCGTTAAGCGGCTTTTTCCGCTTTGGGTTTCTTGGCGCCGTATTTAGAGCGGCTTTGTTTGCGATTTTCCACGCCCTGGCAGTCCAGCGTGCCGCGAACCAGATGGTAACGGATACCCGGCACATCTTTAACGCGGCCGCCGCGAATAAGGACAATGGAGTGTTCCTGAAGATTGTGACCTTCGCCCGGAATATAGGTCGTTACTTCCATGCGGTTTGTAAGACGAACACGGGCAATCTTGCGCAGGGCCGAGTTGGGCTTTTTGGGAGTGGTCGTATACACGCGCGTACACACGCCCCGCTTCTGCGGACACTCTTTCAAGGCCACCGACTTGCTCTTGACCCGCTGCTGCTTACGCCCCAGGCGAATGAGCTGATTAATAGTTGGCACGCACAATCCTCCTGAATATAGAGACTTCCAAATATAGCATTCTAGTGCAAAACGAGTCAATACACCATTAAAAAATGAGGGGTTGGAAATCAGAGGTGAGGAGTTGGCCGAATCGAAACCGAGATCTTTCCCGGTCTCAAACCTGCCCTTCTTCCTCTGACGGCCCCTATATTATAATTTCGAAACCCCTTTCTCTCACTTAGGCCTGTTGAGGCTCCTCTTCCTTGGCCTGTTCCTTCACTTCAGGTTGCGGCTCTACGGGCTCGGGTTCGCGCGGGGATAAGAAGCTTTCCTCGCCAAATTCCTCGGCCGGAACGATATCGGCCTCCAGATCGCGGATCTTCGTGCCGCGATAGGCCGGGGCGCCGGTGCCGCAGGGCACCAGGCCTCCAATAATCACATTTTCCTTGAGCCCGCTGAGCTTCTCAATGCGAGCGGAAACCGCGGCGTCGGTCAGCACCTTTGTCGTCTCCTGGAAGGACGATGCCGCCAGGAAACTCTCGGTGGACAAACTGGCCTTGGTAATACCCAGCAGCAACGGCGTATAGGTTGCGGGCTTTCCGCCTTCCTGAATGATTCGCTTGTTCTCCTCGCGCAGAGAATTTTTGCCAACCATTTCGCCTTCGAGAAAGGAGGTGTCGCCCTCCTGCTCGATGCGCACCTTCTCCAGCATCTGGCGGACAATGCACTCGATGTGCTTGTCGCTGATCGTCACGCCCTGCAGTTTATAGACCTGCTGAATCTCGTCAACGAGATATTTCTGCACGGCTTTTTCGCCCGAGATTCGGAGAATATCGTGCGGGTTGATGGGACCTTCCACCAGCCGGTCGCCGGACCGCACCCGGTCGCCCGGATGCACATGGAGGTGCTTGCCGACGGGCACGGGGTATTCCCGGGCCTCGTTGTTTTCATCGCGCACAACGATTTTGCGCATGCCACGCTCGATGTCGCCGAATTCCACAACACCGTCAATTTCCGAAACCACGGCCGGGTCTTTGGGCTTGCGCGCCTCGAACAGCTCGGCCACGCGCGGAAGGCCGCCCGTAATGTCGCGGGTCTTGGCACTGACGTGCGGGATCTTGGCCAGGACCTCACCGGCCTTGACGGCTTGGCCGTCCTTGACCTGTAGATAGGCCCCCGTGGGAATGGGATAGTTGGCCAGTTTCTTACCCGCCTCGTCAGAGACAATAATGCGCGGGTGCAAAACGCGCTCGCGGTGGTCTACGACAACCTGGTTCAGCAAACCGGTCTGCTCGTCGATCTCCTCGCGCAGAGTGCCCGACTTGTATTTGTTTTGCCGGGCTTCGTCATCGGTAAGAATGTCGACAAACTCGACCTTTCCGGATTTGTCAATCACGATGACGCTGTTGTACGGGTCCCATTCGACCAGGATGGCGCCGCGCTTGACTTTCTGGCCCTCTTCCACCCGTAGCATCGAACCATAGGGGACCTTGAAACGGCCGGTGATCCGCTCTTTCTCGTCCACAATTAGTATCTCGCCCGCGCGGCCCGTAACGACCTTCTCCTTGTTCAGCTCCACGAAGGTGACACTGCGCAATTGAACAATGCCGTCGCGGCGCGCCTCTTCTTTGGATTGCGCGGCAATGCGGCCCGCGGTACCGCCCATGTGGAAGGTGCGCAGAGTGAGCTGTGTTCCGGGCTCGCCGATGGCCTGGGCCGCAATGGTGCCCACGGCCTCTCCCACGGATACGGTTTGTCCCGTAGCCAAATTGCGGCCGTAGCATTTGATGCAGACGCCCACGGGAGATTCGCATGTCAGGGGCGAGCGAACGCGCACGACCTCAACACCCGCCTCCTCGATGACGACGGCCTTCTCTTCATCGATCTCCTCGTTGGCAGCGCAGACGAGCTGGTCTGTGACCGGGTCATAAATGTCTTCCTGCGCCACGCGTCCGATAAGCCGGTTCGACAGCGATTCGATCACATCATCGCCTTCCTTCAGCGCCGTCATTTCGATTCCCAGCACCGTGCCGCAGTCTTCGGAATCGGTGACCACCACATCGCCGGCCGCACTGACGAGACGCCGCGTAAGGTATCCGGCATCGGCGGTCTTCAGCGCCGTGTCGGCCAAGCCCTTGCGCGCGCCGTGGGTCGAGATGAAGTATTCGAGAACCGTCAAACCTTCGCGGAAATTCGCAATGATCGGACTCTCGATCGTTTCGCGGCCGGTCAGTTTCTTCTGTGGTTTCTGCATGAGACCGCGCATGCCGGCCAGCTGCTTAATCTGGTCTTTGGAACCGCGGGCGCCCGATTCGGACATCATAAAAATGGGATTGAACCCGCTGCGGTCACCGCGCAGCCGGTCATAGAGGACCGCCGCCACGTTGTTGGTCGTGTGCGTCCAGACGTCGATGATCTTGTTGTAGCGCTCGGAATCGGTGATAACGCCGCGCGCATGCTGTTTCTGAATCGTCGACACCTGTTCCTGCGCCTCTTTGATCATGCGCGACTTCTCTTCGGGAATCAGCATGTCTTCGATTCCAATGGTCACTCCGCCGGCCGTGGCATACGTGTAACCCAGGGTTTTAAGCTGGTCGAGAAAATCCACGGTCTCCTGGTTTCCAAAGCGGCGGTGCACCTTGGCCACGATCTTCGAGAGCTTCTTTTTGTCCATGCCCTCGTTGATGTAATCGAGTCCTTTGGGAAGAGCCAGGTTGAAGAGAACCCGTCCCGGCGTGGTCTCGATTCTCTTGCCGTTGATGTTCATCTTGATTTTGGCATGGAGCGTGACCACGTTATTGGCCAGCGCCATGATGACCTCGTCGGAATCGCCAAAAAATTTGCCCTGGCCCTGCTGGTCCGGCTTGGGATTGGTCATGTAGTAGCAACCCAGCACGATGTCCTGCGTGGGAGCGACCACGGGCATTCCGTTGGCCGGATGGAGAATATTATTGGCCGAGAGCATGAGCAGCCGCGCTTCCATCTG
>CAYVZU010000104.1:5331-13967 GCA_964455935.1 uncultured Fibrobacterota bacterium
CATCTGGTCGCCGTCGAAGTCGGCGTTAAACGCCGTGCAGACCAGGGGATGAAGCCGGATGGCTTTCCCCTCTACCAGCACGGGAAAGAAGGCCTGAATGCCCAGGCGGTGCAGCGTAGGGGCGCGATTGAGAAAAACCGGATGATCACGGATAACCTCTTCGAGCACGTCCCAGACCTCGGGCCGTTCGCGCTCGATAAAACGCTTGGCGCCCTTGACAGTCTGCACTAGGCCGCGGCGTTCGAGTTCGCGGATTACAAAGGGTTTGAACAATTCCAGGGCCATGACCTTGGGAAGCCCGCACTGGAACAGCCGCAGCTCGGGACCCACCACGATCACCGAACGGCCGGAGTAGTCCACGCGCTTGCCAAGCAGATTCTGGCGGAAGCGTCCTTGCTTGCCCTTGATCATCTCGCTCAGGGACTTGAGCGGACGCTTGCCTTCACCCTTGACGCTGAAGGTGCGCCGGCCGTTGTCGAACAGCACGTCAACGGATTCCTGCAGCATGCGTTTTTCATTGCGCAGAATCACATCGGGTGCATTGATGTCGATGAGTTTCTTGAGCCGGTTGTTGCGATTGATCACGCGCCGGTACAGGTCGTTGAGATCCGAGGTCGCAAACCGTCCGCCTTCGAGCGGCACCAGGGGCCGCAGGTCGGGCGGAAGCACGGGCAGCACATCAAGAACCATCCAGTTGGGCTGGTTGCTCGATTTGCGGAATGCCTCGACCACGCGCAGGCGCTTGAGCTGTTCGATGCGGCGCTGTTCCGAGCTTTCGAGCTTGATTTTCGAGCGCAGATCGATCGAGAGTTCTTCCAATTGGATTTCCGAGAGCAGAATTTTTATGGCCGGCCCGCCCATCATGGCCGTGAATTTTTTGCCCGCATCTTCGAGTTCGATGAACTCCTCTTCGCTCAGAAGCTGGTTTTTCTTGAGCTCCGTATCCCCCGGATCGAGGACGACGTAGGATTCGTAATAGATCACCCGCTCCAGATTGGACACGGAGATGCCGAGCAGATGCGAGATCTTGCTGGGCATGGCCTTGTAGAACCAGATGTGGACCACGGGTACGGCGAGCTCGATATGGCCCATCCGCTCGCGGCGCACCTTGGAGTGGGTGACTTCAACACCGCAGCGGTCACAGACGACGCCGCGGTAGCGGATGCGCTTATACTTTCCGCAGTTGCACTCCCAGTTTTTCACAGGCCCAAAGATGCGCTCGCAGAACAAGCCGTCGCGCTCGGGTTTGAAAGACCGGTAATTGATGGTTTCGGGCTTGGTGACCTCGCCGAAGGACCAGCTGCGGATCACGTCGGGCGAGGCAAGCCGAATGGATATTTGGTCGATCTCTCCGATCGTAGGTTCTTCTTGCTGGAGAATTTCCGCCACGGATCAACCTCCTGATTCTCGATCTGAATGAAGCCCCCGCGGGCCTTTATATGGGCGGCGGACACAAGGCCCGCCGCACTCGTTTCTCGACAATTACTCGGCCGTCTGGCCCCCGCGTTCCAGGCGGACATCCAGGCCCAGGGCCTGCATTTCACGCACCAGAACATTGAAAGACTCGGGCACGCTGGGCACCGGCGGATTCTCGCCCTTGACAATCGCCTCATAGCGCCGGGAGCGCCCCACCACATCGTCGCTCTTTACCGTGAGGAGCTCCTGCAGAGTGTACGCCGCGCCGTAGGCTTCGAGAGCCCAGACTTCCATCTCGCCGAAGCGCTGACCGCCAAACTGGCTCTTGCCGCCCAGCGGCTGCTGGGTTGTAAGCGAGTAAGGTCCAATGGAGCGTGCGTGGATCTTATCATCGACCAAGTGGCCCAGCTTCATCATATACATGTAACCGACCGTGATGGGCTCGCCAAAGGCCTCGCCGCTCCGGCCGTCGTAGAGTGGGGTCTTGCCCGACTCCGGCAATTTGGCTTCTTTCAGGGCCTCTTTCACCTGATCGTACGAGGCACCGTTAAACACCGGTGTGGCCACGCGAAATCCCAAAGTGTGAGCTGCCCAACCCAAATGGGTTTCGAGCACCTGTCCCACGTTCATACGGCTGGGGACGCCCAGCGGGTTAAGAATGATTTCGACAGGCGTGCCGTCGGGCAGGTACGGCATGTCTTCAACGGGCACGATCTTCGAGACCACGCCCTTGTTTCCATGCCGGCCGGCCATTTTGTCACCCACCGACATTTTGCGGCGCTTGGCAACCCAAACCTTCACGAGTTGGAGGACGCCGGGCTTGAGTTCATCGCCGCGCACGATTTTGTCGATCTCGCGCTCCAGGCTTTCTTCAATTTCCCGCACCATGCTGTTGGCCCGGGCCAGTACGGCCTCGGCCTTGCCGTTGGCGCGACCATTTTCACAGACGCCCTGCGAATAGACGGCATAGGTGAAATCGAGCCGCAGCAACGCGGCCCGGCTGAACTTGGTTCCGGCTTTGACCAGAACTTCGGATGTGTTGAAGTCGCGAATCTCCCGGGCTGTTTCGCCGGTGAGAAGATCCGCCAGTCTTTCGTTGCGGTACTTCTTGATTTTCTTGATACGGGTCAAGGCATCGGTCTTGAGCGTATCGATTTTTTTCTTATCCTCGGTCTTGGATTTCTTACCGCGGTCTTTGCGCGAAAACACGCGCGTTTCGATCACGGTTCCCTGCACACCCGGCGGGACTTTGAGCGAACTATCGCGCACATCGCCGGCCTTTTCGCCAAAGATGGCCCGCAGCAAGCGCTCTTCGGGAGAGAGCTCGGTTTCACCCTTGGGCGTTACCTTGCCCACCAGAATGTCTCCCGGACCCACTTCGGCACCCACGCGCACAATTCCGCTCTCATCGAGATTGTGCAGGGCTTCCTCGTTGATGTTGGGAATTTCGCAGGTAATCTCTTCGGGGCCGCGCTTCGTGTCGCGCACCTCAACCTGGTATTCCTCGATATGAATGGAGGTAAAGGTGTCGCGCGCGATGAGCGACTCCGAGAGTATGATCGCGTCTTCGAAGTTATATCCATTCCAGGGCATGAAGGCAACCAGCGCATTCTTGCCAAGGGCCATCTCTCCGTTGGACGTGCCCGGCCCGTCAGCGATCACCTGGCCCGCCTTGATTTTGTCACCGGCCTTGATCAGGGGCCGCTGGTGGAGACAGGTGTCCTGGTTCGAGCGGCGGAACTTGATCAGGTCATAGACATCCTCTTTGGGGATGTCCAGGGCCTCTTCTTCTTCCGTTTCTTTTTTCGAGGCACGGCTGATAACGATGCGCTTTGCATCGACCGATTCGACAATACCGCCCTCTTTGGCCGACACCACGGCCCGGGAGTCAACCGCGGTTTTGGCTTCAAGTCCGGTGCCCACGATGGGCGCTTCGGTTTTGAGCAAAGGCACGGCTTGGCGCTGCATGTTTGAGCCCATGAGAGCGCGGTTGGCATCATCGTGTTCCAGAAAGGGGATAAGACCGGCGGCTACGCTTACCATCTGATCCGGTGAGATGTCGACATAGTCCACATCCTTGATCGGAACCATGGGAAAATCACCGCGGCGACGACAGAGCACATCGGGACTCTTTCCGCCTTCTTTGTGGATTCCGCCTGCCTGCGCGATGGTGTAACGGTCTTCTTCATCGGCCGACAGGTATGACGGATCGCTGGACACCTTGCCATCCTTCACCTTAAAATAAGGTGTCTCGATGAAACCGTAGTTGTTAATGCGGGCATAGGTCGTCAGCGAAGCGATAAGGCCGATATTGGGGCCTTCCGGCGTCTCGATGGGACAGAGCCGGCCGTAATGCGTATAGTGCACATCACGCACCTCGAAACCGGCGCGCTCGCGCGTGAGGCCGCCGGGCCCTAGGGCACTTACGCGGCGCTTGTGCGTCAATTCGGCCAGCGGATTGGTCTCATCCATGAACTGCGACAACTGACTCGATCCAAAAAACGAGTCCACCACGGTGGAAATCGTGCGCGCATTGATCAGGTCCTGCGGCGTGACGTTTTCGGTGTCGCGCAAGCTGAGGCGTTCGCGAATGGTTCGTACCATGCGCGACATGCCCGAATTCATCTGCTGCACGAGGAGCTCCCCAACGGTCCGCACGCGACGGTTGCCCAAGTGGTCGATATCATCGATAAATCCCTTGCCATTGTAGAGCCCGACAAGGTACTTGAGTATGGCCACAAAATCATCTTGCGTAAGCGTAACCGTCGTCGCCGGAACTTCGAGTCCCAGGCGATGGTTCATACGGTGGCGGCCCACACCGCCCAGATCGTAGCGCTTTGGGTCGAAGAACATCTTCTGAATCAGGGTGCGGGCCGCATCGGGCGACGGCGCATCGCCGGGCCGCATCTGGCCATAGAGTTTGACAACGGCCTCGTCTTCGGTTCTAGCCGGGTCTGCATTGATGGTATTGCGGATCAGCTCGCTTTCGCCTTTCTCCTGCTCGTCGAGAATGTACACCGTGCTCACGTTATCGGCTTGGAGCTTCTTGAGAACGATCTCGTCGATCTCGGCGTTGGCATCGGCCAGGATTTCACCGGTCGACTCGTTGACAACCGGCTTGGCCAGAAAAGCATGCAGCAGATCTTTGCCGCCCTTCCCGCTGATATCGGCTTTCTTTGATTTGTGAAACAGGGCCAGGATTTCCTCGGACTTGCCGGCACCCAGACAGCGCAGCAGCATTGTGGCCGGAAATTTCCGACGGCGGTCGATGCTGGCATAAAGAATATCATTGATGTCGATGAGAAATTCGACCCACGACCCCTTAACCGGAATGATGCGGGCTTCATAAATGCGCTTGCCCTTGGGATGGATCTCTTCGCCAAACACCACGCCCGGCGAACGATGCAACTGATTGACAATAACGCGCTTGGCCCCGTTAATGACGAACGAGCCGGACTCGGTCATCATGGGAAGATCGCCCAAATAGCATTCGTTTGTAATCTTCTCTTTGAACTTCCGGTTCTCACCTTCGATATCATAGGCGCTGAGGCTGAAAACCGCCTTCAGGGGCGCTGCAAAGGTCAAGCCTCGCTCGATGCACTCCTGCTCGGAGTAGCGCGGGACGCCGATGTTGTATTCCTCGAAGTCGAGCACATATCGGCCCTTGGCATCCTGAACCGGAAACATCTCGCGGAAGACCGACTGCAGGCCATGGATCTTTCGCTCGCGCGGAGATTCAGACTGCTGCAGAAACCAGTCATACCAGCGGAGTTGTACGTCCAGAAGATCGGGCATCTCCGCCGTGGCCGTGGCAACCCGGGCATAATCTCTTCTGTTCTCGTTCATTGTCCCACCTTACAAAGGGTTATGATGAAATCGACGACCCACCCTTCCCGCGGGGAAAGAGCTTCGCCGCCCTCTCCGCCCCAAACGGCGCGGAGAGGGATAACGCGAAGCGGTCCTATTTCAATTCCACCTTGGCGCCGGCTTCTTCGAGCTGTTTCTTCATGTCCTCGGCTTCCGCCTTGGCTGCGCCTTCCTTCACTGTCTTTGGTGCGCCGTCGACCAGGTCCTTGGCTTCCTTCAGGCCGAGACCGGTGAGAGAGCGAACGACCTTAATGACCTGGATCTTCTTGTCGCCGGCAGCGGTCAGAACCACATTGAAATCCGTCTTCTCCTCGGCGGGAGCGGCGGCAGCGGCAGGAGCGGCGGCCACGGCCATGGGAGCTGCGGCGGTAACGCCGAACTTGTTCTCGATGGATTTAACGAGTTCCGAAAGCTCCAAGGCCGTTTTCTGGCTGATGGCATCGATGATTTCGTCGTTGGTCAGAACTGGACTCACAGGACACCTCCGTTTTTGGTGATATATGTTTTCATTTCGTTTCTGGTTTCACTGCGTCTTTAGGAACCGGCCTTCTGGCGCGCAACGGCGTCGATGGCCGCCGGCACTTTGCGCAGAATGCCCGAAAGCGCGCCCACCAGATTGCTCATTGGCGCATTGAGCACCGAGAGCAACTGGGCCAGCAACACCTCACGCGGCGGAATGGTCGCCAACATCGCCACATCGGTGGCGCCGCAGACTTTGCCTTCCACCACGCAGCTCTTGATCTGGACCTTCTCTTTGTTCTCTTTGGCAAACTCCGTTAGAATCTTGGCCGCGATCGTGGGGTCGCTGAAAGCCAGAATTAGGGACGTAATGCCTTTAAGATCCTTTTCCAGAGACGGTAGGCCCGCTTCTTTGAAAGCGCGCGTGGCCAGAGTGTTCTTGGCCGTCAAGTAGCGCACGCCGGCCTGACGACACTTCTTGCGAAGACCGTTCATGGTGTTGGCATCCACCCCGGCCGTTCCGGTCAGGTATACGGCTTTGGATCGTTTGAGATCGGCCGTCAGCTTCTCGACAAATTCTTTTTTCTGTTGTACCGTTTGCTGCATACAGTCTCCTTACGCCCCCACGTCCGAGGACGCGATCTTCAGCCCGGGACCCATGGTGGAGGAAATAACGATCTTCTTGACAAAGGCCCCTTTGGCGCCGGCGGGTTTGGCCCGAAGAATCGCGTCGATAAAGGCGCGCGCGTTTTCTTCCAGCTTCTCCTTGGGAAACGAAATCTTGCCGATGGGGGCATGGATGAGCCCAGCTTTATCGGTGCGGTATTGCGAACGGCCCGCCTTCAACTCGCGAATTGCCTTGGCAATGTCGGGGCTCACGGTGCCTGTCTTGGGGTTGGGCATAAGACCGCGAGTCCCCAGGATTTTTCCCAGACGGCCCACGACGGACATCACATCGGGGGTGGCCACAACCGCATCAAACTCCAGCCATCCCTCCTGGACTTTCTGGGCCATGTCGTCGCAACCCACAAAATCGGCGCCCGCCTCACGGGCCGCCCGGTCGGCGTCACCCTTGGCAAAGGCCAGCACGCGGACTTTCTTGCCGAGCCCATTGGGCATTAGCACCGCGCCGCGCAGTTGCTGGTCCGACTGCTTGGGATCGACGCCCAAGCGCATGAGGATATCGACGGTTTCGTCGAACTTGGCCACCTGGTTCTCTTTAATGAAAGCGATTGCATCGGCCAGCAAGTGCTCTTTGTTGGGGTCGACTTTGGCCTTAATGGTCCTGAATTTCTTGCCGTGCTTCATGGCATCACCTCGATTCCCATGTTGCGCGCGGTACCTTCGATCATCGACATGGCGGCCTCAACGCTGCCGGCGGTAAGATCGGCCATTTTCATTTCGGCAATCTCACGAACCTGTTTTTTGGTGACCTTGCCCTTTTTGTCGCGGTTGGGAACGCCTGAACCTTTTTCAATCCCCGCCGCTTTCAGCAGCAACGTAGACGCCGGCGGGCTTTTCATAATGAATGAAAAGCTGCGGTCGGCGTAAACGGTGATGACCACCGGGATCACATACCCTTTTTTGTCCTGCGTCTTCGCATTGAACTGCTTGCAGAACTCCATAATGTTGAGTCCGTGAGGTCCCAGGGCCGAACCTACGGGCGGGGCCGGGTTCGCACTCCCGGCCGGGATTTGCAGTTTGACCTGCGCGATAACTTTTTTCGCCACGAATCCCTCGCTTTCCTCCCACGGTCCGGCCGGAGCCGGATGTGGTCAACGGAAGTTGGTAAAATGACTTATCGGACGGGTCTGATGCGTCCGATAAGTCCGACTCTTTTCCTCGCTAGCCGATCGGCACCACTTGAACGAAATCGAGTTCCACCGGTGTCGAGCGGCCGAACACGCTGACCATCACCTTGATTTTGCCCTTCTCGGTGTTGATTTCGTCGACCGCACCCGCGAAATCCTTGAACGGACCTTCCTTGATCTTGACCATATCGCCGATGTTGTATGGAATCTCGGAAACTTCCCGCCCCTTTTCCTTTTCGGTCTGGCCCAGAATGCGCGCCACCTCGGCTTCCCGCAGCGGAGCCGGAGAGCCGGCCGCAGTGCAGATAAAATTGGTGACGCCCGGGAGATTCTTGAGCGTGTGCTGGATTTCCTTGTCCATCTCCGCCTCGACCAATAGATAGCTTGAAAAGAACTTCTTGGTCTGACGGATTTTCTTGCCTTTCTTGATCTGCACGACTTCCTGGGTGGGCATGAGAACCTGACCGATGCGATCCTTGAACGTTTCCTGCTCACGGATCAATTCGATGGTCGACTTGACCTTGTTCTCCTGTCCCGAGTAGGTGTGCAGCACATACCACTTCTTGGCCATATCGCTTCCTGCTATTTGAGGCTGAGAATGAATCCCAGGAGTACGTTCAAAACCCGGTCCACGGCGAAGATGTACACGGCAAAGGCAAGACTTACAATGATCACCACCGTCGTGGAGGCAAGCAGGTCTTCGCGGCCGGGCCACGTCACCTTGGTCATTTCGACCCGGACGTCCTGGAGGTAATTGAGAAATTTTTTAATCATAGGTTCTTCAGCAGGCCTGGAGGGACTCGAACCCCCAACCAACGGTTTTGGAGACCGCCACTCTACCAATTGAGCTACAGACCTGTGGCTTTCTCACTTAGCGTGTTTCCTTATGAACGGTCCGTTTTTTGTCGGCCGGACAGTATTTCTTGAACTCCACGCGCGAGGCGTGCTTGCGCCGGTTCTTTGTCGTCGTATAATTACGACGCTTGCAAACCGCGCATTCCAAAACGATAATGTCCCTTGGCATGATTCCTCCGCTGCGTTATTCGATAATCTCGGTGACCGCGCCGGCACCCACCGTATGGC
>CAYVZU010000105.1:0-13922 GCA_964455935.1 uncultured Fibrobacterota bacterium
AATTGCTAACCCCCTTGGCTTTGCCTGATCTAAAGAATTATTATGATTCTGCTATGAGTGCGCCTTCGAAAGAGCGAATCGCGTTGTCCTTGAACCGTCCCCGAAGGGGACGCCGGTTGGACCCGGTTGTTATCGGAGTCCTGACGGGCGCTCTTCTGGTTGCCTTTTCTGCGTGCGTCTGGGCTGCAAAGGAAATCGTTTTTGAAGAGACGGTAATCGAGGGAAAAGTGAAGCGGCCCCAGGTCGTCCTGATTGCGGCGGACCAACGGCCGGTTTTTCAACCCATGGCGATCAACAATTTTCGCGACACTGTTTCCACATGGGCCGACCGTGTGGATCCGGAGGTCTTTGAGCAGAACCGTTTTGAAGCGCCCATCCAACTCGAATTAAAGAATGACAAATAGCGACTAACAGCGACGGAGGCTTTGCATGGAGTTTATCACCAAGTTCTTGATGTCCTTTAACCCCGCGGAACCCGGTTACCTTTTCCAATGGGCGATTCTGGCCGTGGGTGCTTTTGGCGTGGCGGTGATCGTCGAGCGTGGCTTTTATTTGGTGAGGCGGTCGAACTACAAGTCCGAGAGCTTTGTCAACGAAATCCTGCGCCATGTCGCGGCCAACAACCTGGGCGCGGCCCGCAGCATGTGCGAAGAGGCCAAGTCGCCCGCCCTGTCGCGCGTGGTCCATGCGGCCCTTAAAGAGGCCGAAAGCGGGCCCGAGAAGATGCAGAACGCGGTGGACGAAGAGAGCCTCAACGTGATCCCAAAAATCGAAAAGCGTACCGGGTATCTGCCTATGGTCTCAAACGTCTCGACTCTTCTGGGACTGATGGGGACCATATATGGTCTCATTGTGGCGTTCGCTGCCGTGGGACAAGCCGGCATTGACCCGGCCCAGAAAAGCAATCTTCTAGCCCAGGGTATCGCGGCTGCCATGAACACGACCTTCCTGGGACTTTTCTTTGCGATTCCCTGCATACTCGTTTACTCGTTTCTCATGTCCAAAACCCAACGCATCGTGGATGACGTGGATGAAGGGGCCATGCGGGTTGTCAATCTCCTTACCGAAAGATCTTATAAGACACACAAATACCACATTAGCGCCTCACAGATCAAAGAGGGCGTGGGTCTCCACGTAACGCACAACAACATCAAAATCTTCACGGACAACAAGCTGATCAAGGAAATCAACTTCTAGATCCGGGTCTCCCATGAACCTGTTTGACGAACTCATACGCTCTTTCCTGCCCGCCAGTGAAGGCTATTTCTTCATGTGGGCCATCCTGCTGATCGGGCTCTATGCACTGGCCCTGATCTTCGAACGGTACGTTTATATCGGCCGCCGGTCGGATATCGATGCGCCCCGGTTCATGCTGGCGATCCGCAATCTCCTGGCCGAGCGGAAAGCCGAGGAGGCCGCCCGTTTGTGCGAGAACGCGGGTCCGCGGCTTCTTCCCAAGGTTCTGGGAGCGGCCCTAAAGAAGTCCATGGTGTCGCCGTTGCAGACACGCGCGGCCGTGGAGGAGAAGGTGGTGGGAGCCGTTGCCGGGCTTGAGCACCGTCTTCAGATCATTGCCACATGCAGCAATCTGAGCACGCTTCTGGGATTGATGGGGACGATCTATGGTTTGATCGTGGCCTTTGACGCGGTCGGACGGCCCGATGTGACACCCGCCATGAAAACGTCCATGCTGGCCAGCGGCATTTCGGCCGCCATGAATACCACACTTCTTGGGCTGCTGGTCGCCGTGCCCTGCATTCTTGCCTACTCGGCTTTGCGGGCGCGCGTGGATCGGGTTGTGACGCAATTGGACGAATGCTCGACGGGGCTGCTGAAAATCCTGGTTCCCAAGGGAATGATCCAGAAGGGGTATCGTCCTTCGATCCGGCGCAATGCGGAGAATCCCGAGCTCGAGGCCAACATGGTTCCCATGATGAGCCTGATGACCGTGCTCATCCCGCTGCTGCTGACCTCCACCGAGTTCGTGAAGATGGCCAACATCGCCCTGGACCTGCCGCCCGGGGGAGGCGGAGGAGGAGCGGAAGCGGCGGGAATGGTGAAGCAGGAATTAAGTCTGGGCCTGGTCGTGACCCGCCAGGGCATCGATATCAAGAGCGGTCTCGAGCCCCAGCTCTCCGCCTTCCGCACGGGCGCCGCCGGCGGGCCGGCGATTGCGGCTCAGGACGGAAAACAAAATTTCTCCGCCCTCAACCGCTACCTTGCGGAGCTCAAACGCAGGACGCTTTTGGAAATTGCGCGCAGTTACCAGTCGTTTCCCGACAACGCCTCGCTCTTTTCTCTTTCCGAGTTCTGCGCCAAACTCGACTTGGAGAGTCTTCCGCTTTACGGCGATCACGAGAGCGCAAAGATTGTGGCCGAAAACCAGATCAGCTATCAGACGATCGTTTCCGTGATGGATGCGGCGCGTAGCGCGACGACGGAGCAGGGGGCGGTGCCGCTGTTTCCCTCGGTCTCCATTGCCGGAGGGTTGTTGCAGTAATATGGCCAATCCACGCCAGCGCAGAGCCATGCGCCGCAAAGGGCGCACCATGGACGTGAAGCTCAACATCACATCCATGATGGATATGTTTACGATCATTCTGGTCTTCCTGCTGAAGAGCTATTCGGCCGAGGGGCAGTTGGTCACCCCGGCCGATGGCCTGCTTTTGCCCAATTCGTCGGCGCAGAAGAGCGCCGAGCGCGGCCTGGAAATCAAAGTGAGCCAGGCCGCCATTCTTGTCGAAGACAGACTGGTCGTCGGCGGCAAGGACATGCAAGAGGTGATGGCCCAAAAAGATTATCTGATTCAGCCTCTGCGGGATGTGCTTCTTAAATACTCGCGGGAAGCCCGCAGCGCGGCGCGTTCCTACGCGCAGGATTTCAAGGGCAGTGTGGTGCTGCAAGGCGATAAAGAGATTCCCTACAACTTGCTGGTGAAACTGATGTACACCTGCGGCCAGGCCGGTTTTCCCAGCATCAATATGATTGTATACAAGGGAGAGTAGGGTGAGCGCAGCCGTGGCCAGGGCCTTTTTTCCGCGGGAATTCCGCGGCGGGTTGTTCAAGACCCTCGACAAGCCCTTTGCGGGAATCTTTCTCGTCGTCTTTTCCATTGTTTCCGCGGGAATCTACTGGCTTTCGCATCGCCCGGTCTCTCACGAGGCATCCACCCAGCAGATTGCCCGGATTCAGGAACGCTATGCGCGCCTTGTGCTGAATCAGCCCGAACCCAAGCCGCCGGAACAGGCCGCCAAAACAACCCGTGAACGCAAGGGTCCGGCCGAGGAAAAAGCCGAGGAAAAGCCAACCGTGGACCGGGCCAAGGAATCGCTGGCCGAGCGCACGCAGCGCCGGGAGCGCACGCAGGAAGACCGCGCGGCCAAACGCCAGAAGCTCGACCAGAAAATCGCATCGGTCGGCATTTTCGCCGCGATAACCTCGTCCTCCGACGATCCATCGGACCCGGTGGTCCAGGATCTGATGGCCGGCGGCGATGTGACCGGGGACCTTTCGAATCTGGCCGTTTCCGGCCAAAGTTTCTCGCGCAAGGCCGTGGATCTGGAAGAGCGTAAGCGCGAGCGCCGTGAGAACAGGGCCGCGGCGGGGTCCATCGCCCAGTCCACTCTCCAAAAAGCGGCTGAGGAAAAAGTGTCCCGCCGGGGGAATGTCAGCATCAGCCAGACGCCCCAGACCGTGGAAGGAGCGGCCAAACAGTCGTCCGAGCGCACGCACGAGGCGATTGGTGCGGTAATCAAGGGGCAGCAGGCGCAGTTGGTGTATGTCCTGGAAAAATGGCTGAAAAGGGACCCGAACCTTTCGGGAAAGGTTCTGTTGCGCTTCACGATTCTTCCAACGGGCGCCGTGACCGGGGTTGCCGTTGTCTCCAGCACCACGAACAACCCCGAATTCGACGAGGCCATCGCGCGCTATGTGCGGCGCTGGACGTTTGCCCCAATCGACGGCAGCCATGGATCGGTAACCGTCGTGTACCCATTTGTCTTTACCCGTGCCAACGGATGAGAACCAGGAGGAACGCATGAATCAGAATGACCGCAAGCAGGAACGCGTCGAACATCTTGCGCCCGTTGGGGGCCAAGATGGATGCGTATACGATTTTAGCCAGGGCGGAGTGGCGGTCTTTGTGGGCCAGTGCGCCAAGCCCGGGTCCACGGTCATGCTCAAGGTGCAAGTGGGAGATCTGAACCTGAACGTAAAAGCAACCGTTTCGCACTGCACGGTTTCGGGCGATTTATACCGCGCCGGCTATCAGTTCACGGACTTGGCCGACGACAGCCGGACTATCCTGCGGGAAATGGCCGATCTCTACAGCCGGGGTGTTCCGGTGCGCGTCGCTCATGCATAAGGCCATGATGTCATGAAAAAAGAATCCCCCTGGGCTCATCAACGCAAGCGCCGCGGCCGTTGGATCTTTATTCTGATTTTGGCTGCGCCTTTGGCCGGTCTGGTTTTTCTGATCGTGCGCAACAATCTGGCGGAATCGCCCGACCCGGTTGCCGCGCCGGCCGACACAGTGCCGATTCCCCGCAAGGGGATTGACATGTTTGACGGCAAGAAGTTCCGTGTCGTGCAGGAACCCGGTCCGGACCCCGACGCTCCGCCCGTGGAGTCCCGGTTTACCTACAGGCTTGGCGATTGCTTCGCCATTCCCCGCGACGAGAAGCGCCTTGTGCTTCGAATGAAGCTGGACCTGGAGTTTGATTCGGCGCAGGTGCGCAAGGAGATCCAGGAGCGTCAGAACGATCTACGAGTGCTGGTCAACCTCAAGATCTCGTCACGCAACCTGGCCGATATCGAAGTCCGCAGTCTGCGGCCCGTGCTGATCGAGGAGATCAATGGACTTCTTAAGACCGGCAAAATCATCGATTTGCGATTCGTTGATTTTCGCATTGAGCGGAGATTGACGGAGAACTAAATCAAAGTCAAAGGGTGACGGCCAAGCCGTTATCCTTTGTCAGCCTGGAAACCCGTTTGGCCACTATCGTAGTTTCAGAAGCGGTGTAGAACTACCGACCGATTTTTCATTAACATCATGCAGTCAATCCACAGTTTATTGCGCCGTTCGTTCGCCAACGCCTGCCTTTTATGGGCCATATGCGCCGGTGCGGCACAAGCCCAGGACGACTCGCTCCTCTTTCCCTGCCCCAGCAACCTCATCAACAATGTCGCATTCTGGGAAAAAGTTTATTCCGAGTATTCGGTCAAACAGGCTGTTCTGCACGACGCCAACCAGATCCTCAATATTTACGAGACTGTTCCGTTCTCGCCCGACAATCCCCGGCGCAACCGGGCCGTGTTTGAAGAGAGGCGTGCATATTATTGCGATTTGCTCGACAAGATCGCACAGTCCGATGTCTCTTCCAACGATGCCAAGCGGATTTGGGAAATGTGCGGGCCGGGTCTGAACGCGGAGGACTATCTCAAGGCCAAGGAAACCATGCGTTTTCAGATTGGATTAAAAGAGAATTATCTGGAGGGGTTGCGCAGGTCCGGCCGGTATCTCGACCGGATTCGGCGCATTTTTCAGGACGAAGGACTTCCCGAGCGACTCATTTACCTGCCGCATGTTGAATCGTCCTTCAATTACCGGGCCTACTCCTTCCGGGGCGCCGCAGGCATGTGGCAATTCATGCGCTATACAGGCCGCCTGTTCATGCGGATCGACTACCTGATCGATGAGCGGCTCGATCCAATCGCCTCCTCCATTGCCGCGGCCAAACTCCTCAAGAGTAATCACCAGCGGCTCAAGACATGGCCTTTGGCCATTACCGCCTACAATCACGGCGCCAATGGCATGCAGCGGGCTGTGGAAAACCTGGGGACGAGCGATCTGGGCCAGATCATTGCCGAACACTCCGGCGCGAGCTTCAAGTTTGCGTCCAAAAACTTTTATGCCGAATTTCTGGCAGCCAGCCGGATCGCCATGAATCACGAGAAATACTTTGGAAAAGTGGAATTCGATCAGCCCATCGAATTTAAGACCGTGAAGCTGGACCGGTATTACTCACCCGAAACCGTAACCAAAACCCTGGGGATTACCATGGCGGTCCTCGAGGAATACAACCCGGCCCTTAGACCCGCTGTTTTCAAAGGCATGCGCAAAATTCCCAAAGGCGTTTCGATCAAGGTCCCGGCGGCTGTGGGAGCCGGTGCCCAGGTCGCCTTGGCAAGCCTTCCCGAGAAGGCCGCTTCCGATACCGAGCAACCGCCCTTTTACTACACGGTCGAACGTGGAGACCGGATTTCCATCATTGCCCGGAAGCTCTCGGTTCCCGTGGACAGGTTGGTGGAAGCCAACAATCTCGACAGCCGCAGCCGGATCTTTGCCGGCCAGATTCTGACGGTCCCCGGGGGGGCGTCGGCGACGCCGCCTGCGTCGCCCGGGGCTGTCGCCGCGACCCCGGCCAAACCCGAGACCACCACGCTGGCCGCGGCTGCGCCCGCCCCGGCCATTTCCGCGACCTCTGTCGCCAAAGGCATCAAGGCGGCCCAGCAGTCCGTTGCGCCGGCCAAAACACCGGTTGTCGCGGAACCGGAGCCACCACCCGTTGAACCTGCGCCCGCGCCGTTGACAATGGATATCCCCAAGCATTTCTCGGCAGCGGATCGGACCCGAGGCAAGCCGGCCGGCAAAAGCCTGTCTTCGGATCTGGCCAAGGCGATTTTTGTTCCGGCCGACACTGCATCGCCCAGTTTGCCTGTCTTCAACGAGAAGATCTATGCCCTTGATATCGAGCTCAGCGAAAGCGGGAAAGACGGGTTGATCCGGGTGGGGCTGGATGAAACCCTCAGCCATTTTGCGGACTGGCTGGTGGTTCCCTACAAGACAATTCTTAAAACAAACCGGCTGTCCGCGCGAAAGACCCGCATCTCCATAGGCCAGAAACTGAAAGTTCAATTTCGCAAGCGTTCCGTGGAGGAATTCCGGCGTATCCGCCTGGAATACCACATGGCTATTGAAGAGGACTTTTACGGCGCCTACCGCGTGAAGGGCACGACCAAATACCAGATCAAGCGGGGCGACAGCATGTGGGACCTCTCCGAGGCGGTCAACGGACTGCCATTCTGGCTGATCAAGAAATACAATCCCGACCTCAACCTGGCCAGCCTTATCCCGGGCCAGGAAGTCCAGATCCCCGAGATCGAAGAAATCCCGAAGGCCTCCAGGTAGAGCTGACCCGAATCCCTCTCGGCGGCGCTGCCCGCTTCGGTTGAATTCGGTGGAATTCATCTGCCGAGAACGCTATCTTTATTCCTACCGATGAGAACAATGATCACCAAGATTCCCCGGTTCCCCCAGAAGCTGGATCAGAAGGAGTTCTATTCCTTCGCCTACCCGGTCATGGTCCTGACGCGCAAATTCGAAGAGCGGATGATCGAGCTCTTTCGAAAAGGGTATGTCAAAGGCACGGCCACAACCAGCAAGGGCAACGAGGCGACCGCCGTGGCCGTCGGCATGCTCCTGAGGCCGGGGCAGGATATTCTGGGAATTCTCCATCGCGATTTTGCCATACACCTGCTGGCCGGCGGCGACATCTATCGACTCCTCTGCCAATACATGGCCAATGCCGACAGTCCTACGCACGGCCGCGAGGGCAATGTGCACCACGGCGATGCCAAAAACCGGCGCTTCCCCATGATGAGCCATTTGGGCAGCATGCTGGCCCCTGTCGTGGGCGGCACATGGGCGGCGCGGCGCGGCGGCGAAGAGGTTTTCGGCCTTGGCGTAATCGGCGATGGCGGGACCAGCACCGGTGATTTCCACGAATCGCTCAACCTGGCTGCGGTGCGCAATGTGCCCATGCTTTTTCTCATTGAAAACAATCACTACGCCTACTCGACCCCCGTACGCCAGCAATACGGTTGTGCTCATCTTTCCCACCGCGCCCACGGTTATGGTGTTAAGGGGATTACGATCGACGGCACCGATGTCTGGGCGGTTTATGAGGCGGCCTATGAGGCTTTTGTCGAGATGGGCCGGTCTCTGCGTCCGTATGTCATCGAGAGCATGACTCTGCGCCTGGACGGTCATGCCGCCTACGATAAGGCCGAATACGTGCCGCTGGAACTCATAAGCCAATGGCAAAGCCAGGATCCGCTGCCCAAGGCCAGGGCGCGCTGGATGGAACTAACCGGCGCTTCGGCGCAGGATTCCGACGATCTGGATCGCCGGATCCTGGGCGAGTTGGACCAGATCACCGAGCAAGCACTGCGGGCGAAACGGCCCGATCCAGGCGCATCGGCCATGCAAATTCATGCGGACGCGATCGATTGCAAGGTCGATCCCTTCCGGGCAACCGGCCTCAAGCATGGCGGCGCGGTGACAGCGGCTCTTGACTACATTCTCCATCGGGACCCCGCGGCCTTTGTGGCGGGTCAGGATATCGAGTACTCCGTCTTTAAAACCGCAAAGGGCCTTTTCGAGAAATTCGGCGCCAACCAAGTTTTGAATATGCCCATTTGCGAATCGGCCATGTCCGGATTCGCTCTGGGCGCTTCGCAGACCGGATCGAAGCCGATTGTTGAGTTCCAATTTGCCGATTTCGCGACCGATGCGACCACACAGATCGGACTCAATGCGGCCACCTGGTTTTTCCGCAGCGGCTCGCCGGCGCCGATTGTGTTTCGAATGCCATGCGGAGGAGGCTTGACCCTGGGCGCGTTTCATTCCGGCGAGTTCGAAGGGCTTTGGAGCCGTTTTCCGGGCCTAAAGCTCTACTATCCGTTTACTCCGCAAGAGGTTTTTGAGGCCATGGTCTCGGCTTTCTACGATCCCAATCCCTGCGTTGTTTTTGAGCACAAAGGCCTCTACTGGAGCAAAACCGGCGACGTGGATTTCGACGGCGACCTGACCCGGGTGCCTCGCCTGCGGACCTATGCTCAGGGAGACCGGCTTACCATTGTCTCCTGGGGCGCCATGCTGGAAAGCGTGCTTTGGGTGGCCAAACAGCAAGGCGATTCTTCCGTTGAAGTCCTGAATCCTTTTATATTAAACCCCATCGATTGGCCGCCCCTGCTTGAATCGGTTCGGAAAACGGGCCGGTTGCTGGTGGTGCAGGAGAGCGGAGAAACGGCGGGGCTGGGCGAAAATATTCTGGCCCGCGTAGCACAAACCTGTTTCGGGGACATGAAGTGTGCGCCCCGGCTTCTGGCCTCGCCCAATCTTCCGGTGCCGTTCGCGCCGGAGTTGGAAAGCGTCTTTCGGCCGGGAATTGAAAAGATCGCCAAAGCGGTCGAGGAAATGTTGAGGAGCAATGGATAAAGAGATCTTTCGCGTTCAGTTGTTTTTGCCGGCCCAGGCCGCTTCCGAGACGGAAGCCGTAATCAGCAAGTGGAAGGTGCGCCAGGGCGATGACTTTTCCAAGGGACAGGTCCTGGCGGAGGTCGAGAGCGCCAAATCAATCTTTGATTTCGAAGCGCCCTGCGCGGGCAAGGCCATTGCTCTCCTCCATGGCGATGGCGCCACCGTGTCCTACGACAAGCCGGTTATGGAAATCGAAACCACCGATTCGGCCATGCGCAGCGATATTCCGCCCGCGGCGGCCCAAGGTGCGGAGACCATGGAAATCCGGACCTCGACCGACAAACCGCGCAATCTGTTGGACCGCATCAGCCACATCGGCAAACGAAGCATTCTCGAAAAAGTTTCGATTCTGGGTGTTGGCGCCTTTGTGCCGGAGCGGGTGGTGACAAACCGCGAGTTGCTCAAAGATTTTCCGGACACAACCGAAGACTACATTTTTGGCGTAACCGGAATTCGCGAGCGGCGCTGGGCCAAGCCCGAAGAAAAGCCGTCCGACCTTGCTTATCGGGCGGCCCTGGAGGCCATCAAAGATTCCGGAATCGACCCCAAAGAGATCGACGGCATCATTGTTTCCACGACCACGCCAAACGTCATCATGCCGGCAACCGCCTGCATTTTGCAGGATATGCTGGGCCTGCGCGGGATTCCCGCCTTTGACCTGAATGCGGCCTGCTCGGGATGGCTCTACTGCATCACGGTCGCCAAGGGTTTGATTTACGCCGATATCGCCAAGAACGTACTGGTCGTGGCCGTGGACATGCAATCAAGGCTTCTGGACAAGAGCGACAAGTCGACATATTTCCTCTTCGGCGACGGGGCGGGAGCGACCATTGTATCGGGCAACAAGCCGGGCCATACCATTCGCGAATCCATTCTGATCGCCGACCCAAAAGGAATCAAAATGGCCCGCCGTGAATATCCGGGGTATTACCTGCCGGAGTCCGGCGACAACGTGGATCCCTGGGTCCGCGTGGACGGACACGCCCTGTTCCGGTTTGCCACGGAAAGTTTCTTTAAGCTGGTCGTCGACACGATCGAGAAGAGCCAGTGGCACGCCAATGAGGTGCGTTGGGTCATTCCGCACCAGGCCAACGGCCGCATTCTAAAAGCCGCGGCCCAGAAGAGCGGCGTTCCGTTCGAACGCTGGTATCTCAATATTGACCATGTGGGGAATACGTCAAGCGCGAGCATTCCGCTTGCCCTCACCGAGGTTAAACGCGGCATTCAAACGGGCGACAAGATCATCTTCTGCTCGGTGGGTGCGGGAATCACGGCCGCTGCGATTTCCGTCGAGTGGTAGCTTTCTTCCAAATTCCAAACGCAATACCGGTCCTCTTGTAGGGGCGTTCAATCAAACGCCCCTACATTTCCAATAGCAGCGTAACAGGGCCGTCATTTACCAAATGCACCTGCATCATGGCGCCGAACCGGCCTGTGGCGACCGGCAGTCCGCTTTGACGCAGCAGTTCGACAAAGAGGTTGTAGAGCTTCTCCGCTTCCGATCCGGGCGCCGCATCCATGAAGTTGGGCCGATTGCCTTTTCGCGCGTCGCCGTAGAGTGTGAAATTCGACACGGCCAGAATTCCACCGCCCACATCGCGCACGGATAAATTCATCTTCCCTGTTCCATCGTCAAAGATCCGGAGATTGAGGCACTTCTCGACCATTTTGGGGATGGCTTCCTCGGGATCGCTCTTGCCGGCGGCGATCAGAAGAAGCAGTCCCTTTCCGATGCGGCCGATTTCGGCGCCGTCCACTGCTACCCAGGCTTCCGAGACTTGTTGAATATGGATTCTCATGAGAAGCTATCCACAGATGACACAGCGCAACAAAGCCGCAACCAAAACGCCTCTAACCTCCCCCGCCCTTCGGGCACCCCCTCGGTGAGGGGGACAATTCCAGAATTCCGGATCCGCCTTTTGTCCCCCTTAGGAGGGGGTGGCCATAGGCCGGGGGAGGAATGCCCTTCTTTCCGGTCTTTGTCTCATCGCCCCAGCAGCACGGCGATGCTTCCGGCCAGCATCTCTATCTTCAGAAGGCCGTGGATCATGGAAAAATTCAGCCGGCGGATCCACAGGAGCTGAAATAAAACCGCGCCCTGCGGGACGGCAACCCCGGTCAACAGAACCGCCAGATACAGCGGCCCATACCAGCCCAGCAGATAGGGAAGGAGTGATGCAAGCAGCATCACGGTAAACACGGCCGCCGCGGCCCAGCGCAGCTTGCGTTCGGAAACGATTGCCGCAATCGTATGGACGCCGTGCAGCATGTCGCCCGTACGGTCTTCCAGCGATTTCAGGATTTCACGGCCCAAATGGACCAACGCGGCGAATCCAAACGGAATCAACGACCAGTGCCAGGTCCGCGAAACAAGTCCGCCATAAAGAAACGGGAAACCCGACAGCAGAGCCACCAGAAAATTCCCGGCCAGCGGGACACGTTTCAAACGGAAGTTATAGAGGAGAAGCAAGCCGCCGGCCATCACGGCGAGAATTCCATGCAAAGGCCCAGCCGCGAAACCCGATAGGGCGCCGGCCCCAAAAAAGATTGCAAAGAAAATCCAGGCTTGGCGCGAATCGATCAGCTCGGAGGCAAGGGGACGTTGGGGTTTGGCGAGCCGGTCGATCTCAATATCGGCGATATCGTTGCTCACGTTTCCGGCCGCGGTCATGGCCAGCGAAGCCGCGCAGGCCCATGCCGCCTGTGCGGTAAGGGGCTGTATACCGCTTGTGTAGGCGCCGACCCAGGCTGCAAACGCGGCCAGAAAGCAGTTGGTTGGTCGCGAAAGTGAAAGGGCAGCCAAGAGAAAATGCATTGTCGACCCCAAAAAAAAGTAGAGACGCAGCGCGCTGCGTCTCTACAGGAAATGAATTCAGAACGGGAATGCGGGCCTTTTTATTGGTATTCTTTCAGGACTTCCTTGTTTAGCACCTTCAGCTCGACACGACGATTCTGCTCGCGGCCCGAGGCAAGGCGGTTATCGGCCTTTGGCATTGTCGGCCCGTATCCCTTGGCCAGAATGCGCCCTTCGAGTCCCGGATTGACCGACACAAGATAGCGGGCCACGGACTCGGCGCGCGACTGGCTCAGGATCGTGTTGACCTTGACCCCGCCCACGTTGTCGGTGTGTCCGCCCACCTCCAGTTGCAGCTTGGGATACTTACCCAGCCATTGACCAATCATGTTCAGGTTCGATTTCGAATTGATGTTAATCACGGCTTTTCCGGTTTCGAAATACACCGCATCGAGCAGAAGGAGACCGGTCGAGAGCAGCTGCTTCTCGGCCTCGGTCCGTTTCGAGCGCTCTTCTTCCAATTTGCGGGCCGATTCAATCGAATCCTGCGCGGCTTTGCGCGCCTGGGCCAGGGAGTCGTCGTGAGCCTTCCTGGCAATCGAATCAGCGCGGGCGCGCTCGGCCTCTTTCTGGGCAACAAAAGCAATCGAATCCTGCACGGCTTTTCGCGCCAGGTTGTCCACCGAAGTCGAAAGCTTTTGTCTTTCGGACTCCAGTTCCCGGGCTTTTTGCTCCATCTCCGCTTTTTCCTGCGCTTCCTTTCGCTCCTTTTCCTCCAGGGCACGGCGCTTTTCGGCCTGCGTATCGAACGAAAAGGCCAGGCCGCCAAACAGACGGAATGGTTCCAGGGCCTTGACAACAGTGCCGCTGCGGTCGATCGAAAGGGAAACATCGGCGCCGAATGTGACATTCATGCTGTATGGAGTGCGGAATTGCACCGATGGCGTAATCCACAACGGATCCGACCGGAATGCGAGGCCGTCCATCAGGGTTCGCGAGTTCAGCTCCAGGCCGATGACATAGGCCGGATGAATGCTTGTTTCGAGACCCCCCGACAGCAGAAGCAGATTCCCCCGCTCGCCCGTGATTGCGGCTGCCATGGCTTGGTTGGCGTGAATCTTGAGCGAGGCCTGTCCCGCGTTGAACGAGAAGGTCTCGATGATGCGGCCGACGAAATCGTGCTCGGTCCGGGTCTCGAAATAATTGTAACCATCGGCGCCGTTTCTGTTGATCTGGTCGTCCGAAAGGCCGGCACTGATCATGGCCTGGGCCGCCAACCGGATTGGGAACGAGGGTGCGAAGGGAAGGGCCATCTGGATCCCGCCATTCACGCTTCCGGGGCCCGCCGTGAAGTTCTCGCCATGATAGCCTTTCAGGGCATACGCCGAGAATGTGGCGAACAGGTCAATCTGGGAATTGGCGCCCAACGAGACCGCGCCCACGCCCGAAACGACATCAACGCCTTCTTCCGGCGCACCGGGGAACACGTTGCTCTGCCGGTACCAGGATCCCAACCCGGAAATCGTCAGACGGCCCAAGCCCAGAGGTTCAGCCGAAAACGTATTGACCAGGCCGCGTGTGCCTTGGCGTGTGATGGTCGGTGCCGGGGCGGCCCGCTGGATTTCCGCCAGACTGAGCCCCGTTATCAGAAGACAGCATAGAAACAGATTTTTCATGATCCATCCCTCCTTTTCTTTAAGATTTGTTCTCCGGTGTGGGAAGGACAAGTCTTTTTTAAAGTGTTTTCAAATATAGGTTCTTCCGACTTTTCAGTGGGTACCCCCCACATATAGTGTGAGAAGGTTT
>CAYVZU010000106.1:0-13789 GCA_964455935.1 uncultured Fibrobacterota bacterium
GACTTAAGATTCGGTGTGGCCCGAGGTCTAATCCGCCGCAGGCGGATTGCCTCGGGTTTCTCGATCTTATGGGTTTTCTGCTGATTCGGACCTAAAATGAATGCGCTACTCTTTCAGAAGAAACACTACAATACGCTCGGTAATGCGCCACCAGCCCGTGTCTTATGTGTGTATGTTGGAGACCACCCAATCCAAAGGATCAATATGAAGGACTGCTTGTTCTGCAAAATAGCGCGTGGGGAAATACCTTGCCATAAGGTTTGGGAAGATAAAAAGCATCTTGCCTTCTTGACCATTTTCCCAAACACAGACGGTTTTACGGTGGTAATTCCCAAAAAGCATTATTCTTCCTACGCATTTGACATGTCGGATTCCAGTCTATCTGAACTGGTTTTCGCTGCGAAGAAGGTTGGCAAAATGATTGACAGGAATTTACCGGGTGTAGGTCGGACAGGTTTGATATTTGAGGGATTCGGTGTTGATCATGTGCATGCAAAATTGTTCCCGATGCATGGAACATCGCATCTAAAGAAATGGAAGCCTATCCTTTCCAAGCAGAAGAAATATTTTGCCAAGTACGAGGGCTACATTTCATCGCACGATGGTTGCCGTGCGCCGGATGATAAACTCGCAAGGATAGCAGAAATAATCAGAGGGGAATAACGCATGCCGCCGAACCAGCCAAGCAATGAGGGACGCGGGGCGCTCAACTGTTCTCTGCTCGCGGGCGGGCCGGGTGGCTCGACTGAATAGGAGTGTGACTTAAGATTCGGTGTGGCCCGAGGTCTAATCCGCCGTAGGCGGGCGGGTGGCCCCCCATGAAGAATATGTGTGACAAAGGATTTAGTGTGGCCGCAGGGCTGCGGGCTACTCCCAACCCTAACTCCCGGGCATAGTCGTGGTGCCTGCGGTCCGACGGACACAATTTGTTAAATCCTTGTCATGACCCATAAGAGAAGAGACCCGATGGCTGGCTTCGCCACGCGGTGAACTTGCTGTTGGCCGAAAAAAACACCGATTTCAGTGAATCGCGTGTAAGGGAGCACGGAAGCATGAAAACATTCGCCATCGCATTTAGCTACCGGGATACAAAAGGAAAGGAATCGAAGAGAATCTTCGATGTCCGCCAAGTTGATCGTGATGAAATAGGCCAGCTTTTCTATACCGGATTTTGCCACTCGAAGAAAGGAATCCGAACCTTCCGCGGTGACCGTATGAACGGCATTGCCTCAGTGAAAACCGGGCAGGTTTTCGACACGCAAGATGCGCTGTTGCAGGTGATAAACGCGGAGATCCCAAACCTCAAGATAGGACTGAAAAAGCATCACCTTTCTTCTGGATTCATTGATGAGATCGCAACGGACCCAATTCTAACCTTATCAATGGCCATTTCGGCCAAAATTGACGCGGAAAAGGGTGAGCAGGAACGCTTAACGACGCTACTCAAAGATCCTTTGGGGGAATTGATAGATAGCTGGGCTTTTTGTGTTGCGCCGTTCTTCAATGATGCCCTGGACATGCGTATTACTTTGCGAAAGTCGGATAAAGAGCCAACACCAATATGGACGCAGGGCTCCCGATTTTCCTTTCATAAGGGTGATACTATTTATGACCGGGAGCGGCACGGGTAATTTATTATTGGAACCACGAAAGGGACATAATCCTTTTACTCTTGATCTACCCAAAAAACGAGCAGGATGATTTAACAAGCGATCAACTCAAGATTCTAAGGAAAATTATTGAAGGAGAATACAGATGAAGAAAGAATTATTCGATGAATTGCTCGAAAGCGTGAAAGAAGGCGGCAAGATACTCAAGGGCAAAACCAAACCCTCAAGGGCCTACCATGTGAAAGATCCGGAAGTTCAGAAACTGCGGAAGAAATACGGTCTATCCCAGGACAAATTTGCGCAGTTGATCGGGATCAGTGTCGGCACTCTGCGAAACTGGGAACAGGGACGACGGAAGCCCGAGGGCCCGGCGCGCGTGCTCCTGACAATTGTGGAGAGGCATCCTGAAGCCATACTCGATTCCGTCTTGCCCCTGAAGAAAGCCGCATAAATTAAACGGAATGGCGCGCAGTGCCTCTGCGTACCATTCCATGGTTCGTGTAAGCCGGTGTACCGCTGCCTGCCTGGGGATTGGTTCGGACGGGTGGCTCGACTGAATAGGAGTGCGACCTAAAATTCGGTATGGCCTAAGGTCTAGTCTGCCGTAGGCGGATTGCCTCGGGTTTCTCGATCTCCTGAGTTTTCGGGTGTTTTTCTATGAATGGACCGAAGGATCACGCAAGTTCCTGTCCTGTTGCCATCGTTACCGGTGCAAGCCGGGGCATTGGGCGGGAATTAGCCATTGGCCTTGCTCAAGACGGCTATCATTTGGTGATGGTTGCACGAGACAGAGAAACGCTGGCCTCTGTTTTGGCTGAAATCAGAGCCAATGATCCTGCCGGAAAGGCCGAGCATTCAATTTTCGCGCAGGACGTGTCCGATCAGCAACGTGCCAATGAAGCGGTTGCAGAAATCGTCGAGAAATACAAAAGGATCGATTTGCTGATCAACAATGCCGGGATATACGCACCGGGAACCTTGGATATTTCCACGGAGTCTTTTGAGGAAATGATACGGGTGAATCTGGCGGGGCCGTTCATCTGGATGAAAGCGGTCATCCCTGCCATGAAAAAACAAAAATCGGGCTATGTCTTCAACATCGCCTCACGCGCAGGGAGGTTTGGCCTTCCTGGTGAAGGAGCGTACGGGGCCAGCAAATTCGGATTGGTTGGATTAAACGAATCCTTGTATCGGGAGTTGTCAAAAGATGGGATTAGCCTGACTTCCCTGTGCCCTTCATGGGTGAATACTGAAATGGGAAAAGCGGGGCCCTTGGGGGGCGGTGAAATGATTCAGCCAATCGATATTCTAAAAACAGTAAGGTGGTTGTTGTCTTTATCGCCGGCCGCAAGAGTACGAGAAATTATTATCGATTGTAAAGACAAAATTCTATAGGGCACTGTCGAAATGGCATCACCCGAAATCCCATTTGCTCGCAGACTGCAAAATCCCAAAATATGCGTTCGTACGTTGGTGAGGGCAACAATCGCCAAGAATGCAGCCAAAGGGGAACGGGAGAAATGATCCGTTCGGCCGCGAACTCCGACGCCCCGCGAATCTGCGGGATCTACAACGAATATGTTGCCAATACAACGGTCACCTTTGAGGAAACGCCTGTTTCGGCCTCGGAGATGAAAGGCCGCATCGAAGAGGTGACGCGCGACTATCCTTGGCTTGTGTGCGAAGACAAGGGCTTGGTTGTTGGATACGCGTACGGCTCCCGATGGCGGGTCCGCTCGGCCTACCGCTTTTCCGTGGAAAGCGCGGTTTATGTGGATTCGAAGTTCATTGGAAAAGGCATAGGCACCGGCTTGTACCAAGAACTGCTATTGGAACTGCGGAAGCGCTCTTTTCGCAGCGTGCTGGGCTGCATCGCCTTGCCCAATCCGGCCAGCGTGGCCCTGCATGAGAAGCTGGGATTCGAGAAAGCAGGCCATTTCAAGGACGTCGGTTTCAAGTTTGGCCGGTGGATTGACGTCGGCTATTGGCAGATGCTCCTCTAAAACCGGGGTTTCCAAAGTCGCAAACCCCAGTTCCCAAATTCAAAATGCCAAACCGCGGAAAGGCGGGAGTTCTTCCGTTTCCTCTTATTTTTTGGGATTCGGCGCTTGGACTTTGGGCTTTCCCCTCTATTCCATTGACTTTTTTCGATCATAGGACGTACTTTATACGATCTATCTAATTCTAAGTACTTGGAGTGAATTATGGGTAAACTGTCCGACAAGGCCCCTAAGAAATGGTTCGTAGTCAATGCCGAGGGAAAGGTTCTGGGTCGTCTGGCCACGCGCATCGCCAATGTCCTACGCGGCAAAGAGAAGCCCTCTTTTGTTCCCCATCAGGATGCCGGCGATTATGTCGTGGTCATTAACGCCGAAAAAATCCGGGTTACCGGCAACAAAGAGACGGGAATGGTCTATTACCGGCATTCCCGGTATCCGGGCGGACTCAAGCAGCGGACCCTGAAGGAACAGCGGGCCATTGATCCCACCGAGATCATTCGCAGCGCTGTGCGCGGCATGGTTCCCAAAAACGTATTGGGCCGCGAGGTCCTGCGGAAGCTGTTTGTGTACGCCGGCCCAAAACACAGTCATCAAGCGCAGAAACCCATTGAACTTAACGTGTAAATTTTCGAGGAGGTGAGTTTTACGACCGCAGAAAAACAATTCCACGCCATTGGACGCCGCAAGCGGGCCGTTGCACGGGTCTTCGTGCTGCCGGGCAAAGGCAAGCGGACCGTCAACGAACGCGATATCAAAGAGTACTTCCGGTGCGAGCTGCACGAGCGGACCGTCGAGCTTCCCCTGGAACTGCTTGCCGTGGCCGGACTCTACAACATAAGCGCCTCCGTCGCCGGCGGAGGGGCCGCTGGACAGGCCGGTGCAGTGCAATTGGCTGTTGCGCGTTGCTTGTCGCAGATCGATGATAAGAGCCACAAGGCCCTGCGTGACGCCGGGTTGCTGACCCGCGACTCGCGCGAGGTGGAACGAAAGAAATACGGAAGATCGGGCGCCCGCAAACGCTTCCAGTTCTCGAAGCGCTAATCGCGGCAAATCCGGCATTCCCGATCAAGAGGGGGCCGGATCCATCGCGCACCAAAGGGTTGCCGGACAAATAAACCAATCACATGCCGCGAGCCTCGAAGGGGTGTCCCAAACGGGATTCTTTGGGGCGTTGACCCGGCATGGCAGCAAAACCAAAAGGAGCTATTTAATGGACGGAACACCCGGAATTACCTTTCAGGACCTTCTCGAAGCCGGAACGCATTTTGGCCATCAGACGCGCCGCTGGCATCCCAAAATGCGTCGCTTTGTGCTGACCGCCCGCAATGGGATCTATATCATCAACCTGCAAAAAACCCTGGAAGCCATTGAAAAGGTATCGAGCGTTGCGCGCGATCTGGTTCAAAAGGGCGGCCGGATCCTGTTTGTCGGGACCAAGAAGCAGGCGCAAGCCATTATCAAAGAAGAGGCGGAACGGTGCGGCATGTTTTATGTGCGCAAACGCTGGCTGGGCGGAATGCTGACCAATTTTCAAACCGTTCGCAAGAGCATCAAGCAACTCGATGACATTGACCAGATGGAAAAGAACGAAACGTTCAAATTCCTTCCCAAGAAGGAAGTTTCGAAGCATCTTAAGAAACGCGAAAAGCTGTTGTCGGTGCTCGAGGGTGTTCGCAATATGAAGCAACTGCCGAACATGCTGTTCGTGATCGATGCCAAAAAAGAAGCCATTGCCATTGCCGAGGCCAACCGGCTGGGCATTCCGGTGTCCGCCATTGTCGACACCAATGCCGATCCGGAGGTGGTGAGCTATCCCATTCCGGGCAACGACGATGCGATCAAATCCATTCGCATCATCACCAAAACCATCTGCGATGCCATTGTTGCAGTGACGGGCGACCGCGTCGCCGCCGCGGCTTCGGAAGAAACTCCGAAGACCGAAGCGGCTGCAACGGCGGCACCCGCGGGCGAGGATGTCAAATCCAAGGCTGCGCCGGCTAAGCCGGAGGAAATGGAAGAGGGTAAGGACGACAAGAAGGCCCCGCGCAAGGCAACGCCAAAACGCAAACGGATTGGAGTGGAGTAATATGGAAATTTCCGCAACCATGGTTAAGGAACTCCGGGACAAAACCGGATGCGGCATGATGCAGTGCAAGAAGGCCTTGCAGGACACGCAGGGCAATATGGAAGCGGCTGTCGAATATTTGCGCAAGAAAGGCGCCGAAACCGCGGTCAAGCGCGCGGGCCGGGCTTCCCGGGAAGGCAAGATCGTGACCCGGATCGAGCCGAATGTGGCGGCCATTCTTGAGGTCAACAGCGAAACCGATTTTGTGGCGCGCAACACCGATTTTGTTTCGTTTACCGATCAGGTGCTGGAGACCGTCATTACGGGCCAGAGCCAGAATATGGACGAATTGATGGCGGCCAAGCTCGCCTCGGGGCTCACTGTGGCGCAGTCGCTCAACGATTTGCTGGCCAAGATCGGCGAAAATCTCTCGGTCCGCCGTTTCGAGCGGGTTCGCTATGACAATTCCAAGACCCGGATTTTTTCCTATATCCATGGCGGCGGAAAAATCGGCGTGCTCCTTGAAATGGGAACCGAAGATGGTGCCAATCTGGACCACCCAGAGTTCCAGGGCCTGGGGAGGAACCTGACGCTTCAAATTGCGGCCTCCAATCCGGTGGCCGTGCGGCGCGATCAGCTTGACCCGGCACTGGTGGCCAAAGAGCGCGAGATCTATCGAACTCTGGCGCTTAACGAGGGCAAACCCGAGAAGATTCTTGACCGGATTGTCGACGGCAAGATCGCGAAATATTACCAGGAAGCCTGCCTGCTCGAACAGCCCTATGTAAAAGAAACCGACAAGGCTGTGCAGGATGTGGTAGGCCAGACCGAGAAAGACGTGGGATCGAAGATCGTGATCTCGCGGTTTGTTCGGTTTGTGCTGGGCGGAAATTCGTGAGTACGAATTCCAAATATCATCGCATTCTCCTTAAAATCAGCGGCGAGGCACTGGCCGGCCCCAAAGGGTATGGAATCGACTCCAAAACGGTCGAGGCCATTGCCGGCGAGATCATTTCGGCCAAGGAGCTGGGGACCGAACTTGGCGTTGTGGTTGGCGGCGGCAATATCTTTCGCGGCCTGGCCGCCGCGGAGACCGGGACCGAGCGCGTGGCGGCCGATCACATGGGCATGCTGGCCACGGTCATTAATTCCCTGGCTTTGCAGGATTATCTCGAAAAGCAGGGCGTGCAAACCCGCGTTCTTTCGGCCATCAACATGCAGCAGGTGGCCGAGCCCTACATCCGGCGGCGCGCCATGCGCCATCTGGAGAAGGGCCGAGTTGTAATTATGGCGGCGGGGACCGGCAATCCGTACTTTACCACCGACACGGCGGCCGCGCTTCGGGCGGTTGAGATCGGCGCGCAGGCGATTCTGAAAGCGACCAAGGTCGACGGTGTCTACGATGCCGACCCCATGAAGAACCCCGCGGCGAAACGGTTCGACCGCATTGCCTATATCGACGTCCTCAATCGCAATCTGCGGGTCATGGATACCACGGCCATTTCGTTGTGCATGGAGAATAAGCTTCCCATTCTCGTTTTCAAACTGCTCGAGGCGGGCAATTTGCGCCGCATAGTGCTGGGCGAAGAGATCGGCACACTGGTAGGAGGGTAAGACCAATGGCCAAGAGTTTCGGTCCGGATACCGAGAATAAGATGAAGAAGAGCCTGGAGTCGTTCCAGAAAGAGCTTTCGCACATTCGCACGGGCCGGGCCACGCCGGCGCTGCTTGACGGTGTTCGCGTGGAGAGCTATGGCCAGCAGCTGCCGCTCAAACAAGTCGCCGCCATTGCGGTGCCCGATCCCAAAAGCATCACCATTTCGCCCTGGGACAAAGGCCAGATCGGCGCTATTGAAAAGGCGATCCAGGCTTCGGACCTGGGCCTGAATCCCATTCGGGACAAGAATGTGATTCGGCTGCCCATCCCGCCGCTGACCGAAGAACGGCGCAAGGAATTGGCCAAGCAGTGCGCCAAAATTGCGGAGGATGCAAAGGTTGCGGTTCGCAATATCCGGCGCGATATAAACGAGGCCATCAAAAAGGCCGAGAAGGCCAAAGAAATAACCGAGGACGAAAGCCGCAAGGAACAGGATTTGGTCCAGGTCGCGACCGACCGCTTTATCAAACAGGTCGATGAGATCCTGAAGATCAAAGAAAAAGAGATCATGGCCGTATAAAAAGTCGCGAGTTGCAAGGGGTGAGTCGTGAGTGAAAAAACGGAGAAGCAAAGAAAACGGAAGTGGATGTATGCTTCTCCCGGCCAGATAAACAATACCTGATTCCAGTTTTGCTCCAATTCCTTACTTGCTGCTCACGACTCGCTACTCACCACCAATTTTAATGACCCCGCAAGATTATCAGATCACCGTTCGCAAGGTGGCGGACAACTTCGTTCGTACGCGGGCGGGCGAAGATCCGGGGCATCGCAAGGCCCTGCTTGAGCGTATGCGCAGCAGCCCGGCCGAGACGCAGTTTCACGGCTACATTGTCAGTTCTTTCCATGCCTATCACACACCCGAACAATGCGCCTGGATCGTGTCGTCGAGCGAATCGCAGGACATCGGTCGCGAAGCCTGGGAGGGGATGTCTCCGCGCGAAGCCCTGTTTGCCATGGCTTTCGAACTGCTCAAGACGGACGTGTGGAAGATGGTGCTGCAACTGCTCGAAGACAAGCCGGGCCAGGATGACGAGCTTGAGGACAATGGCGAGCAGCTTACGATTTTCGAAGCGCCTGGGCCGGACGAGAAACCGCAATAGACCCCAAGACAATTGGACAGGATAACCATGCCTTCGCTGGAAGCTACGGCAGGCAGACAGGATTGGAAGGATTTCTTGCGCGGCCCAATGGGAACGCGCGGGAAAAGGCGCTTCATCCTGTAGACCTCTTCGAAATCCTGTGATCCTGTCAAAATTCCTGCGGACACGGCGTCCACCCTCCGCAGTGCTACGGAGGACGGGTGCCGTGTCCCTACACCTGCTTTCGTTCCAGACGAAGAACAATAATCTGCACTTTCGTGCCCCGGTCCAGGATTTCCAACGATTGTGATTGGCAGCGGAACCCGCGGGACTCCATGTCCGCGACAAAGAGGGGGACCGCGGGTCTGTGCGGAGTGGAAAGAAAGGCGCGGCCGTGTTGGGACAGATGGGTCTCCAGGATGTCTGCCACCGGCTTGATGGCGCGCTGCTCGTAGAGAATATCCGATCCGATGACCCAGTCCAGGCTGCCGGGCCGCAGGGGCGGACTGGCCCAATGCATGCGCAGCAGGGGAGCGCGCTGCCCGTTGCGCTTCAGGTTTTGTTGGCAAAAGGCCAGCGCGTCCAGGCAATAATCCGCCCCAATCACGCGGGCGCCAAGAGCGCGGGCCGCCAGCGTGCTCAATCCCAATCCGCACCCGAGGTCCAGCAGCCGGCCCTCGGAAAAAGGGCGCTCGGAAAACAGGTATTTTGCCAATCCAATCGCAGAGGGCCATAGCTGCGCCCAATACGGGAAGACTTCGTCGTTGAGCTGAAAGTCTTTTTCGGTCAGGGCATCCACGAGTTTGTCGATCTCTTCAAGGCTCTCGATCTCGAAGTGCGCCGTTCCAAACTCCAAACGATGAATCTGTCGTCGCAAGGATGAGAGATTCACCGGCAGGCTGCTGTTCATTTGAGAATCCACTCGCAAAGGGGTGTAGGGACACGGCACCCGTCCTCCGTAGCACTGCAAAGGACGGGTGCCATGTCCCTACAGAACATCTCACTTTTTATTCCAGGCCAGTGCCCGACTGTAGGTTCACTGCGCAGCCGACTTCCAGAACGAAACCATGTCGGCCGGCACGGGCGCCTCGACTTCCAGCTTGCGCTTGTCCGCCGGATGCTCGAACTCCAACCGTCCCGCATGCAGGGCCTGGCGAGGCATCTTCAACCGGGACAGGAGGTCCGCGGTCAGACCGTCCTTGCACCACTCCTGAAATATCCGATCCGAACCGGAATAGAGCTTGTCGCCGACCAACGGGAATCCAAGGCTTTCAAGATGAGCCCGGATCTGGTTGGTCCGGCCCGTGAGAGGGTGTATGTCCAGGAGCGTGTATCCGGGCGCGCGCTGGCGAACCGCAAACTCCGTGACCGCGAGTTTGCCGTCGGGGTTTGCCCCGAATTTTCCTTTGATGGCCGATTGCCGATGTTGGCCAATGGGCGAATCGGCCGTGAATTGGTCCTGTTGGGGCGCGCCGAAGACAATTCCCGCATAGGCTTTTTTCACGCGCCGGGACGCAAACTGCTTGTGAAGCTCCGTCAGTGTTCTTGCGTCCTTGGCCACGGCAACCAGGCCGCTGGTTTCCTTGTCGAGCCGGTTGACCAGCTTCAGGTTCTCACCATGCATGCTTGTGGACGGGTTCACATAGCGCAAATGATAGATCAATGTATTACGAATCACGCGGCCGGCCGCATGGACCATCAAATTCCCCGGCTTGTCCACCACGATCAGGCACTCATCCTCGTAGGCGATCCGGTAATTGAGGTCCGCCGGGGGTTCCTGCCATTGGGGCGCGTCATAGTCCACTCGGTCGCCCGGGCGCAGCACGGTTTCGGGCGCGACGCGCTCTCCATTGAGAATGACTTTGCCGTTCTCCAGGTGGGCCCGCCATTCCTCGGCGGAATGGTAATGAAAACGGCCGGTCAGGTATTCGAGAATCGAGCGATGGGCCAGGTGGGGTTTGACCTTGGAGGAAAAAATCATAATCAAAGCAGCTGGATAGGATAAGGGGATGCCACAACTCTCATCCTGCAAATTCAGAAGACGACGGCGGCGTAGCCCACGAAATCCGTTGCCTGGCGCTGGGGCATTACATCGTAGCTGGTGGTGTAATGAAGGAGCCGGCCCTGCGTGCTTCCCAGCGCGCGCGCGCAGGCCACGGCCGCGGCAATCGCGCCCGCTCCGCAGGCATTGTAATTCCTGCGACTCTGCGCCACTGTGGCTTCGGCGTCCAGGTTCAGCATTGCATCGATCATGGCGCGGTCATTCACATTTCGCACCCATTCCAACGCTTTGGGACCGATCCCTGCCGGAGCAAAACCGAAGTTGTCGAGTCCGTAATGCGTCAGGTCGGTGGACCCGAGCACGTTAACATCGGGCCGGTCTTCCAAGACCGCGCCAAGAGCGCGGCCCAGGGCGGCCGCGTTCTCGTCCGGCGGAACCATCAGCGCCACAAGCCGGCTCTTTGGAAACAGATGCCGGATGAATGGAACCTGGACTTCAATGGAATGCTCGAACTTGTGCGCATTGGCGTTCTCCTCAGCGCGGCCTTTCAGCGAATCCAGAATGCGGCTGTTGAGTTCCTCGTCAATGGAAATCGGCCCCAGCGGGGTTTCCCATTGGCCGGCCGGGTACAGGGCCGCCTTGCGCACGCCCGGGACATGAATGGCGCCCAGGACAAGAAAGATCTCCGGCGATCCTTTAAGCATGGCCTCAAATACAGCGCCTGCGGTGGGGCCCGAAAAAACCCAGCCGGCATGGGGAACAATGCCGATGCGCGGCGGAGGAGAAACCAACTGGTCCTTCCAGGGCCGCATGCACTCGGCAATCAGGCTGCGGCACTGGCCGGCCGAGGCCGGATAAAAGGATCCGGCCCGATACGCTTTACGAACCATTTAAATCTCGTTGATGTAGAGGGGTTTGGAGCCTTTGGGCGCCTGGTCGGTGTAGAGAAGGGCGACAATTTCGGTTCGCCGGTTGGTTTCGATGTTGATCAGCAGGCGGTCCACATTGGATCGGGTAATGAACAATCCGCGGCCGTGCGAATCAAAAACGCCCAGCGGAAGCCCGGCGGCATCGTGCGTGGCCTGCCGCGCAAGCCAGTAGAGCACGGTCTTTTTCTCCAGCCGGCCGTAGGGGTCTGCGATCGAAATCCCAAACCGGTTCTGGTCGCGCCCCCAGCTGACCACGATTGCATCCTTGTCCGGCAGGACAAAGTTCTTGTCCCAGGACTCCTTCCGCGCGCCATCGGCCCCGCGGGCTCCATAGAATAAAGCATTGGTGGCCAGTTCCACCACGCTCAGGCGAATCTTGTTGTAAAGGGGTTTGGTGCCGGTTTCCTGGGCAATCCGAAGCCCCAGCTTGTCGATCTGGTTGGGCGCGGTCACTCTTTCGCTCTGGATCACGGCCTTGCGCTCCAAATGATGTTCCAAGCCAAAGAAGTTGCCGGTCAACAAATCCCGGACAACCCGTTCGAGTTCGTCGAAACAGAAGGGCGTGGTCTTGGCGATGATGTTGCCCACATCGTGTTCGAGGGCCAGCATCAGGTAGTCTTCCACATTGTATGCCGTAATCAGCGCCCGCTTGGTATTGGGGTATTTCTCTCGCACGGCCCGGAGCAGTTCGAACCCTTTCATGCGCGGCATGTTGATATCCGAGATTACGAGATCGAACGCCTCCCGGCCCAGATGTTCCAGCGCCTCCACCCCGTCATGGGCGCCCCGCACTTCATGATCCAGAGAACCCAGATACTCGCACAACAACCCCTGAATCGCCGCTTCGTCGTCGACAACAAGAATTCGGCCCATGGATTCTTAACCCTATTTTGGCTGACGGGGTGCTTTGGTTCGAAACGCGCGCTGCAAGCCCCCGCGATTTTTATATTATGGAACTTAAAATACACTGTCCATCTTCTTCATGCATAGAGCGCATCTCAACAAGGCTTCCTGGCATCGCCCGGCTGCAAGCGGGGCATGCGGTGTTGCGCTCCATCGACCTATCTTCTTACGGGTACGCCTGGTTGGCCCGCAACGGGCCTCTGCTTGGTGGGCCTATCCAAGACCGGGACGTGGTCGCGCGCGTACACGCTTGGCATCACGCCTCGCGCCCTTCGGGCTTGCCAAAGACGAGTGCTCTTCGGCCATCCTGGCCTTCGAGTGCCTGCTCCGCTTACGCTCGGGCTTTGGCCAGCGCAATCCTTTCTGAGATGCGCTCTACTCCGCTGTACCGACGACAAACCGCGCTCCTTTGCTTTCCGTTCCTTGCGGCCGGCGTACTTGCCGGGTTTTTCTTTGCCGTTCCGCCTGGTCTTCTGGCCGCCGCGGCGGTGCTCTCTTTGCCGGTCCTGATCGCCAGTCTTCGAAAAGGTCCGGGCCGGGCGGCTCCCGGCATCGCTGTTTTTCTTCTTGCCGTCGGATTTCTGCGATCGGATGGTTACTTCCGCTTCAGGCCCGAATCGCACATCGTTCACCAGGCGGGCTGGAACCGCCAGGTCCGCTGCATTGCGCGGAGCCAATCGGTTCTGCGCAACGGGACCTACCAGATCCAGGCCGGCGCCCTGTCGGTCCTGGACAAAGGCCGGATGCAGCCGGTTCATGGCGGCCTGCTGGTTCGTTCGGCGTCCGTGCAGGCGGCCCCAATTCTTCCCGGAGACACTCTTGATTTTCTCTGCCGGCTTTCCGCCCCTCACCCCGCTGGGAATCCCGGCGACTTCGACTATCGCATGTATCTTTTGAACCGCGGCATCCATTTGATCGCCGCGCCGAAATCAATCGAATTCCGTGCGTGCCGGCAGTTTCACGGCCGGCGCATGGTTGCGCAGATGCAAAAGGCGGTGGGACGGCTGATGGACCGGTCCATGCCGTTGGACGAGCGCAACCGCTCCATCGCGCGCGCCTCCCTGCTGGGACTGCAGGTGGAACTTGATCCGGAAACCGAAAACGCGTTTCGCGATTCCGGACTGCTGCACGTTCTGGCCGTGAGCGGTTTTCATACCGGTCTTGTGGCCGCTCTAGCTTTTTTCCTGTTTTCGCTTGTTTCCCGCAGCCGCGCCTTTGTGGTGTCGGGCTCGCTGATCCTTTTATGGCTTTACATTCTTCTCACGGGCATGCCGGCCTCGGCCGAGCGGGCCGGCTGGATGTCGACGGCATTCCTGGTTTCGCTCTACTTCGAGCGGTCGCATGCGCCGCTTAACGCGCTGGCTGTATCCGCAACCGCCATCCTGCTCCTGCATCCCGGGATGCTGTTCGATGCGGGATTCCAGTTGTCCTTTGTGGCGACAGCCGGAATTCTCTTTTGGGCGCAGATTCGAAAGAGCGTTTTGCCGGCGAATATTCCCGGCGCATTTGCGTGGCTTCTCGACGGGCTGGCGCTGTCGCTTAGC
>CAYVZU010000107.1:0-6139 GCA_964455935.1 uncultured Fibrobacterota bacterium
TTCTTCGGCGGTTTTCAGCAAAAGGCGAATCCGGAAGGCATTGACGGGAGAAAAAAGGGCGCCGGCAATTGGAAAGGAATCGAGCCAGGCCGGGTCTTCGCGGGTATCGGCCATGTACTGAAACAACGGCGTCTTCTCCAGCTTGAAATGCCGGGAGACCAGTTTCAGCTGAGCGGGGGAGAACGGACAAAATGCAATCAGCGCCAGGGGTCCTGTTTCCAAACTGCCGATCGAATCGAGGCTGCAGGCGCGAAAGGCTACCCCAAACTGTTCAAGAAGTTCACGGCACGTGCCGGCGACTTCGGGTTGAGTTGTCGCATACAGGCCTATAATTGCGCGAGACATCCTGAATATCCTCCCGCTTGTAGACCCGGGTGGCTGTCTATAAGCGACTGAGAAAGGAAGGAGGAAGACCGAGCCGGGAATGGAGATTCCGTTCCCGGCTCGATAGTTTTCGCGGCTGGTGAATGAGCCGGTTTATTGCACAATTGCCTCTGAGGGGCAGACCTGCTCGCAGGCACCGCAATCGGTGCAGGCCTTGGCATCGATCTTGTAGATTGGGTCTCCCTCGGCAATTGCATTGGCCGGGCATTCGGGAACACAGGTTCCGCAAGCCACGCAATTTTCGTTTATTTTTCGAGCCATTCGAACCTCCTTGGTGTGTCTTAACCAGACTTAAAATTAAACGTGGACGCCGGGCCTGTCAACCGGCTACAGAAGCCCCCGCACCAACATCCACAGGTACTGGTTTCGGATCGTTGTGCTGTTTTTGCCCATGCTATCGTCAAGGAACAAATCTTCTTTGGTGTTCTTTTCCAAAACGTTCTGTCCGATCAGGGGCGAGGAAGAAAAAATGCAAAATACGCCGAACTCGTTTGACGAGATAATATTGCCCTGCAGAACCGGGGACGAACGATCGCAATAGACCGCATAGGAGTTGTTGAAGAATCGGTTCCCATTGACCATCGCCTGGGTCGAACCCGAGAAGTATAAGGCATAATGATTGTGCCGGAAGACACAGGATCGCACCACGGTTCCGGAAACCATGCAGAGATTGCGGAATGCGTATTCGAAAATGCAGTCGCTGAGAACGGCCTTGCTGTCCTCGCCCGACAGCACCAGGCCCTTCCACAAAGACCGCCTCGCTTCCTTCTGCTCGCAGGTAAACACAATCATGCGCTTGGCATCGCCAACCGCTTCCAGTGTCCCTTTCACCATGAGCTGATAGTATCCCTGAAAAAGCACCGTCACCCCCGGAGCGATTTTGAGACTTGCCCCTTTGGGGATCATCACATGGTCCTTCACAAGGACCGGGCTGTTCTCGAATTTCCACTCCTGGTCTCCGGCCAGCATTCCGCCGACTTCAAAGGCGGAAGCCGTAAAAGGGAGAAGCAGGCTTTGCCAAAAAACAAAAAGGGCCAGGATGGCAGGCGTTCTCATTTGGAACCCGAAAGCGAGAGGTGAGCTGTTTGTTCATAGACCAGGGGGCAGGTGAACCGGCTTTGCCCGGTCTGCATGCCGGCCTCCATCGCGCCGCGGATGTTTGCCTTGGCTTCCACAAAACAGCCCTCGGCCAGATCGAAATACAGCGTTCCCGTTCCCTTTGCGAAACTGCCTTGCTCCGACTTGGCGCTGAATGCCTGGCCCTGGGCCATTCCCAGATTGACGAGCAGATCAAGCGCAATTCGGGCGCACATGCGTGTCCCCCTTTTTTCCAGGCCGGCCAGACGAAAGTGCTTTCGTAGGTACACGGTTCCTTTGGAGGCTCCGTTATCAAACGGGAATTGCTGCTCGCGGTCCCATTCGCCGCCCACCGGAATTCCCGTGTGCGGCAGAATCGGGTAGATTTCCACCAGAAGACGGACCACATCGAATCCAAAGAAATCGATGCTGGGAAATTCCGCGACCGGATTGATTTCCAGAAAGTCGCCGTAGGGAGACAGGCGTACCCGCAAAGGCGAGTGACCTAGAAGCGTGGACAAATGTTCCTGCTCGGCCTGTGAAAGAAAATCGGTTTTTTGGGACACCGAGTCGATCTGAATCAGAACCTTGGCATCTCCATTGGGATATTGGTGTTCGACATTCTGAATTGCCCGAAATGAGCCTGACGACAAGAATGATTGGCTGTCATTGCGAATCCTGCCTTTAAGGGTGTAGTCGATACGATATTGCCGGTTCGGCTTACCACCGAAGTTGAACTTGAGGAAAACGTCTTGGTCCCCGCAGTGGAGCAGGACTAGAATGCAAAGAAACGCGACGACTCTCGGCATTGCGAAAAAGTAGCATTGCCTTAGCCGGGAATGCAATCGTTTTTGCCGAAGGCGCATTGACAACGAAACGGGGATTACCTTATTTCTAAGGTCATGAATCGCGTTCCCGTTACAATTCTTCCCTGGGAAAAGAAATTGGACGTCGCGGGCGGTTCATTGCTGGCCGATGTGTTGCGTTCCGGTGAACATGCCCTTCGACTCTCCTGCGGCGGCAAGGGGATCTGCGGAAAATGCCGCATTCGGGTTGTGGAGGGAGGTGCCCCGCCCGGACCCGAAGAGCGCGCGTCTCTTTCAATCGCGGAACTGGAGCAAGGCTGGCGATTGGCCTGCCAGGCTCGCGTTGATTCGCCCCTTGTTATCGAAATTCCCCCGGAATCCCTTGCTTCGGAAATCCGCGTCCTGACGCAGGGCATTGGCCGGGAAATAACGCTCCAGGCCCGCGTGCAAAAAAAATTCCTGCAAATCGCCAAGCCGGAGCTGGATGACAGCCGGTCCGATCTCGACCGTGTTGTGGACGCGCTGGGCATTGGTGATTTGACCGTCCCAATCGAAACGGTGCGGATGCTGCCCGAACTTCTCCGATCCAACGATTTCAAGATTACCGCGGTTGTCAGCGGGGCGCGATTATTGATAGAGCCGGGTGATACAACAGGCGAGTGTTTTGGCGTTGCCGTGGACATCGGGACAACAACCGTTGCCGTATTCCTGGTCGACCTCAACACCGGGGAAACCCTGGATCAGGCCGCGCGCACCAATCCGCAGCGCGCCTTTGGCGACGATGTCATTTCTCGAATCGAAAAGGCGCAGTCGCCCGAGGGATTGGCCGAGTTACAGCGCGCAATCGTCCATTGCATCAGCGAGTCTGTGGGCGATCTGTGCCGGCGCAATGGTGTACACCCGCGGACAATATATGAATTCGTTATTGCCGGCAATACAGCCATGGAGCACCTTTTTGCCGGGGTCTCTCCTTCGGCCCTTGGGTATTCGCCCTATTCGCCGGCATTTTGCTCAAGTCCGGATTTTACAGCGGCCCAGACGGGAATGACGGTGACCGGCAGCGCCAATGTTCATTGTGTGGCCAACATCGCCGGTTTTGTGGGCGGCGACATCGTTGCGGGCATCCTGGCAACAGGTCTGCACCGAAGCGAGGAGCTTGCCTTTCTGGTGGATATCGGGACCAATGGCGAGATGGTGCTGGGCAATTCGTCGTTCATGCTGGCCTGCTCCACGGCCGCGGGTCCGGCTTTTGAAGGCGCCCGAATTCGCCATGGAGTACGGGCCGAGCCGGGCGCCGTGGAACGCGTTGAAATCGGCGATGATATCACGTGCCGCACAATTGATGACGCCCCGCCCGTTGGCATTTGCGGCAGCGGCCTCATCGATCTGGTCGCCGAACTTGTGCGGGTCGGCGTCATCGACGAAACCGGCCGGATGCTGGACCCTTCGGAATTTGGCCCCGGCACGCCCAAAGCCATGGCCGCAAGAATGGTCGAGGAGGACGGCGTGTGGAGCTTTGTTTTTGCGACCACGCCGGCCGGCGCGCCGCTCCGGCTTACCGCGGGTGATGTGCGCCAGTTTCAATTGGCCAAGGCCGCGGTGCGCTCCGGAATCGAAATCCTTTTAAAGGAAAGCAAGATGGGTCTGGACCAGGTCCGCAATATTTATCTTGCGGGCGCTTTTGGTTCGTATATCCGAACTCGTTCCGCGCTTCAGGCCGGCCTTCTGCCGCCGTTCGATCCGGCCCGGATCAGCGCGGTTGGCAACTCGGCCGGCGCCGGCGCCCGGCTTGTGCTGACGTCGGGACCGATGCGCGACGAGGCCGCCCGGATTGCGGTGCGCGTTCGTTATGTGGAGCTTGCCGGCCGTCCCGATTTTCAGGATGAATTCTCAAACGCCCTGCTGTTTGGCAACTGAAGGGGAAACGCATGCTTCGTTGTCTTGGATTTCACGAAGGCCGTCTGGCGGAAATGGCGCAGGAAGAGGCCAGTGTCTTCATCTATATCAGTCCGGACGAGGCGGAGCGCAAATTTCTTGTCGATCACCTCAAGATCGATGAGCACACCCTTAGTTCCTCCCTGGATCCCGATGAATTGGCCCGGCTGGAGTTCGAGCCCGAGCATCTGGCCCTGATTTTCGTCCGGCCCAAGAGCTACATGGCCAAAGACAACTTCCTGTTCCGGGTTCTACCCACGGGTGTTTTCATTTTCCGGGATCGAATGATCATCATTCTTACCGAGGACACGCCGATTTTCGAGGGAAAACATCTGGCCCGGGTTCAGAATCTTCACGATCTTCTGCTGCGCATGCTCTATCGGGCCATCAGCCATTTCACCGAGCACCTGAAGGTGATCAACGCAATCTCCGGAGAACTGGAACAGCGGATCAACACGTCAATGGAGAACCGGTATCTGCTCAACATGTTCACGCTCGAAAAAAGCCTGGTGTATTACCTGAATGCCATTAGCGCAAACAGCACGCTGATCGAGAAGCTGCGGGCCAATACGGCCAAATTGGGGTTGAATGTTGAGCAGATCGAATTGCTTGACGACCTGATGATCGAAAACAAACAGTGCTACCGGCAAGCCGAGATCTACTCGCAGGTGCTTTCGAGCCTGATGGATGCCCGCGCCTCGATTGTGAGCAATAACCTGAATCAGTTGATCAAAACCCTGACGTTCATTACAATCGCGATCATGACGCCGACTCTCGTTGTGAGCATCTTCTCGATGAATGTGCGCCTTCCGGTCCCGCAGATGCAGGCGCTATGGCCGTTCTTCTCGATTCTGGGCCTGGCCCTTATTTCGGCCGGCCTGGTCTATTTGTTCCGCTATCTCAAGAAGTGGTAGGATTGCTCTTTGCCGTAATCGCTAGACGGAAGGTTTCTGTTCGGGCGAAGGCGGATTGTCCGTATGCGGCCTTTTTAGTTTCGAAAAGTCCACCTTCTGGTCGTAGGCTTCCTTCTCCTCCTCGGTGGCCAAAGCCCCGCCATAATGCAGCTTGCGCTGTCCCCGGATGAACTGTTGAATGTAGGGGTTCTGGTTGCGCCGAATATCCTGCGGTGTCTCCGTGGAAATGATTCGTCCTTCCAGAAGCATGGAGATACGGTCGGCAACCTTGTAGGCGCTGATCATGTCATGGGTGACCACGATGGATGTGCATTTCAGCCGTTGTTTCATCTCAATGATGAGATCGTTAATCACATCGGAGGTGATGGGGTCGAGCCCGGTGGTGGGCTCGTCATAGAGAATGTAGTCGGGGTCCATGGCAATGACCCGCGCCAGGGCGGCGCGTTTGCGCATTCCACCTGAAAGTTCCGACGGCATTTTATTGGCCACGGTTTCGCCCCGCAGATTGACCATTTCTAGGCACTCCATGACCAGTTTGTCGAGTTCCTTGCGCGTCGCATTTCTGTGCTCGCGCACGGCAAAGGCGATGTTCTCGCCAATGGTCATGGAATCGAACAGCGCCCCGCCCTGGAATAGAATTCCGATCCGTTTCCGGATTTCGTACAGGTCCACCGATCGGGGCGAACTGATTTCCCTTCCATCGACGATTACGCGGCCCCCATCGGGCTGCAGCAGGCCAACGATGTGCTTGAGAATTACGCTTTTGCCTTCGCCGCTTTTCCCAATGATGACCATGGTTTCGCCGGTCTGGATTTCGAGGCTGACGTCGCGCAATACGGGAAATTCAACGATTCCACTGGGTTGCTTGATGTAGAAGGTTTTGCGGAGGTGTTCCAGTTTAATCATTTGAATGCTCAATCACCGGCGAGCCGGTTCCGTGCATGCCGCATTGTTCTCATCTCATTGGAAATATAAATCGAGCGCATTGCAAAAAACATGGCCGAACGGGAAGACCCGCTTCAC
>CAYVZU010000107.1:6149-13690 GCA_964455935.1 uncultured Fibrobacterota bacterium
CCATCAATCGGCGATCAGCAGCCGATTTTCGCGGCCCTACTGGTGTTCGATCACGATCACTTCGTATACGTCAAACCGGTCAAGCAGGGCGCGGGAGCATCGGCTTTGGAAATATCAAGAGCCGCCTGGTCGCTCAAGCGGAAGGCCCGTTTGGCCTTGATGGACGAATCCAGAAAGATGGGCTGAATAAAAAAGGGTCGGCCAAATGCGGTTCAGGGAGTGTGCGGCCAAATTCATTGTTGCCTCGGATTTAGAAAAGAAGTGAGGCAATGACATAATCGAATATAAGGATAAGCACCATGGCCGAGATCACGGCTTTTGTGGTGGCCTGGCCCACGCCGTGGGCTCCGCCTTTGGCCCGCAGGCCGTGATAGCAACCCATCAAGGCAATGATGGCGCCGAACGCGGCGGCCTTGATCAGTCCCACATAGACGTCGCGGGGATTGAAGAAGATTTTAAGCCCGTTCGAATACAGGTGGGGGGTGACTCCCATAAACATAACCGCGACGACCCACGAGCCCAGGAGCGCAACAAAATCCGCCACAATGACCATGGCGGGCATCATGATGGTTGCCGCAATGATTCGGGGCATGACCAGGTATCGCAGCGGGTCAAGGGCCAGGCACTCCATGGCATCGATCTGTTCGTTCGTCTTCATGGTGCCGATTTCCGCCGCAATCGAAGCGCCCACGCGCGCCGCAATCACCAGCGCGGTCAGGACCGGGCCCAATTCGAGAATGACGGCCTTGCAGACAGCAGTGCCAAGGTAGCGCAGAGGCACGATGTTGGAAAATTCATAGCGCGCCTGCCAAAGGGCGATTGCGCCCGTGAAGACCGAGATCCCAAGCACAAGCGGCAGCGAGGTCACGCCGATGGCGTGCATCTGCTTCATCGCTTCCGGATAGTTGCGCGCCAGTTTGGGAATCCGCAGAATCGAGTTGAAGAGCAGAAAGAAGACTTCTCCAATCTGAATGAAGAAACCCGGCAGGCTTTCGCGAAGCAGCTTAACGGCAAGTCCGTCGCCCTTTGGGGTCGCCGAGCTCATTCGAAGCCCCCGGTGTCTTCCCGGCCGGAAAGGTTTTCGAACCGCGCATATTCGCGGGCAAAGGCCAGCTTCACGAGTCCCACCGGGCCGTTGCGCTGCTTGCCAATGATGATTTCGGCGGTGTTTTCGTCCATGGTTTCATCGGCGCCAGCGCCAAAAGCCCGGTGAATGAAGAGGACCACATCCGCGTCCTGCTCGATGGCGCCCGATTCACGCAGGTCGGAGAGCTGCGGCCGCGCTCCTTTGCCGCGCTGCTCGACTTGTCGTGACAGCTGACTTAAGGCGACCACCGGAACACTGAGCTCCTTGGCCAGGGCCTTGAGAGACCGTGAAATCTGGGCGATTTCCTGCTGCCGGTTCTCTGCCTTCGATTCCGAACCATGGAGCATTTGGAGGTAGTCGACGAACACAAGGTCCAGCGTATTCTGACGCTTGAGCCTTCGCGCTTTCGCCCGTAATTCAAGCACGTTGAGGGCCGCCGAGTCGTCGATGAATATGGCGGCTTCGGAAAGAGGCCCGGCCGCCAGAGAGAGCTTGGGAAATTCGCGCTTGCTCAGATGCCCGCTGCGGAGCTTATGCATGTTAATGCGCGCCTCTCCACACAAAAGGCGCTGCGTGATCTCCTCTTTCGACATTTCGAGACTGAAAAGGGCCAGCGCTTTTTTGTGGCGAATCGCGGCATTGAGAATGATCGACAGCGCAAACGATGTTTTTCCCATGCTGGGCCGCGCAGCGACAATCACGAGATTGGCAGGCTGGAAGCCCGTGGTGAGCGCATCCAGCTCGTCGAATCCGGAAGGCACGCCCAGAACCTGACCCGTGGTGTATCGCTCGATATCTTCGAACGTTCTGGGTAGGAGTTGGTCGATCCGCAAGAACCCCTGGCGGATCCGGCTCTCGGAGATGCTGAAGATCTTCGATTCCGCTTTGTCAAGAATCGAGTCGGGCTGTTCGCTTCCGTCGAAGCACAGGGCCGAAACTTCCTGCGTTGCCGAGATCAGTTTGCGCAGGGTCGCTTTTTCCAGCAGAATCCGGGCGTAGTACTCAACGTTGGCCGATGTGGCCGCGGTTTCCAGGATCTCGGTGAGGTAAACCTCTTCGCCCACCATTTCGAGCTGCTTGCGCTTTTTGAGTTCCTCCACAACGGTCAGAAGGTCGGCGGGATGATTCTGGCTGAAAAGCCCCGTGATGGCCAGAAAAATCAGGCGGTGGTCTTCGCGGTAGAAGCAGGAGTCGTCGATGACCTCAAGCGCCCGGGCGATCGTCTCGTTGTCCATCAGCATCGAGGCCAGAACGCTTTTCTCCACCTCGATGGCCTGGGGCGGTATGCGGTCGTTGAGAAGTGTGGAAGGCGTTTCCATTGCGTTTATTGAATTGCGGTCTGCCTTATCGGCTTCTGGTTACGGGTTTGATGCTTCCGGTGCGGACTAAAATAAAATCTATTTCGTCCGGTCCAACAACAAGTTGCGTTCGTTGCAGGCTTGATTTCGCGGAACGTTGAAATGGCGACGCCGCACGAGTTTGGCATTGCGGGTGTGTACTTCAAAATCTCTGGAAGTGCCTGCCGTCAATTATTATTATTTCTTTCTAGCCGATTTTCCGGTTTCGATCGCTTTTCTCAATTCATTCAGGAGGCCATCATGGCAAAGAAATCCGCCCCAAAAAAAGCCGCAAAGAGGAATTCCGCTGTGAAGAAAGCACCTGTCAGATCCGCCAAGGCCAGAATTCCGGCCATCAGTGACCGTCTGCGCGGCCGCCAGATTCCCCACATTGGGGTCCTTTCGGCCTCGGAACTGCATGAGATCATTGCCCTGGGCGAATGGTTTCGCGACCATCCGTTGCATCCGGCCTATTCTGATTTGCTGAAAGGCCGGGTCCAGGCGCTTCTTTTCGTCTATGAATCAACCCGCACGCGCCTAGGGTTTGAAGCCGCCATGGCCCAGTTGGGCGGCAGCAACACCTATCTTGCGGTCAAAGATACCCAAATGGGGCGGGGCGAGTCTGTGGCTGACACGGCCAGAGCCATAGGCCAGTACGTCAATTTGTTTTCGGGCCGCCTCTGGAAACAGGATGATATTGATACGGTCTGCAAGAATCTCGATATTCCGGTTCTCAACGCCTGTACGCCCCTTGATCACTCGACTCATGTTCTTGGCGAGTTGATGGCCATCAAGCAAGCCACTGGGAAGCTTGAAGGTATCAACCTTGTATACCATGGAATGGCTCGCGGAATTCTGCATTCCTTCATGCGTGTTTGCCCAGTACTCGGGATTAATCTAACTCTCGCAATTCCGGAGTCTTACGCTCGAACATTAAACAAAGACGTTGTAGCTGAAGGCCAGGCCCGAGCCAAGACTTCTGGAACCAGGCTGGAGATTTGCACAAACCTGCGGCAAGCGGTTAAAGGCGCCGATTTCATCCAGGCCAGCACCTTGATTCGCAGTATGCTGGCCGGGGAGCAGTCGCCTGAGGAGAAAGAGGTGAACGTGGCGGACTGGACCATGAGCACCGAAATCCTGAATTTGGCAAAACCCGGCGCGATGTACAGCCATTCGGGGCCGGCGCATCGCGGCGTCTGCGCAACCGACGAATTAATGGACGGACCGCGCTCCATTATTCCGGCCGAAGCGCATAATGCCATTTACTCAAAGAAGGCGATGATGGCGCTAATCGTGAAATAGTGGAATCCAAAACAAAGATAAGACAAAGGGCAGGGAGTTTTTGACAGAATAAATTGACAGGACAAGGGGATCTTGCCAACCCTCCGCAGCATTTGCTGCGGAGACGGATTTTATCTTGCTATCCTGTTGATTCTGTCAAATTTTTGAAATTTGCGAAGGAGATGCGACATGGCAAAGTTTCGAATTGGAATCGTCGGGTCGAAGTTTGCGGCTGACTTTCACTGTGATGCCTACAGCCGCAATCGCGCCGTGGAAATCGCGGCCGTGGCCGCAATTGATAACCTGGACGTCATCTCGAAGAAGTGGGGGATACCCAAGACCTACGAGGACTACAACGAGATGTTCCATAAAGAGAAGCTCGATCTCGTCTCCGTGTGCGTTCCTAATTTTTTGCATCACGATGTGGTGATCGCCGCGTCCAAAGCCGGGCTCAACGTAGTCTGCGAGAAACCCCTGGCCACAACAATTGAAGATGGCCGTGAAATGATCGCGGTCTGCAAAAAAAACAAGACCAAGCTTTTTTATGGCGAGGACTGGTGCTTTTCACCCACAATCAAGCGGTTGGATGCGCTTGTCGCCGAAGGCGGAATCGGCCGCGTCCTTTATGCCAAAGCCAAAGAGTGCCATAATGGCTCGCATTCGCCTTTTGCCAAGAAACTAAAGACCTGCGGCGGCGGAAGCTTCATGCATTTAGCGATTCATCCCATCGGCTATCTGCTCCATCTGCTGGGGAAGGGGAACAACCCGGTTGTGGAAGTAAGCGGCCGCATGACCGGCGGCACGGATAAGAATTTCGTCCACAAGGACTTTGAAGGGGAGGATTTCGGCCTGGGTTTCATGCGCTTTAAGAACGGCGAAATCGGTCTTGTTGAGGGCAACTATATTACCGTCGGCGGCATGGACGACAAGGTTGAAATCTACGGCAGCGATGGCGTCCTAAAGGCTGATTTGACGTTTGGCTCGAATGTCGACTGCTATTCACGCAAAGGCATTTCATACTCCATCGAGAAAACGGATCACAATCTTGGCTGGACCAAGCCTGCTGTGGATGAATTTTACAACTTGGGCTATGTCGATGAGATGGCCTATTTCGTCGATTGCTCGGTCAATAATAAGGAACCCCTATACGGCGTTTCAGGCCAGGCCGGGCTTGCTTGCCTGGAGTTGGTTCATGCTTTTTACGAATCCAACAGGACCGGGAAGATTGTCGCGGGAAGCTGGATGTAGCAGGCAATTGTGAGTGGCGAGTCGTCAGTCGCCAGCCAGGACCAAAACGAAGAGGCAATAAACATGAGGGGATGGTGATTCGATGAAAACGATAAAAGTGATTGTTGCAGGCGCCGGGGGTCGCGGCAGCGCCTATACAAATTATGTCTTTGACGATGTAAAATTTAACGTCGTGGGAGTAGCCGAGCCGCGTGAGTTCTATCGGAAGCGGATGGCGGAAAAGTTCGGTATCCCCGCGGAAAATATTTTCGAGGACTGGCGGGAAATGGCCGGCCGGGAAAAGTTTGCGGATGCGGTTATTGTCTCCACGCAGGATTCGATGCATGCGGAACCGGCGATCGCCTTTGCGGAACGCAAATACCACATGCTGCTCGAAAAGCCAATGGCTCCGAATGTGGCGGACTGCCGCCGGATCGTGAAAGCCGCACTGGCCAACGATATCATTTTCGGCGTCTGCCACGTCATGCGATACACCGCCTATACCCAGGAAATGAAAAGGCTTATTGATGCCGGCACGATCGGCGATATCGTAAGCATACAGCACCTTGAACCCGTGGGCTATTGGCACCAGGCGCACTCTTATGTGCGCGGCAACTGGAGAAACGAGGCCCTCTCTTCATTCATGCTTCTGGCCAAGTCCTGTCACGATATCGACTGGATCCACCATCTCGTCGGCGCGAAATGCAAATCCGTTTCATCGTTTGGGTCGCTGCAGCATTTCCGTAAGGAACAGAAACCGGAAGGGTCCGCAAGCCGGTGCGTCGAATGCGGTGTCGAATCGAAATGCTCCTATTCGGCGCTGAAAGTTTACATGCGCAGGGCGGAGCAGGGGAATTTTGGCTGGCCCGTGGATGTGATTACGGCCAACCGAACGGCTGCAAGCGTTCTCGATGCGCTTCGGGAAGGTCCATACGGTCGATGCGTATATGCATGCGATAACGATGTGGTGGATAATCAGGTCGTGAATATGCTCTTCGAGACCGGGCAGACGGCGTCGTTCACAATGACCGCCTTTACAGAAATGCGAAATCGGAACACGCGAATCTTTGGGGCCCGCGGTGAAATCACGGGAGACGGTAATTCGATTCAGGTGTACGATTTTCTCACAGACCAGAAAAGGACAATAGAAATTTCGAGTTTGGGTGGAGATATGGCCAGCGGACACGGTGGAGGTGATCCGAGATTGTTTCACAGCTTCCTTCTTGCCGTTGCCGGAAATGACCGTTCGAAAATCCTATCCGGACCCGAAGAAACCCTGGAAAGCCACGAGATCGTGTTTGCCGCGGAAGAAGCACGCCGCGAAAACCGTGTTGTCAATATCAGGTGAAAGGAAATTTTATGCGCTTTTCCGAACAGGACATAAGCTTGCCCATCGAGATCGCGGGCGTCAAATTCCGCAATCCGTTTTATGTCGCTTCGGGTCCCACCACCATGACGGTGGACCAGCTTGTGCGGATCGAAGAGACCGGATGGGGCGGGGCCAGCATCAAGCTGACCTTTGACCCGCCGCCCTACATCAATCGTCATCCCCGCTACGGTTTCTGGGAAGATCAGCGCATTTTATCCTTTACGACCGAAAAGAGAATGGCTTTTGAGGACAGCCTGCGCATGATCGAGGAGGCCCGGAAAAAGACCAGCAAGATCGTGCTGTTCTCGAATTTCACCTATGCCGGCGACAAAGGACTCGAAGGCTGGGTGAATATGGCCCAAGGATTTGAGCGGGCCGGGGTCCATGTCAATGAAATCAACATGTGCTGTCCAAACATGTCGTACAACGTGGAGCTAAGCGAGAGCGGGGCCAAGCAAGGGCCCAAGACGGGAGCCAGTCTGGGCCAGCAACTTGATCAGGTCAAGGCCATTGTGGCGGCGGTCAAGCAAGGGACGAAGATCCCGTTGTTTGTCAAACTGACGCCCGAGGGCGGCCGTATCGCCCATGTAGCCAGAGCCTGCTACGAAGCAGGCGCCGCTGCCGTGGGAACCGCGGCCAATCGGCTCACCATCCACCATTTGGATCTCGATAATCCAACGCAATCGCCCATCAGCCTGCAGGACGAAGTTTCCATGCAGTGCATGTGCAGCACCTGGGTGCATCCCCTGGGTCTTCGCGACGTGTACGAGATTCGCAAACTCAACGGCCCGGCAGTGGAAATTACCGGCACCGGCGGGGTTTCCGACTGGCGTTCGGCCGCCGAAATGCTTTACTGCGGCGCGACGCTGGTTGGCGTTTGTGCCGAAACGCTGATCTCCGGATTCGGGTTCCTTCCCAAGATGGTTTTGGATCTGAAGACGTACATGAAAAAACACGGCTATGAGTCGATTCGGCCCATGACCAATGTGATCGCACCGGCGATCAAGGCCGCTCCGGAAGTCACGCTATACAAGGGAAATGCCCGGGTCAAGAACAACAACCTTTCGGCGCCCTGCGTCTACACCTGCCCGGCTTCCGTGCCGGCCCAGGCTTACATCAGCAAGATCGCAGAAGGCGAGTTCAAGGAAGGATTCGAAATTCTGACTTCATCCACTCCGCTCATGTCCATCTGCAGCATCGTCTGCAATCATCCCTGTGAGGATGCCTGCACACGGGGTCA
>CAYVZU010000108.1:0-2796 GCA_964455935.1 uncultured Fibrobacterota bacterium
GATATGGCGAGGCTTTCTAAAAGTCGAGATGGGACAAGAGGTTGCCGCTATTTCGCCGCGGGCAACTGCGGCATTTAGGTTTATGGCAGATTTTTTGCGATTTGGAATTTCCAAGGATAGGTAGGATCGCGCATGCGGAATGTTTTCATCCCCACACTCTTTTCGGTCGCGGTCGTCGCGGTCTCCGTGCTTCCGTCGCATACGCAACCGGCGGGGACCGTTTTGATGGCCTCGTGGGGGATTCACCCAGGCCCCGCCGCATCATCCGCCCCGAAAGGCTTGGATCATGGCCGGTCCGCGAAACACGCGCCGGTCCGAAATCCGGGCTTGTCGCAATACCGCAATGCCGGGATGATTGCCATTTTTCTGACCGGCTTTCTTCTTGTCTGGAAACTGGGCTGGATTCATCGCCGGCTTTCCGAGGAAGACCATCCGGCTCTCCGGCCGGACAGCCGCAACGTTCCCGTCCCACTAAACTGAAGCTGCCGGGGCTCCGTTTCCCCCGGGTCAAGCAGACGCAGGAACCTCCGACTATGGCCCCATCTCTGGCTCTCGTGCTGCTCGCTTTTTTTGCCTCGGGACTGGTGTTGAATACCATTCTGCTGGGCGGCCTTCTTCGCTGCGGTATCGGCAAGCTGTTTGAGGATCCGCCGGGCCGCCGCAAGATCCACCAGAAGACCGTGCCCCGGGCAGGAGGCGCCGCCTTGGTGGGCTCTTTTGTGCTGGCCCTTGCGCTGTGGCCTTCCCTTGCCTCCACCCCGGTTTCCTCTTTGGACGACAATCTGCAAACCATTCTGGCGTTTACGGCGGCCTCTTTTTTCCTGATCGGAATCCTGGACGACACGTTCTCCGTGACAATCCAGAACCGAGCCAAGTTGTTTCTTGAGCTTCTGGCCGCAACGGAAATCGTTCTGCTGACGAACCTGCATTTTGATTTCTTTTCCACCGGCCAATCCGTGCATTCGCTTGGCTTGACAAGCTACCCGCTTAGCGTGCTTTGGATCGCCGCCATGGCCAATGCCGTTAACATCATTGACGGTGTGGACGGTCTGGCCGGATCGGTTGTGAGTGCGGCACTTCTGACCTTGGGCGCGCTGGCCTGGCTTGCGGGCCGGACCCCGGTCTTGCTCTGTTGCGCCCTCCTCCTGGGGCTTGTCTGTGCGTTTCTCCTTTTCAACCGGCCGCCCGCCAGGGTTTTTCTGGGCGACACCGGTTCGTTATTTCTGGGGGCGATTCTGGGTGTCCTTTCCATGGATGTCGCCCGAAGCGCAACGCGGGTTCCAACACTGGCAATCCTATTTTTCTGCGGACTTCCACTTCTGGACCTCTGCCTTTCCATGGTCCGGCGCTTTCTGAAGGCCCATGCAGGCGGAGCGCCATGGTATCGTTGTTTTCATTCCATGACGCAGGCTGACAACGCTCATATTCACCATCGCCTGGTCCATCGCGGACTGTCGCACAGCCAAACCTCGCTGCTTTTGCTGCTGCTGGCCGCCGGGCTGGGGGCGACGGCGGTTCTCGTGCAGATGACGTCGTTTCCGCTGTCACTGATTCCGGCATTCTATGCCCTCGCTGTGCTGGCCTGGTTTCTCCATCGGCTTGATTTCTACCGCCTGAGGATTCTCATTCGCGGCACGGGAAAATCGGCCGTCCATTCACCCCGCATTGCGGTGGCGGTGATTGCGGCCGGTCCGGTTCTCCGCCAGGCGCTGGGGGCCTACCGCCAAAACGAGTTTGCCTTTCATTTCCTCACCGAGCAGACGGCTCTGCGGCAGAGCGGCTATGCCGCCGTTGTCCTGGCCGAACCCGAAGAGGGGTTTGCCCAGATCGAATACCCAAGCCGGATCGCGGACGTTCACGGATGCCCGATTCTTGTGATCGCATCGCCCGGTTCATCCGCCGGGGACTTCTCCGGTCAGGGAATTGTGTACGCCCACCGGCCTGTGTACGTCCCGGCGCTCCTGTTTGAGCTGTACCGCCTGGCCGGGCCCGGGGCGCTGCGTTCGACTCAACAACACATCAATATTGCCCGGCTCTCCTCCGATGCCGAGCGCGCGTTGTATGTTAAGAAGTTTTGAGAAAAACAGGCCCCGCCTGCTCGTGATCTGCCGCAACGCCGCGGTGCGAAACGATCTTGTCACGCTTCTGACCGGCTACGGTTACTATGTCGACTACGTCGACACACGAAAAGCCGGTATCGAGAGCTTCCAGGAGCACAAGCAACCCATCGTGATCATGGACGTCCCGGCGTTGACCCCCTCTCCGGGACGCGTGTTCCGGCTGTTTCGAGTCTACCGGCGCAATCCGGTGCTGCTGATCGCCGCGTCGCGCGAGGAGGAGACGCGCCTCTATCCATACCTGCGAAGCGGAGTCTTTGATATCGTTCAACTCCCCCTTCGAACCGAATATCTTCCCTTTGTTCTTCGGCGGTTGATGGAACACAGCCGGCTGGCCAACCAGAACGAATTCCTCCGGGGTTTGTTGGGCGTGGTTTTCGCTTTCTTGCCCCTCTGGATCGGCCTGCTCCTTTACCTGATATGATCTTCCCCCATACCCCTTTGCGGATTCTCACATTCGATCTCGAAGAGTGGTTCCACATACTGGACCATGGCGAGACGGAGAATGTCGCGCGATGGAGCGCGTTCGAGAGCCGCATTCATCGCAACACCGAGCGCATTCTGCGCTTGCTGACCGAAACGGGCCAGAAGGCGACGTTTTTCTGTCTGGGTTGGGTGGCCGAGAACTACCCCGAGGTCGTCCGGGTTATCGATTCGCTTGGGTTTGACGTGGCGACCC
>CAYVZU010000108.1:2806-13533 GCA_964455935.1 uncultured Fibrobacterota bacterium
ATTCCTATGCTCACGCAATTGCCTACACACAGGGCCACGATCAATTCCGCCGCGATCTTACCCGTTCCATGGGCCTGCTTGAATCGATCACGGGCAAAAAGGTCCGGGCCTTCCGGGCGCCCGGCTTTTCGTTTACGACGGCCAATACGGCCTTTTTCGAAATTCTGCTTGAAGCCGGCATCGAGGTCGACTGTTCGGTCTTTCTGGCGCCGCGCGCCCATGGGGGGTTCGCCGGTTTTGGGGCCGACGGGCCCGCGCGCGTTTGTGTCAACGGCCGCCATCTTGCGGAATTCCCGATTCGGCCGTTCCAACTGGGAAACAGGCCGGTTGTGTTTTCGGGCGGCGGCTACTTCCGCCTGCTTCCATATTGGGCAATCCGCTGGTTCACCCGCAAATCGTCCTACGTCATGACCTACTTCCATCCGCGCGATTTCGATCCGGGCCAGCCTCTGCTGCACGGGCTGACATGGCAGCGCAGATTTAAAACCTATGTGGGGCTGGACTCCGCCTTTGGCAAACTCCGCCGATTGTTGACGGAGTTCAACTTCACCGATCTCCGCACAGCCGAGCAGAGCGTCGATTGGCCTGCCTGCCGCACAATCAATTTCTAAAGGGCCCCACCGCAAATTCGGATGCGCCCTGAAGGGACTACCATGCGCAATGTCGTTGTGTTTGGCGGAAGCGGATTTGTTGGAACGCATTTGGAGCGAGCCCTGGCGCCGCGGGTCGAGCGGATCTATATCGCCGACCTTGTCGTCCCGGCAGCGCCGGGCGCCAAGACGTTGTTTGTCCCGACGGATGTGCGGGCTCGCATTGACCCGAGTCGGTTTGCCGATCCCCCCGACACGATTATTAATCTGGCCGCCATTCACAAAACGCCGGGCCACTCCGCCTCGGAATATTTTGAAACCAACATCCTTGGCGCGCAAAACGTGACGCGCTTTGCGCAGGAGCTGGGAATCCGGCGCGTCCTCTTTACCAGCTCCATTTCCGTCTACGGCCCGGGCGAAGACGAGAAGAGCGAAACCTCGGTTCCCATGCCGGCCATTCCCTATGGGAGTTCAAAGGCAATTGGCGAATACATCCATCGCGAGCTCATTCCCGGCGGACAGGACCGTCTGCTTTGCATTCTCCGGCCGGGCGTCGTTTTTGGCCAAGGAGAGCGCGGCAACTTCACCCGCATCGCGCACGCCCTCGAAAAAGGCCTTTTTGTCTATCCCGGCCGCAAAGACACGATCAAGAGCTGCATCTACGTGAAGGATCTGTGCCGTTTGATCGTGCGCTCCCTTCAATCGAGCCCCGGCAGTTATCTATTCAATGCCTGCTTTCCCCAAACCATCACCACCGAGGCGATCTGCCGGGCGTTTCACGAGGTCCTGCAATATCCCCTGCCCCGGCTCGTGCTGCCGCAGACCGCGGTCCACCTGTTGGGCCGCCTTTTGCAATTGACCCGAATCGCCCGGCTAATTGGACTGGATATTCACCCGGAGCGGATTGCCAAGCTGACGCGGTCAACCTACATTTCCGCCCGGCAACTTGAGGCGAGCGGCTTCCGCTTCCAGTATGGCTTGGCCGAAGCCATCTCCGACTGGTCAAAGGATTGCGGAGGCAAGTCCCTGTTTTGAGAATCGGCAAACGGCGGATCTCGCCCGACCCAATTCACGACTCACAATTTACAATTTCTTTTTGGCAGTATATCTCAAACGGCCGATCGAAACACGCCAGAAACTCGCCATTCGAAACATCGCTCAGGGTTCCCCAGCGCGGGTCATCGATCAAGCGGATGGTTTGCGAAGCATGGGCTTCGATCGCGTGTCGCTTGCGCTCCAGCACGCGGTCAATGGCCAGACAGCTGCGGAATTCACGCTTCAGCCGTCCCACATGCTTTAGACTATCCAGCAGAATGCGGGGAATCTCCGAGCGGCCGCGGTACGTCAACTGGACAAAAGGCCAGGAGTTCCACGCCCATACCGGGAATTCGAGAACAGCGGGCGAAAGGCTCTCCTGCGCGAGCGCGCCGGTCACAATGGACCGGCACGCGGCATGGTCGGGGTGCGAATCCAGCCGTGATGGAATCAAGACCTGCGCGGGCGATATGTCACGCAGGATCTCCCGCACACGCGTTTGGGCTTCCTTCATGAACAGGCTCAGGCGGCCATCCTCGAAGCCCAGAAAATGAAGTCGGTCCGCCTCCACCCCCATCCTGCGGGCGGATTCGCAGGCTTCCTGCTGCCGAACGCGAACAAGCCACTGCGCGTCAACCAGATGACCGTGCGAGCGGCGGCCGTCGGTCATGTAGACAACATAGACATCGGCGAGGCATTCGCGTTTGCGCAGAATCAGGCCGCCGCAACCAAGGACATCATCGTCCGGGTGCGGTGCAAATACGACCGCTTTGGCCGGAAGAGCGAAGGTCATGTTTTCAGGTCGGGACAGGCAGCCAACAGCCAGCCGTTTGGCCCATTGCCGCATTCGCGGAAAGCCTGTTTGAGACGTCATGCAAAACTCGTTTCGTAGATTGAGGATAACCGCGAGGCGATGCTGTCCCAGGAAAAGTACTGGACCGCCCGCTCCCGGCCTTTGGCACCCATTTGGTTGCGCAGCTCGGGGTTCGCAAGGAGTTCGGCGATGGAGCGGGCTAGAACACCCGCATCCCCGGCCCCCACAAGGATCCCCGTTCCACCGCGGACCACGATCTCCCGCATTCCGCCCACCTCGGTTGCAATAACCGGTTTTCCGTGCATCATCGCCTCCACAAGACTCATTCCGAATGCTTCACTAAAGGAAGGATTCACCAGAAATCGAGCGCTTTGGTAATGCGGCGTCAACTCAGTCTGTCCCAGCCCCCCCGTGAAGAGAATGCGATCGTGGAACTCCGGTTGGATGCGGCGGCGAAGAAACGACAGATAGCTTCCTTCCCGATAAACCTCGGCCAGGGAGGCGACGACCGGCGGTTCGAGGAACTGCATGGGAGTTACCGCTTCGGGCCCCACAATCTTCAAAACCGCCCGCGGCCAATCCCGGGCGATCCGCTGAAAAGCGTCAATGAGAACGTGAACTCCTTTTTCAGGTGAAATCCGGCCCACGAACAGGATATTGTCTCGATCCTCCGCGGGCAAACCGGCATCCGAAACCGGCTGGGCGCCATTATGAAGCGTACGACACTTGGGCGCCAGGTGCGGAAACCGCAGGCAGATCCGAGCCGTGATGTATTCGCTGCAGCCGATGACCCTGTCCACGTATTTCACATTTTCCTGTATCCGCGCCGCATCGCCCTGGGCGAGAAAGTCACTGTGCATATGCAGGACAATTCGGGCTTGCGGGTTGATTCGCCGCATGAGGCGCCCAAACTGCCAGAAGTTGTGAATGTGCACGACCTCACACCCCCAGACTCTGGCGTGCAGAGCCGCGAAGGTGACATAAGCCAGGGCGAACCGGGACCCAAAGTAGTTGGGTGTGATCCCAAGACGGCGCTTGGCTTCCTTGTGCAAATCCGACACAAGGTCCCATCCCGCCATGGGCCAGGTACGATAGACCGCCACGCCGCCAATAGCCTCGTGAATGGCTTGACCGGGATGCCTCCGGGCATAGACGCGGACATTGAAGCGGCCTGCAAGCCGCCGCGCAATCTGGAGAGTCCAGATGGCAATGGAGGAGGCGTTTTGCGGAGGAAACCGGTTCCAGGGCTGATTGAGAAAGGCGATGCGCATCTTAGACCTGCACCAGCCGGCACGAGCAGCCCAAGCGCGCGATCTGCTTTTTAATTTCGGGAAGGTACGCCGCATTCGCAATCAGGATTTGGTCAAGCTTCATTCGCCGAAGAGAGGCCGGAGCAAGGATAGGGTCTCCCGTTCCGGATACGAATTTCCCCTGCTTGTATGGGTTGAGGTCGATCAGGCACGCAAGGCTGCCGGAAGGGGCCTGGTTGGCCAGCATGACCCCCTTCGAACCCGCCCCCCACAACCCAATCCGCTCTCCACGTTTTTTGGCGGATCCCAGACGACGCCGCCACCGCGAAAGAGTCTGGTCCATGCGGCCATGAAGGGTCTCCAGGGCGGATTGCGGAATGCGATAGCGCCTTGGCCTTGTTGTCCGACCCGGCACGGCCTCGCAGCAAAGAAATTGGCCGTTGAAACCGGCCCGCAACGCAGTGACACGAAATCCCGCCTCACCAAGCAGTCGGCCAAAGGAGTTCCGGCCGAAATACGAGCAATGCTCATACAGAAAATCCCAGACTCGGAGCCCGTTGATGACCGGTTCGCTATTGGGGACTTCGCAGTACAGCACCGGCCGCGGTCCACTTTTCACGCGTCGCCGGATCTGACGCAGTAACTCCAGGGGTTGTTCGAGATGCTCCAGAAGATGACGCATAGCCACGAGATGGTAGTCTCCAAATGAGGTGACCGAGGCATTTACCCTCTCTCTTACAATCCGGATATTGCGGCCGGGCCTGGCGTTTCGGCTCCGATAACCCGGATCGATCCCCATGCACCGGTTCCGGTACGGTTCACAGAGCAGCGTTAGAAAATCCCCCTGCCCGCAACCGATTTCGAGAACGTATTTGCGGCGGAGACGATGCCGCCGCGCCAATCCCCGGGCCAGAGAACGCAGATAGGCGGCAAAACGGGGCGAAAAGGCCTGTGAGTTTTCGTAATCCGGTCCATAGGAAAGCCGACCGGGGTCGAATTGTCGGTTATGGATGTGCCCGCAGGCGCGGCAAAAGACAAGCTCCAACGCAGCCCGCGGCGCCCGTCGCGCGGCGTCCGCATTGCCGTAGAAAAGATTGCAATGAATTGGTACATCCGCCAGATGCGCCAGCTCTCCAAGATCGGTGCTTCCGCATACATTGCAGGCATTCATCCCAGCCTCACAGATGGACGGTCCTGGGTTTAATTCCCAGGTTTGCCAGGAATCGGCGCACTTCGAGATCATAGGCCGCATTCATGACGACAACAACGTCGGGCCGGACGTCGATCAGTTTTTCAGGCTTTACGATTTCGTGTCCGGTTCCCGCCACATACGTTCCCTGCCGGTTCGGGTTGATATCCACAACGCAATGCACTTCGTCGGTGATTGACAATCCGGTCAGGAAGGCCACGCTCTTCGATCCCGAACCCCACAGTGCCGCGCGCCGCCGCCCGGCCCGTGCTCCACGCAGAAAATGCCGCCAACGACCCATGCGCGCGGCCATTCTGGAGCGAAAGTCAACGATCAGCCGACTGGTCTCATGCGGCTCGATCAAGCCGGCCGCTGAGGCTCCGCCCGCCGGCCCGGCTTCGATTGTGATATATTGGCCTTGAAATTCAACAGCGCTGGCAAGCACGTGGAATCCGGCGGCGGTCAGAAGGTTGGCCAGCGAAACCTGGGTGAAATAGGTGCAGTGCTCGTAGTAGATGTCTTCGAAAGCGCATTCGGACAGAATGCGCGAGGCCTCGGGCACCTGAATGAAAATTGTGGTATCCGGATTCCGGGCCGCCATCCGCATCACGGACAGAAAATGGCCCACGTCACTAATATGTTCGAGCGTCATTTGGCAGCAGATAAAATCCGCTTCGAAGCCGGCATATTTTTCGGAGTAGAAATCCTGAACAAACGTGATTTGGCCTTCTGCCGGCGCGGGAAGGCGGCCGGGCACGAAGGCCGGATCGAATCCCACGCCCGTGTTGCCGCCCAACCCGCAAAGGAGCGAAAGGAACTCCCCTTTTCCACAACCGATTTCAAGAATGCGTTTCCCCCGAAGACCGTATCGTTCGATCAGCCGCCGGGCCAGGCCGGCCTGAAATTGCCGGAACGTTTCCGAGCAACCCTGGGTTTCCTCGCAGCGCGTCGAATACTCCTGAAGGGCGGCATTGTAGGCGTAGTTGGAAATAAGACCGCACCGGGAGCAGTAGCCCAAGACCAGATCGCCGCGGGGATAGGCCCTGGCCTCTTGGGGACTGGACAGCAACAGCACACTATGGACGGGAATTCCGGCCGCCTCGTAAATGACCGCGATCCCGGTGTTGCCGCATCCGGGGCACGAGGCCGTCGGGCACATCGCGGGGACTTTCTGCAATCGTGCGTCAAGATCTTTCATGGAGTCCTTTTCCATTCACACGATTGTGGGCCGCGGGATGGGAATAATGAATTGCCCGCCTTTTTCACGGTACTCCTTCTGTTGCGCAATAATCTCGTCGGAAAAATTCCAGGGAAGAATCAGGACATAGTCCGGCATCTCCTCCAGGATCCGTTCCGGGGCGTGGATCGGTTGGTGTTGACCGGGCATGTAACACCCTTGTTTGTGCTGATTGCGGTCCACCACGAAATCCACAATGTGCTTGGGGATGCCAACATAATTAAGGAGAATGGTTCCCTTGGCCGCGGCTCCGTAGGCCGCGATCCGTTTGCCGTCCTTTTTGAGGCCCGACAACATCTGGATCAGCCCGCTCTTGACCTGGCCGACCCGCGCGGAGAAGTCCTGAAAGTAGACGAACTGGTCCACCCGCTCGCGCTTCTCCAGTCCAAGCAAAGATTGGACGGAAGGTCCGGGCCGGTCGATCTTTTCGATGAAGAGCCGAAGCGACCCCCCATGAATGGCGATGCGCAGGACTTCATTGATGTAAAGTTGGTGACGACGGAAAAGGTGGTCCAAAGCGGAGAGAGTGAAATAGCAAAGATGCTCGTGATAAATCGTGTCGAATTCGCAGTGATCGATCAGGTCCTTGGCATACGGCACCTCAACCACCGCGGTTCCCCGGTCCGCCAGCAGGGTCCGGATTCCTTCCACAAAGCCGTTGGTATCGGCGACGTGGGCCAAAACATTGTTGGCGTGGATGATGTCGGCCTGCTTGCCCTCGCGCCGCAGTTCGCGGGCCAGTTCGCGGCCGAAAAACGAGTTGAGAGTCGGGACCCCGCTTCGTTCAGCGGCCCGGGCGGGACCTTCGGCCGGATCGATTCCCAAAACGGGAATGCCCCGCTCGACGTAGTTGCGCAGAAGATATCCATCGTTGCTGGCCAGCTCGACAATGAAGCTGTTGCGGTCCAGCCGGCGTGACTTGATCAGGTCGAGCACGCAGCTTCGCGAGTGCCGCAGCAGTTGGCTTGTGACCGAGGAATAGTAGGGATAATTGTCGCAGAAAAGAATTTCGGGCGAGACCGTCTCCAGAATTTGCATAAGACTGCAAACAGGACAGAAAGCAACCTGCAGGGGCCAGGTGGGCTCCAGTTCGGTCAATTGCTCTTCACGAAGGAAACGGTCGGACAAGGGCATATAGCCCATGTCAACAACGGTTTCCAAATTTGGATTTCCGCACGATCGGCAGGCCCGAATTCGGTTTTCCATGCTCCCTCCCTTGAATGTGAGCGATGCTTTCTCTTCTGGCGGTTCTTCCCGATTGGCACCTGTCATCTTCACGCCCGGGATGTGTTCGCCATGGCGCAACCGGGCGTTTGCGACGTTGATTTCCGCCATCGAAGCGAGGACGTCAGGACGCCCCCGCGGATCAATTTCTGGATCTGCGCGATGCGCTTGAACCGTTCGCCTTCGAAGTCCTCCTGGCGCAAACCGGCCTTCTGGTATGACTCAATCAGTTCTGCAACGCCGCGCCGGGTTGTCCATTGGGGTTTGAAGCCCGGCAGGACCCGTGCGATCTTATTGCAGTCAACGCGGTAGCAACGCCGGTCGGGCCCGGCATCAGGCGCAAACTCGATTCGTGTTCCGGGAACCATTTCCTGGACAATTCGGGCCAGTTCGCGGACGCGGTAGTTTTCGGTTGTCATGCCCACATTGAAAGCCTGGCCATGCACCGCATCCAGAGGGGCTTCCAATGCGGCCGCATAGGCCAGCGCAATGTCCTCCACATGCACGACAGGCCGCCAGGGGCTTCCGTCGCTTTTAAGGTACACCAATCCCGTTGTGTAGGCCCAGGCCGTGAGATTGTTTAAAACCAGATCGAACCGAAGTCTGGATGAGACCCCATAGGCGGTGGAGGCCCGCAGAAAAACCGGCGAGAACCTGTCGCTGCCCATAGCCGAAACCGCCTCTTCCACGCGCGCTTTGGACCGCCCGTACGGCGTAAGGGGACTGGCCGTCGATTCCTCGGTCACAAAGTTCTCGCCTGCATCGCCATAGCTGCTGCACGACGAGGCGAATAGAAACCGGGGCACGCCGGCCCGACGGCAATTGCAGGCCAACCGGATCGAGGCTTTCTCGTTGATTTCGCAGGTCAATTCCGGCCGAAAGTCGCCCAAGGGATCATTGGAGAGTCCCGCCAGGTGAATGACGGCCTCGAATCCCGCCAGATCGTCGGCGGTCACATCGCGAACATCCTTGCGAATCGTGGGCACGTCTTCCGGCTCCGCCCCAAACGTGCACTGGCCGTAGAAATCCGTGTCCAACCCGGTGACGTCATGGCCTCTTCTGCGCAGCATGGGCGCCAGGATCACCCCGATATAGCCCAGGTTTCCGGTGACCAGTACCCGCATCAGGTCTCCCACACCCGCCAGGGCGCATTGCCCTCGTCCCACATTTTCTGGAGGAGGCGCTTGTCGCGAAGCGTGTCCATGCACTGCCAAAACGAATCGTGCTTGTAGGCCATCAATTGCCCTTCGGAGGCAAGCCGTTCGAGGGGTTCGCGTTCCCACTGAACCTGGTCGCCCTCGATGTAGTTGAAGACCGCCGGTTCCAGCACGAAAAACGCGCCGTTGATCCAGCCTTCGCTGGTCTGCGGCTTTTCGGTGAAGCGGACCACGCGGGCCTCCTCGAATTCCAGATGCCCAAAGCGCGCAGGGGGGCGCACCGCCGTCATGGTCGCATATTTGCCATGACTCTCGTGGAACCGCGCCAAGGCGCCCAGGTCCACATTCGACACGCCGTCTCCCCAGGTCAACATGAACCGGGAATCGCCAAGCCATGGGGCAAGCCGCTTGATGCGGCCGCCGGTAAGCGTGTGGAGTCCCGTATCGACCAGGTCGACGGTCCAGTTGGTCTGGTTGCGGTTGTGAACAATGATTTCGCCCGACCCCGTATTCACAGTGATATTGCTGCCGGCCAGGCAATAATCCATCATCCAGCGCTTGATGTACTCCCCTTTGTATCCCAGCGCAATCACAAATTCGGTGTACCCGTAGTGGGCATAGTGATTCATGATGTGCCAGAGAATGGGCCGCCCCCCAATTTCCACCATGGGTTTGGGCTTAACTTCCGTCTCTTCCACAAGCCGGGTGCCAACCCCTCCGGCCAGAATGGCGACTTTCATAAAAGTCCTTCTGAATCAGCGCCCGGCAAAAGAGATCCGGCCCTTACGGGCGGCGCATCGGGGCCGGGCGCGAAAATTCTACGATCCGGCGCGACAGGGATTTCGCCGCTGTCCAAAATAGATCCGCAGGTCCCGAATAAGATGATCCCTGCTTTCCACAAAATTGCGCAGCAGAATTCCCAAAAGCCGAAGGCGTTCGGCCCGCAAACCGGGCGTGCGAATCACGGTGGAGACATTTTCGGCGAAACGCCGCCAGAACGGTAGGGCCTTTTCCCCCCTCCGTTTGGGATCGAAAAAGTTGAGTTGATTTTCAATCGACTTGTCGGCGCTGGAGGAGGCCGGATGATCCCGGCGAAGGAAAAGCCGGTCGGGCAATTCCAGAAAACGGCCATACAGGCTTAACTCAAGCAGAAGGCAGACGTCGGACCCGATGTAGTTGCCAATCAAGCGCGTTCGCGCCAGGATGTCCGATCGGATAATCCCAAATACCGCATTGCATTCTCCCAATCTGCGCAGCAGACGTGAGAAGCGCTCGGTCGCGGAACGCGCGTCCAAGTGAATGCCATCATCGTAATCTTTCACAAAAGCGCCCGCGGCATCGATGATTTTGGTGCGCGCATAGCACAGCACGGCTTCGGGGTTCTTGTCGAGCTGCTCGATGCACCGGCCGAAGTACGCGGGCAGGCACACATCATCGGAGGCGGCCCATTTAAAGAACCGGCCCGAAGAAAGGTGAAACGTACGGCTGAAGTTGCAGGCGGCGCCGGTGTTCTCCTTCTGACGGAAGTAAACAACGCGCGGGTCCTGTTGCGCGTATCTGCGACAGATCGATTCGGTTTCGTCTGTTGAAGCATTATCCGAGATGATCAACTCGAAGTCCTCAAACGTCTGCGACAGGATCGAATCGAGCGCCTGCGAAAGATAGTGGGCTCCATTATGGACAGGCATGCCAATGCTCAGTTCGGGGACCTTTCTCATGAGACAAGACCTCCTTGGTGGCGCAGAGAGCAAGACCGCCGGAAACGGTTCTCGTTTTGAATGCGATCGACGTACCCGATAAACGCGCGGCGTCCCCGCAGCCAGATCCATCCGGCGGCGGTTGCGCCCAGCACTGCGGCAATCAGGTTGGCCGCGCGCAGTGCGCCCGGCGCCGCGGACTCGGCCAGAACTGCGACCGCGAAGGCGCTCAATCCAATGTGCCTCATGGCAAACGGCCTCGCCCCCATAATCAGACCGAGAGGAAAGTACAACAAAAAGTATTCCAGGTATCCCTGCAGTTGCGGCACAACGTCCAAAGAAGCCGGAGAAGGCGCTGCACGCGATGAAGCCAGGAACACATGCCAATAAAGGATTATCGCGCTCAAGCCGGGCATCCAGGCCGGCCGAAAAAACCGTTTCAGCGCCGGGGCGGAAAGAAGAGATCCCAGCCAGGAGGCAACCAGAATCCAGACAGCCGACTCGGCGACATACCCGAAGCCGAGAAGGCTTTGA
>CAYVZU010000109.1:0-13390 GCA_964455935.1 uncultured Fibrobacterota bacterium
AAGTGTCACCCACTTATGAGACCGTTTTGTGCTCATGAATTAGCTGGCGGAACACATTCTTCCCATGGTTCCAAGATCACGGTTGCCCGCCCACTTGTCCATTGCAGACCCCCATTGAAAGGCAGAATATTACATTCGTTATTGCACAAGCGGAATGTCAATATTTTACTAAACTCTATATCATTCTATATTCATAACGGCCGCGGCCGGCTCATGAATAGGTGACTGACTTCGTTTCCAGTTGAAATACGTATGCTGGAATCAACTGGGTCCAGTCCTTAGCGCGAGACCCACGGTTCAAAACCGGAACTGCATTTGCGGAGCAACAAGACAATTAAGTAAGGCCGAAGAACCTTTTGGCATTCTCCGTGGTGACGCGGGCGATCTCATCAGCAGGCTGACCCAGCCCCAAGGCCAGGCGTTTGCAGGTGTATTCGACAAATGCGGGCTCGTTTCGTTTTCCGCGGAAAGGCACGGGGGTCAGATAGGGCGCATCGGTCTCGATCATGATTCGTTCGAGCGGGATCTTGCCCATCCAGGCAGGCCAGCCCTTTGGAAATGTCAGGTAACCGGCAAATGACAGATAATAGCCGGCCTCGACGATTTTCACGGCCACGTCCTCCGGCCCGGTATAGCAGTGGAAGACGGCTTTTTTCACCCCCAGAGCGCAGGCCCGGGCCAAGACTTCGGCTTCCGCGCCCCGACTGTGAAAAATGATGGGCTTGCCCAAAATTCGCGCAAGGGCCATCATTTTTTCGAACAGCGAAAACTGGCTGTCGCGGTCCGAATAGTTCTTCACGAAGTCCAGTCCAATTTCCCCAAATGCAATGCAGCGCGGATTGGCCAACTGCATCTTGAGCCAGTCGATGTCGTTGGGGCTGATTTTGCCTGCCTCGTGCGGATGAAAGCCGAATGCGCTGAATACGTTGGAGTGATTGCGTGAAATTTCGGCGGAACGCTCGATGGTCTCGCGATCATAGCCCACGTCCACAAGGGTCTCAACCCCCGCGCGCAAAGCCCTTTCCACCGCGGCATCCACTTCCCCAATGAAGGCGCGGTCACAAAGATGGGTATGGCTGTCGAAGAGAAGCATGGGAAAGATTTCGAATACCGGAATTGGACGAAACAGGATCGCCGGGACCTTATCCCGTAAACCCTCCCCGCAATCCCGCAATCCTGTCCATTTTTGAAGAATTCACCTGAGGTTTCGGCTTAGTCCAGATCCACAATCGACGCGTCGCCCGAATCAAGGTCCAGCAGGGCCATGGTGGAACGTCCGCTGACCCAGCCGCAGCATTCCCCGGGGTTTACGACCGCCGGCTGGCCGGGGCGCAGCTCAATCCTATGAACATGGCCGTAGATCACAAAATCGTAATGGCCCGAAGATACGTAATCCTCAAGCAGATCCGGTTCATGCATCAGTAGAATTCGCTGGCCGCCGAGACTCAACGAATGCGGACCGCAATGGAGTTCATCTCCCGAACGAAGCGCCTTGCATAGGGCATCGTGATCGCCGTCGTTATTTCCAAACACGCCAATCAGGGGTACTTTGAGCCCATGCAGGGCTCGAATGGCAAACGGGGCGACGAAATCACCCGCGTGCAATACGGCCGCGCACTCCTCGCTGTTGGCCGTCTCAACCGCGCGGGCAATACGATCCAGCCGGTCGTGCGTATCGGAGAGAACCGCGATCTTCATGTTCCTTAATTAGGATCGGCGGAATCGGACGGGTTTGGATGGCCGCGGTCCTGGGGAAAGGTGCGGACCCATTCGGGCCATTCCATTCTGCGCGCGCCCCTGGCCGTGATGGCCAGCCGGGCAATGCCCCGTACAGTGGGAACCGCAAGCGGCTTGCCGCCGAGCGAGAGTTCGATCGATGAAGGCCTGCCCAAGGCGACATGAAAGCTTGAAGAAGCCTGGAAGGTCCTGCGCTCTCCCCGGGCAATCACCTGTCTCCAGGGATCGGCTTTGTCGCTGTAAATTTTTACCCAGCAACTCTCGCCTTTGCACTCCAAGGTTAAAGCCAAAGCGCTGTCCTTGGCGCCGGACATGACCATGGAATCCGGCCTGGAGGTTAGACTGTCCTTGGCAGCCGCTTGCGGCGCAGCGGCCGGGGCGGCTTGGGCGACCCTGGTCGAGTCGGCAATAGCGGCGGGCTCCTCGCTGAGCAAGTCGGGGCGACTGCCCGAGCGAAGAAACGAAAGAGCGACGATCAGAACCGCGATACCGGCTACAATCGTCACGGGTTTCACCTTTGAGCGGCGGCTCAAAACCGTAAGGCCTCGCGTGGGCGTTTTTGCCGTCTCATGAATGACAGGCGCGGTTTCATGTTCGTATCGGCCCACGACATCGTTTGGATTCAGTTGCAGATATTTGGCGAACGAGCGAAGATAGATCCGCACGTACGTTTCCGCCGGAAGCGCTCCGTAATCCCCCTCTTCCAGGGCATGCAGATAATCCAAGTTCAGTTTGGTATCACGGGCCACCTTCTCCAAAGCGACACGTCTGGCCTCGCGCGTCCGCCGCAGATAGTCGTTCACTTTCTCGGTCGGCTGGGGCGCCGGTTGCGACGTTGGTTGGGGACCGGAACTATCCATTTGGAAATTCATGAGAATAACTCTCCCATTAAAGCAACGAATCGGGAAATGGGAAATCCGACCACGTTATAATAGCAGCCTTCAATGCTTTGCACAAACAGTCCGCCCTTGCCCTGGATTCCATAGGAGCCTGCTTTATCCAGGGGTTCACCAGTTTCAACATACCATCGTATCTCTTCTTGCGATGCGTGCCGAAACGATACCCATGTCGTTTCCACCGCGGATCGTAGAACCGTTCCACCGCGGGCCAGCGCAATTCCCGAACAAACCCGATGCCGGCGCCCATTAAGCAGGCCGAGCATCTTCAACGCTTCGGACTTATCGCGCGGCTTTCCCAGGCAGCGCTTTCCAGCAACCACAACAGTGTCGCAGCCGACCACAACCGGATCAGGAATCCGCAAGGATACTTCAAGAGCTTTGGCCGCCGCCAGCTTCCGCGCAACGGTTTCGGGCGGGGCATTTTTGTCAAGTTCCTCGCCAACCCGGCTTTGGATTTTCTTGAACGGTATCCCAAACTGGCGTAGAAGAGCCGCGCGCCGGGGCGATCCGGAAGCCAAAACTAGTTTTCCGGGCCATCGAACACCGGGCCAACGCAAATACTGCATAAATATACAATTGTGACCGGCCGCTCTCAGGCCGGCGCGCCCCGGCTACAAGCCGATCCGCAAGGCAAGAAGATAGCTGCGATCCCGCAGATGCCCCGCGTATTCTCCCAGTTCCTTGCTGTAATCCGTAAACTCAATATGAAAAAGCATGAAACGAGCCGCAAATCCCCATGTGGGATAGCCTTGGTTGAATCCGGCGCGCAAAGCGCCCAGAGGAAGCTCCATTTCGGCACCCAGGTGCACCTTGGTCCAAAAATCCCCGCCTCCACCCAAGTCCGCTACATCCCCGGCCAGGACAAAACGCTCGACTAGGCCGCGGCGGACAAATTGGGAAACCCAATACGCGGCGCCCACGTTGAACCGACGATCGAGATCGTCATCGCCCAGCGTGCCCCAGACATTATCGATCGTCAGACCCAGGCGAAGGAGGCCCGCATGGTAAATCGCACCTGCGTCGAGTGCCAGGCCGTTGCGGCCATCCTCATTCAAATCAAGGGTATCCTGGCCGTTGTCGAACACATCGCCGATCACAAAGTTGCCGAGATCGTCCCCGAACAGGTCGCCAATGACGATATCCCCGATGTTTTCGCCCCAAACCAGCGTTTGCGGCGCCTGGAGGCGATAAATGTAGTCTGCGCTCAAACCCAGCGACAGGGCGTGCAGCACGCGTTTGCTGAAGGCGGCCGTAATCACCAAATCCGTCTGGGATTGATACGTGAGCTTTGGCTGATAAAGGCCCATGTCGTAGACAGCGTCCAGCCACGAAACTCCGTAGATGCCAACGCCCATATTGCGAAATACGAGGTCCGCCTCGGGCAGAACCGTATTGCGGATATGCTCACCCTCGACTTTCTGGAGCTCTTCGACAAAGGTTCGGTCCACCTGGCCCGGGTTGCCGAAATGCGCCAGCCGCGTGCCCGTCAGCAGGCTGAGAAACAATGTGTTGGGGTCATAGTCCAGGGCCAGCGCAGGCAGACTGAACGAGATTCCTTCTTTGAAAACATTGAGTCCCGCCGGGTTGGAGTAGAGGGCTGTGCGGTCATCGGCCACCGCCACGCAAGCGCCGCCCATGCCCAGGGCCCGAGCGGTCGTGTATTGGGGGCCTTGGACCGTTGCCGCCAAAGCGCCGGTCGTGATAAGGCCAAGTGAGAAAAGGGCGATGGTTTTCATTGTGCACCTCGCTTACTCGAGCCATAGCGCGGGAGATCTTCGGTAAATTCGATGGCAGTCGTGTCCAGATATCGCCGAAAATCGGCAGAGCCCGTTGAATCAAAACGCGTCGGCTTAATGCTGTCGATGTAGGGCCTGGCCAGGCTGAAATACGTTCGGGCTCGATCCACGGCAGGCTCAGCCACCGCCGCACTGACGCCGGCCGAGACCCGCAGAGCAAACCCGGTATCGCCCAGCATGAAACGAAGGCCCGCTCCGGCCAGCGAATCGACACTGTCAATGACCGCGTTTGTATCCAGATCGAAAAGGGTGGTCATGCCCAGCACTTCGCAGGAGATCACATAATCGAGATAGAGGTGAAAGAAAGCATACGTCGAATCCAATACAATACTGGTGCCCGGCGCCTTGCCGCTACGCAGGATTTCCAAATTCTCCAGCGCAATCAGGTTGGCCTGGAGAATCGAGTCTTTTCGCGCGTATTTGAGATTGGTGAAGGGCATGGCCGATGTGTCGGTGCGGGTGGTATCGGCGATGGCCAGTACCGATCCTCGCACCTCGGAAATGGCGGACTGGTATTTCCAGAGCGCGATCTGGGCCCGAAGATAATAGGCCTCCGATAGCGAGGAGTCGAGCGACAGCGCGCCCGAAACATCGTCCTCGGCGCGCGCGTATTCGCGGTCAGCCAGATAACTCTTGGCCCGCTCCAGACGTCCCTGCGCCGAAAGGCCTCTGTCGTCCGTAAGCGGCGCAAACAGGTTTTTGCATTGCGAAACGAGGAGAAGCATAACCAGCAGTCCCCATAGCCGCTTCATGAAATACCCCTTCCTTTTATTCCAGAGTGCCTGTATCCTGCCATGCGTCGACACAAACCGGCGCGCGCGTTCACGCAAGCTCGATCTGCGACAAATCGCCCACATTGAATTTCTTTCGTTTGCCAAAAATGGCCGCGCCGTGGCCCACCAGCGATTCGTGCAGCAGAAGACTGCGAACCTCGGCGCCTTCGCCAATCAACGAATCGGAAATAATCGAGTTAAGGATACGGGCTTGCGGACCCACCGAGACATGCGGCCCCAGAATGGAATTGCGGATCCGGGCCGTGGGATCGACATACACCGGAGGAATTATCACGCACTCGGGAAAATGCCTCGCGCCCAACCGATGATAATCGCGCTCGAGCAGAAAGCGATTCGTCTGGAGGAGGGTTTCCGGCTTGCCGCAATCGTACCAGCCTTCGATGGGAAAGACGCGCATTGGATAGCCCTGTTCGAGCATGAGCTGCAAGGCATCTGTAAGCTGGTATTCGGAATGCGAGGTCTGGCCTTGTTTAATGATGGTGCCCAAGGCTTTCTTTAAACCAACGGAATCCCGCAGATAATAGATGCCCACCAGGGCGAGATTGCTGATTAGGGTCTGGGGTTTCTCAACAAGCCGAAGGATCTTCTTGCTTTTGACCACGGCCACGCCAAAGCGCGAAGGGTCCTTAACGCGTTTGACGCCCAGTGCGTTGCCGCCCGAAGAAATCAATTCCGAAAGATCGGCGTCAAAAATCGTGTCGCCCAAAATGATCATCACGGGCTCGCGGTCGAAATGGGGAACCGCCTGGTAAACGGCATGCCCAAGACCCAGCAATTCCTTCTGGCGCACAAAGCGGGATTTGATCCGATAATTCTTGCGCACATAATCCTGAATCATTTCACCCATGTATCCGGTGACGAAAATGGTCTCGCTGACGGGAATTTTTGCCAGGGCATCCAGAATGTGGCCCAGAATCGGCTTGCCTGCCACAGGCAGCAGCACCTTGGGCCGCGTGAAAGTGTGCGGCCGAAGCCGGTTTCCAAATCCTGCGACAGGGACAATAGCCTTCATAGTATCCTTACTGAAGCTTCAAAATAAATCCACCGAAGCAGGGGGGCAAGGGCAAAGGTGCGTTGGGCGCCCACAGGTCCTTACTGGCCCATCCGGTTCCCTCCGAGCCATTCCAGCGTCTTACCATTGCGCACCAGGCGGCAATGCCACTGGATAAAGGCGGATTTGGTGTACGGGGCGGGCATCAGGACCGTCACTGAGACCATCTTGAATATGGCTTTGTTGAGCGCCAACGGCCTGCCCTGCAATACAAATTGATCACCGGTGTTTTCAATAACCCGGCAACTGCCCTTTTGGTACAATTCCAGTTTGTCACCCGAGGCCTTCACCGAATCCGCATTGGCCGTTTCACGACGGAGCGTCTTCTCAATTCCGGTTGCCATGCCAACCATTTCACTTTGGTTGCTCCACTTGAACATCAGCTTCTGCGCGAAAACGTAGGTGCTAAGAATCGCAGTCACCGCAATGCCGGTAATCACCAAGGCCGTCATTAATTCCACAAGGGTCACACCAGATTGACCAGGAATCCGCCCCTTACTGCGGTTTCGCATCATCATCATCACCTCTGGTAGAATCGCATGCGGCAATGGCCGCGGTGTCCGCGCCCACATAAAGCAGGAAGCTCGACCCGACCACCTGTTTGCCCAGCCGCTCAACGCAAACACGGGCGTCCGCAAGCGGCCCAGGCCCGGATTCGCGCTTCACAACCCAAGAACCCATAAATTGGTAGGTCGTTTCCGCAGGCGCGAACTGACGGGCGTAGAAAGCTTTCTCGGTTTCGAGATGGGTAAGGCAAGAGGCGATTAGCAGATTTTCCGCCCGATCGAGGGCAGGCGCCCTTCCTAGCAGGGCAACGGCGGGCAACAGCGCAATGGAGAGCAAGATCATGGCGACAACGGCCTCGATAAGGGTGAATCCGCTTTTAGAGCGCACGCGCGGTTTCCAGGGAAAGATCCTTCCCGAAAAGAGCAGGTAACAAAAAGCCTGTTTCAAGCTTCTCCCGCAGGATAATTGAATCGAAGAGCCAGTTTACATATAGCGTTGGCCTGCGATATGAGCCAAACGACTTGGCCCGAATCATGCCCTCCAGCCTGCCCCTATGTGTGATCAGTGCATTGGCCCAGACAATACCGTTTACGGCTGCCGTGGAATCAATCACAATTGCAGCCTGCAGCGGGTTCTTCCCATGGGTGGTTGCGGTACAGTATACAGCTGCAAAACACTTGGATCTTGTGCCCGGCTGGAAGTGGATGACACCCCTGCCTTGCCCGGCATCCAGGAAGAGGAAAGAGGACCGGCCAAGGCACGAGTTTGCCACCTGTATCGTGTCGCGGCTCAGCAATTGCGATTCGAACCGGCCACCCCGCAGCAAAGCACCTCCCTTGGAATAAAACAGGCAATCCTTGAACTCGGCCGAATCCCGCAAATCGAGGTGCGCCCCCACGGTAAAACGAACCTGGTCATAAATACCGCCGCCTGATACCCGGAGCTTTCTTTCGACGTAGATGGTCCTATCCTTAATTAGCGTGCCCGGCGGCAATTGAATATCCAGGTCCCCCTCGATAAAGAGCACACGGCCGACAGGCAGGTCGCTCTCACGCCGCGCGGCAAGGGAATGATTGACCAGCCGGTCCACATTTTGCGGAAGCCGGATCATGCTGTCACAAAAATCCATATACGATTGAAGATCCTCGGCGGCAAATTCCAATCTGCTTAAGCTATCCAGGGGAACGCACCGGCCATTCAACGCTTCTTCGCCCGTGAAGCGCAGGCGGGGATCCGTGGATGCCTTTACATCTGTCCCAGCCATGCACACATTACCCCGGATTATATTCTGGCCGGCAACGATCAGACCGTAAGGCGCGTCGGTGAGCAAGATGGCATTTGCGAAAACCCCGGCGGGTTGCTGACCAAGCAGAACCGCAACGGTATCGCAAGCATTTACGTACAAGCCATGTGAAACGGCCTGTATGTAGCCGCCCCAGCGGTCAATCTTAAGCGAGAACTGCGAACTGGTCCCGGTCTGTTCGCTGTATTGCGCAGGCCGCCAGTCAGGGTCTTTGGCCAGGTTGGCTTTTGCGCGTTCCAGGCCGGAATACGCGGCCAAGGCGGCCATTGTTTGCTTGTGAAACTTCGCCACGGCTGCATGCTGCATGCCGCTCTGCTGAAGCGCAGTCCAGCCAAAAATGAAGACAATTGTCGTGACCGAAAGAACGAGATAAAAGGCATACCCGTTCTCATTCAATAGCCGTGCCATGCCATTCTTCTTCCGCCGCATAATGCACCATTTCAGGAGGCCCGGAATTGGGACGGGATATCAGGATTGGCAGGATTGTGCTCCAATAACTCCGTGGATCCTGTAATCACGTCAAAACCTTATTCCCGCGCTTTGGCTATTTAATGATAATCTTCTGGCCATGGTCAGAGAGGGTCACCTCTTGTCTGCTGATGGCTTCAACGATAAGGCCCTCTATTGCCTGACCGGGCGAAACCATCTGCGTTGTCCCGCCGGGCAGTTCGAGAACGGCCATGGGCTTCACCGGATCCCACATGATGCCATTCAGGCGAATTTGAATTGCCCGCCTGCCGGACTTCTGGGGTTGGGTGGCAGCGATGGAACGCGTGCCGATCCTGGCCGATTGGATCTGGGGCTGGGCCTTTGCATAAGATACAAGCGGGTCGAAAGGGTCGCGGGATATCTTGCGGAACTCGGAGACCCTCCCAAAGGCGTCCGTCTTCCCTCTTTCCGAACACACCGCGTCTTCATCCAATCCATAATCCGCAATCCGGAAGAAATTGTATCCCCAGACAACCGCGGCAACAGCAACAAGCCAGAACAAGACTTTATTCGATTTCACGGGCTCGCCTCATTGGGAAAGCAGAACACAAAAGCGGCCTGGACCTTGTTGGGGCCGGATTCAATATCATTTCGGCGGATGACCAGATTCTCGATTTTGGCGTGCGGATGCTGGCGCAGACACTGGCCAACCCAGGAGCCAACCTGATTGTATGCGCCTTGTGCCTCAGCTTTGATTTGATATTCGATAATACCCGATTTCCCGTTACTCATCTTGGATTCAATGCCGGTAAGCGCGATTTTATTTTCCATGGCTGTGCGGCGCACGTTTTCCACAATCTCAACTCCCCGCAAGGCAGGATCCATGGCGGACAAACGGGCAATTTGCCTGTCCAGAAGGTCCAGATTCCGGCCCAACTCCAAATTGGTTGCCTTCAGTATTGCCGCATCCTGGCTGAAGCGCGCCCTGGAGCGGAATTCCTGAAAAGCGCCAATCTCCCTTTGAATCCAAGGCGCAAAAATAAAAAAGACCGATCCGGCCAGCACCAAAAGCAGCGCGGTCAAAGCGGCTGCGAAGCGGTTGCGCCGCAGAAATGTCCTCATCGCAACATAACCTCTGCTTTGAATTTTGTCAGTTCCCTTGCGCCCTTGCCTTGCCGGGTCATCTGCGCCACCCGGTCTTTGCCAATGACTTCAATGAAGCGCTGCTCTACACCGGAAACGGATTTGTTCTGCTGTATGCCGTTGAGAAAGGGGGCAATCTGGGTTGCATCTTCCGTGAAACCGACAATGTCCAGGCGCTTGCCGTTCCGGTCAATGTGATAGCTAAGTTCGCAAAGCCAGACCCGCTCGGGCAAGGCTTGCGCGACCGCATCCAAATAGGCCGGTACATCGCCGCGTTTTGAAACCGCCGCGAACAATTCACCATACCGCGCTTGCAGGTGGGCCAGGCGTTGACGGTTCGCGACATAGCTCGCCAGAACAACATCGTCTGCCTTGTATTTTTGGGTATTAACAGCCTTTTCAACGCGAATGCCGGCCTCAAACAAGCCAAGGAGAAGGCAACACGCGATTACGCCAAGGGCGCTCTTCTTGAAGCCCGCGACGAACCGGCTCCGGCTTCGCAGCAATCCTGTATAAGCAACCTGGTGGCTCGTCCCAATCTCCGGGGGCAGGTTGTCGGGGATCTCGGTTTTCGGACCTTCCCCGGCCGCCAGGCACGGCAGAACCGCGTATCCCCTCCTCTGCAAAAGCTCGGTGAACCCCAGGACGCCGTCACGCGCCACAACGAAGGTTCTGATTGGTTCTTTTTGCTGATGTATCTGCCGATAGAGGCTTGTGCACTTCTCCAGGCACACCAGCCGGCCTGGGTTGTCGTTGGATTGAGCAAACACCGATTGTTTTAGGTTCTCCGGGATTTCGTAGTATGCCGCCGGCGCACCTTGTACGATAGCCAGCACTCTCGTAATCCGGTTCTCAACACCCAAGATGGCGTAGTCATCCATGGTAGGCCGGATTTGGGCAAGCAGCGGATAGGCTCCCCCATGGACCGAACGCAGAACACATTGGGTTTGGTCCAGCACGGCCGAGATGCCTTGCAGCAACGATTTTCGAAATAGAGAGAGCATATAATGCCGAAATGATTCGGGACCGGCATGGATCGTATCCATGACCCAAACCGCCTGTTCCGGTTCGAGCCCCTTGGGCAGCCATTTCTTTACAAGCTGTTCGGCCCAGGCGATAATGTCCGCACCGGCCGGTGCAGCAGCCGCAAATCGCACCTGGGTTTGGGGGCCACAGAGCACCAGATCGACAACGCAATCCTGCAGGCCATATTTGCGAATTGTGGATTGCAGTCCCTGAGCCATATCGCCTTCGAACGATGCTTCAATCGAAGGTATCTTGAGTGTTGAGGAGAGCGACCGAATGCGGCCGGGCGTGATTTCGAGCGCAATCGCAGGCAGGTCCAAAAAACTCGCGAGCAGACTTTGCTTTGCGCCTTTTTCCACTTTTTGCTTTTGGCTCTTACCTTATTTTGTCAGCGACTTTGGCATGTCCTTGCCGATCACATCTTCGATCTGCACGGACCCTTCGGAGCCAATGTAAATGTGCGGAGTAAGGAAAATCATGAGTTGGCTTTCCTTCTCCTGCACGGAGCGATTGCGGAAAAGCCAGCCCAGAATGGGAATGCTTCCCAAAATCGGCAGCCGGTCTTCGGTCACACTAGATGTGGTCTCGCGCAGACCGCCAAGAATGATCGTTTCGCCGTCTTTAAGCCGTACCGTGCTTTCAATGACCCGCTTGTCAATTGTGGGCGGCTGGCCTTTGACGAACCCCCCCTTGGGAATGTTGAATTCCGGTTTAATTTCCACGGTCACTTCGCGGTTCGAAGTGACCCAAGGCGTAACGGTCAGCACTACATTGGCGTCGATCTTTTGGAATTCCTGTTTCTGGGAAATAAGCGTGGGATTGCTGCCGCCCGGAGTGATAATGTCGGTGGTCAGCAAGTAATACTGCGTGGACCCAACACTGATCGATGCTTTGTTACCATTCAGGGTCGCCACTTGGGGGGTGGAACGGACCTTGGCCACTCCTGCTCTTTCCAACGCGTTGACCTGGGCCATAAAGTCCCTGGGAAGGCTCACGATCTGTTTGATCCGCATCTGATCGAAGATATCCTGAACTCCGCGTTCGATGCGGGCGCCACCTGCCCTGGCTTGAACAGTGGGAAAGAAGGTCTCGCTGAATTTGGCTGTGTCACCCAGGATGTTTGTGAAGAATTTGACGCCATAGTCGCGAAGCTTATCGATGGAGAAGTCGATGACAACGGCTTCTATGAGGATCTGCGCCACGGGTTTATCGATCTGTTTGACGAAGTCGCGGGCCGCGGCAATCACGTTGTAGGGGCCAATGACCATCAGGGCATTCTGCTCTTTGACGACTTTGATGGTCGCCGCGGTGGAGATGCTTTTGGGGAGAAGATCGACAACGCCATCCACTTTTAGGTAGTTGACTGGGACCATTTCGCTGGTATTGAGCTCGGCCGATTCTTTCTCGCCAATGAAATAAATGCCCTGATTCTTCCAGAAGGTGTATTTTGTGTTTTGAAGCAGGTAGCGTAGAGCTTCGTCAATGGTCAGGTCTTTGCACCGCGAGCTGATCTGGCCGTCCACCTGGCCGTAGATGAAGATATCGATGCTGGATTGGTTTGAGATTTCTTTGATGATTTCGTTGAGCGACGCGCCGGTTACCTGAAGCGAGACAAGGCTGTCTTTGACCGAAACGGCCGATCTTTTAAGTCCGGTCGCTCCAAGGCCGGATGACGAGGACACGGGCATTGTCCCGGATCGCAGCGGCGTGGCACCCGATTGCATGCTTGGCGCGGGCGGCCCGCTCCATCCCGCTTTGGAGACATAATGGATTCCATCCACAACGTCAAGGTCAAACCCATTGCTTTCCATGACGATGCGCAACGCCTTTTCCGGCTCAATTCCTCGCAGGTGTGCCGATACAATGCCGCTTGCGGATTTGTCGACGATTACATTTAGTCGCGTGCTGTCCGAGAAAGCCCGTGCGAATTTGTCAAGCGGAGCCTCGGCCGCATCGATTGTGACCTTGCCGGATTCGAGTTTGATGAGGATGGGTACTTCGATCTTTTCCGGTGGTTTCACTTCCGGCTTGATCACCTGGAGTACGCCATTCTCTTCGCGGGTGGCGAAACCGTACTTCTGGACAATGAAGGTGATGGCTTCTTTCACCGGCAGGTTGACCAAGTGAAGGCTTACATCCCCTTTCACCTCGGGTGCAAGCCACAGGTTCACGTCGTAGCGTGTGGCAATACTGCGTAGAACATCCCGGATGTCGGTGTTTTTAAAATCCAGAACCGGAATTCGCGCGGTGTCAGCAATGGCAACCGCAAGTGCTGACGGAGAGGGCTTTGCCGTGGTGTCCGGCTTGGCCGCAACCGGCGCCGCAAGTGTCCGCACGGCGTTCCTTTGCACGGTCTGGGCGAATGCGCCGGAACAGAGCAGAAACGTGGCGGAAATTAGGCAAAATGGGCGGAACATTGCAGAAGAATATAGTATGTACTCTTATAGCAGTACCAAGGAAAATATCGGTTTCCGGCCTTGTTCGCGGCTGGATATATGCCCAGTGCCCTTGATCCTTGACGATTATGCTGCCATTCGGTAGTAATCGTGATATTGGCCGGCCAATAAAGGAATCAGTTTGAGGAGCATAGGGGCTGTAGGGCTGGGGCTGTGCCCGGAGCTAGATAACTAGATTGTTGAAAGATCCCTTCGCGATGTGCAATCCGCCTTGTTGAACGCTTACGGAAGCTGAGGCCTCATCGATAC
>CAYVZU010000110.1:0-13318 GCA_964455935.1 uncultured Fibrobacterota bacterium
CTTTAGAAGTATCCCTTTTCTCCACTCCCTTGTCAACGGCCTTAACAGATGATAGCTTTGATTTTTCCGAGCGCAACACCATCCTGCTTGGTTCGGCCAAGACCAATGCCGCCGTTTTTCCAAGTGCCCCAATCTTCTCCGATTCGTCGAATTGTGCATAATCAATATCCTTGGGTTCGAAGACCATGCCTATCTGCAAGCCGTGCAGCGGATCGCTGAACTTGCCGTTGTGAAGTTCAATCGCATCATAGAGCACTGGGTCAATTGAATAACCTCTCGCGCCATTGCGCACTTTCAGCGTATCGAGCAATATGATTCCCTGGAACGGGTCGCCAACATTACCGGCATCGAAAAGACTCCGACTGCCGGAGGTGTCCACGACCAGCGTTGTGCTGTCGTTCCAAAGGATTTTAAAAATCCTGCTCCGCGAATGATAAGCATCCGGATTGATTTCAACGCGCAGACCCACAAGGCCGGGAATGGTTCCATGGTATACAGGGAAGTGACAGGTATCGCAAACAAGTGTATCAGTGGTCAAATACGTTATGACGCCCGTGCCAACATGGCCCAGCCATGTTGTACTATCGGGCGCGAATATGTCAGCATTGTCAATCAATAATTTCCCATATCCATTCGACGCCAGGTAAACTGTCCCGGCGCTGTAGCCGGCAGCACTGGTTCGATTCCCAATATCAATGGGCATATTCGGACAATATATTGCCACTCTTCCACCACCCGAACTCGATAGCCAGCCATCCGCAGCGATCACGCCACTGCCCAACAAATGGTTCGTGGTAATCACGATGCTGCCGCCCGCGCCCAATGCCCAGCCTGCTCCGCTGCCCTGTGCCGTAATTTTGCCATCATTTACGATTGTGTCGCAACGGAGCCGGATAACGCCGCCTCCAGGTGCAGCCAGAAAATCACCTGGCCTGCCTGCGCCAGCACCCGGTAAAGCCGGAACCGCAAAATTGTCATACATAACTCCCTGACCGGTTCCCTTGCCCCCATGGCTTCCACCTCCAAAAAAGCGTGAGGAAGTGTCGCCGTTCACTGTGTACCCAGGCGGAAAGCCTTTACCTGCAACGTCTACCGACGCGCCGGAGTCGATCTGCAACCTACCGGCAATAAGCGACAGTGCCATCGGCATGTTGGCCGCGGATTGGTCGTGCGTTGCGATGCTTCCTTTTGCTAATGCCAGTTTTTCGACGAAGAGCGTATCATTAATTGTAATCGTCGAGGAATCCACACAAATATCGCGCGCGCTGGAAACGCATTTGAAAATCACTTCAGCCCCTTGTCGCACGCTAAGGACCGGGTCCATTATTGTTGCAGTATTGTTGAAAAGAAGTACCCCTCCGCTCTTTATAGAAAAATCCCCTCTGATCGTAATGCTGTCTTGAAATTCCACTTTGCCTTTATTTTGAACGACCACTTGGAGATCCGAATACTCACTGTTTAGAGGGGTTTTGCCGGTTGCAGTGCCCTTTCCGTCGAATACGAGAAGGCCCTGACCATCCACGTCAGCCAAATAAATCGAACCGCAACTGTACCCTGATGCAGAGATATTCTCAAGAAAGGACCCCTGCTTCGTATTGCTATGAATCGCAATGCGGCCGCCACCACCTTGCGTAAGGCCATGGGCTTGGATTAGACCATTACCATAGATGGCATCCGCGGTAAGCCAGATACTTCCTCCTGCGCCTTCAGTCCAACTGGGACCGCCATTTGCCATGATTGCGCCGTCCAAGTAAAGCGTGCCGCAAACGATTCGCACGACACCGCCTCCCGCACCTGCCACTGAGGAACTTGGAATGCTGCTCCCGCTTCCGGGCAAACAAGGAGCGCTAAAATCATCATAGGTCTTGCAGGAGCGGCCAATTCCTATGCCACCATGACTTCCCCCAGCATACCAATCGTCTGTGGCAAGACCGGAAAATGTATAGCCAGGAGGAAACCCCTTGCCTGTAACATCGATCTTTCCACCTGCTTCGATAGTCAAAATATCGCTGATGATCGCAAGCCGTTTCACCTCATTGCCTGTACCAGGTTTTCGCGTAATTTGTCCACCTTCGGCAATTATAAGACTACTGGCCAATACACTATCATTAGCCGTTACTATCGAATTTTCAATTTTAATGTAGCTCGCAAACAGATTTCCATCAAAGGTGAGACTGCTGTTCAGAACGATCAGCGTGTCGAAATAATGATTGCCTCCGAATTTCACCTGTGAATTGAGGAGTGTCACATCCAGGCTATCGAGTACTCGGTTGGAGTCCGCCATAAAAAGGTCGGGCGTCGTAATCTGCACTTTTCTCGTGTTGGTCCTGGACACGAGGATACTATCGGAGCTGCCGAGGCAAATAGTACCGCCGTCACCCGGCACACCTCCGAAACCGCCTTCAGCATTTAGTTTTGCAGCGCCAATCGTGCTAACCTTGGCGTAAATGGCTATTCGGCCGCCACCACCACCGCCTCCGTCCACCTGCAGATCACCGTTTCCGCCCATAGCTGTTACGGAACCGCCGCCGAGAAGAGAGTCGCAGCGAAGAAGCACGGACCCGCCGCTTCCACCACCAGCTCTGAATCCCGCAAGCCCGTCTGCTTTAACCCGGCCGTCCAGTCGAATCGTCCTCGCCGCGATTCTAATGCGGCCACCGCCATTGCCGCCAGTGCTGGATCCGGAAAAAGCGACGTGTCCGCCGCCGCTGCCCAAGTCCGTTGGGCTTGCGGTACTTCCATAGCAGAATCCGGCATTCCCGGCACTACTGCCTCCCAGCCCGCCATAGCTGCCGCCACTATAACCCGTGGCGCCGCAGGCAAAATTGACGGTTGCCGCGCACCAGCTCTGTTTTCCACCGCGGTAGCCCAACCCGCTAGCATCTACGATGCTTGTACTGTCAACCACCAGCATATCCGCGATATCGAGCGAAAGACCGCAATTGGGGCTATTCTCTGAGCTATCATGCAACAATATCGAGCCCTGCTGAAGGATGATGCTCCTGAATCTGTGAATGCCATCTATAACCAGCCGGCCAGTCGTGGCGATAATGTCGATATCCTCCCAAAACTCCTGGTTGTTCCCAATTCGCAATTCTTGGCCCGGATTGACGATAAGCGGCGCCGCAACTGCACCGTTCGGCCCGCGCACGACAACCGTACCGATAAAGCCGCCTTCGTTGCCGCCGATCACCGAATAAACAAAATTTCCCACGGTATCAGTTTCTATATAGATCCGACCACCACCACCACCCCGCGGCATACCGCCACCAATAATGCCATTTCCACCGGCAGCTATCAGTTTGCCACGTCCGAAGCACCTGGTCGTTTGTATAGCAATACTGCCGCCCGCCCCCGCGCCGCCGTTCTGGTTTATCGCGTTCTCACCGTTGGCGGTGATGATACCGTCCAGGACAAGGACACGGGCGGAAAGTTGCACCCCCCCGCCGCCATTAAAGCCCGGCATCCCATTGCTGCCTCCACCACCGCCCGGCTGGGATGGTAAAAGCCTATTGTCATACGGATCAGCTGCTTTTCCAATAGCGGTGGCTCCATAGCCAAAATCACCGCCTTTGCCGCCATGGCTTCCTCCGGATCCGGGACTGGAGCCCCCAACTGTAGTATTTCCATTTGTTCTTCCCAATGTGCCAACGTTATCCCCGCGGCCTCCACCCAAATACCCAAGCCCGGTTACGTCGATTTTCGAAGTGGAATCAACAACAATCGAATCGCTTGCGAATATCGCAAGCCTGTGGACTGTTTGCGTATCTGTTGCAAGGTGCTTGACCACAGCGCCATTGCGAAGGACAAGACTTAAGAAATGATGCTCGCCATTGATGATAACGGTGTCGCCATCGACAACCAGATTTGTGTAGTCCTTGGAGAAGTCTTCGGCGGACAGTGTATCCCGGTTCGAAAGAGTGTTATTAATAGAAATCGCGCTTGCCTGTTCCCGAATCATACGGCCGGCTTGGTCGAACCAGCGACTGATGGAGTAGTCCGCATTGCCGGCGAATGTCATGTTTCCCATCTCATCAAAACCAAAACGGGATAGCACGGAATCGCCGGGACCGGTCTTTGAGACAAGCCTTTGAAGCGCATTGTACTGGTATTGAAGGGTCTGGCTTCTTGCATTCGTGTAGCTTTTTAGTTTTCCGTGTTCATCATATTCGTAGTTCCGCGAGATTCCCAAATGGTTTGTCGACCTTATCCGCTTCCCGCCGGCATTGTATGCGAACGTTGTGTGGTGCCCCTTGGGGTCGATGAGGGAATCCAATCGCCCTGCAGAGTTGTAAATGTATCGCGTGGTGTTTCCCGCCGGATCGGTTTCCGAGATGAGACGATTCATTATGTCATAAGAATAGCTCGTGACCCGGCCCATGGGGTCACGAATCGATTGGAGATTTCCGAATGAATCGTAAACATAATGGGTGGTATCACCTTTGGGACTTGTGCGCGCAACGACCTGCCCCAGCGAATCATATTGTGTGCGGACAATGCGGCCCAATGGGTCCTTTACCGCTGTTGGAAGGGCGGACGCGTTGTAGGTCACGGTCGTGGTTTCAGCGCCGGGGGCCACAAGCTGGATCATGTTTCCCATGGAATCGTATTCGAATCTGGTGGTCCGGCCCAAGGCGTTTGTCATGGTTTCAACGAAAGCGGAACCGTTGATGTTTACGTAGGTATAGCTGGTCGTTGCACCCGTCGCGGAATTTTTTGTTGACAGGAGATTTCCATTCGCGTCAAGCTCTTTGGTAATAACCAAACCGCTTGGATAGGTGATGCTCGTGGCCAGATTGCAGCCGCAGCTTGAAGGGTTGTAGCCGTATTTGGTAATGGCCCCTTTTGCGTCTCTTTGGCTTGCGATAAGGCCCCATGAGTTGAAAGTATAAGAGACTGAGTCACCCAGCGCATCGGCATATCCTTTTGCGATATCGCCAATAACCGGCAGGATATGAATTTTTTGATCCGTGTAATTGGGCAGGTCCGCCATGTTCGGCAGAAATGTTTCGATTGCTTCGGGGGCGACCGATTGGAGGTCGTTTACGATTCCCCGGTCCGTGGGCCGGCTGTATTCAACGGCCAAGCCGGACGGATTCAGCGTCCGCGCAACGCCGCCATGGCTATCGTATTCATAAGCGCTGAATGAGCCGTCCATATTGGTTTTGCGCGTCATGCGGTGATTTTCGTATTCGAATCGTTCTGCTGCGCGGCCGTCCGGCGTAGTGATGGAAACTAGATCGCCATTACCAGCGATCTCGAATTCCGTTCGTCGGCCGTATTGGTCGATAACGGCCGCAAGCCGGCCCGAGCTTGCGTATTCGAACCCCATGCTCCGGCCGGTCTTGACATCGCTTATTTTCAAGATCCTCTCGCCAAAGGTGTCAAAGATATATTCCAGGCCATTGCCGTTCTTGTCGATGCGTGTGGTAAGCAGTCCGTTCTGATTATATGTTTCGACCGTGCCGTCATTAAGTTTGCGGATCCATCCTAAGCCGGTATTAATCAGGGTATCGTGCCTGCCGAATGGTGGCTTATAGACTTGCGTTCCTTCCTGTTGCCAATAGACATCCCCCTGACAGTCGCTGCCCATGACGCAAACATGATTGCCGCCAATGCTTCCGAGCGTGCCGCCGATAGCCGTAGCCGTACCGAATTCGGATGTTGTGCTGTCGGCACCGGGTGCGGGCCTTCGTATGCTTCCATCCATGTCGCAGTACGTTTCCTTTGGCGGGAAGCCGGGCAAAGAACCTTTCCGAGTGTGGATCCGCGTCAGGCCGGAGATGCGCCAGCCGCTGCCGTATGGGCTGGGGCTGTTGACCACAGGCACGAACCCAAAGAAGAAATGGTTTATGCTCGTAGGTTGGGGATAATACACCTTAATGTTTTCGGGCTTGTCCATGGCATAGCGGTATGCACCTGGCAGCATGATATCCTGTGTCCGAATGCCATAGGCATACAAGCCGTCGGTAACTGCGTTGCCTTCTGTGTCTTTGCCGTCCCAGAAGTAATTTACCGCTGTAGGCTGGTCCGTGCCATGGAAAAGCCAGTTCTTTCGGAGTCCGGGCAGAAAGATTGACCAAGATATGTAGGAGGGTTTGAAATCAAAGCCTTTGAAAGGGTAGGAAAAGATATATCGTGGATTCGCGGACGCGCTCCAATATTCGAGCTTAACGTCCAAATTCGCCAATGATTTGCCACCCGAAATCGTGTATTCCTGCTGCAAGTCGCCGCCCTGCAGGGTAACCCCGGATGCTGACTTGCTTATGGGGCAACTGGGTGGCGGTGGTGGCGGTGGTGGAGGCGGCGGCGGCGGACCGCCAAAATGCGTGTTTCCGTGAAAGACGGAGAAGTGCGTTGTTGCAAACTCAATGAATCGACCGTCACCACTGACGATTCCGGTGCCGACGTCAAGCCATAAGCCGGTGGCCTCATCGAAGTAGGTAATCGGGACATCCGCGCCGGCGGTCAGTTGGTTGAGGTTGGGCACTTTTACCGTAACCGGCGCGCTGAAAACCGTGTTGCTCGGACGCAAGTCTATACAAAAGAGAAAAACGTCCATACCTGGCTGGGCAACAGGCAATTGGCTAATGTGGTCAAAAACCGTAGCCGAAACCTTCACGGTATCGCTAACGGCCCCGGCGGGAATCGCCAATTGCACAGTAGAATCGTAGAGGAAAACATTGGAAGCAATATTGGGTGGAATAACCGCGGATTCCGTATCAAGGGGAAGCACTTGAACCGCGCCGATATCAAAATCAACTCCGCTGTCGGCACTGACAAATCGCAAGGCTTCGGTATAGGCCGGGTGATCTATTTTCACCTTGAATTGCTGCCCGAATCCGCCGCTGGGCAATTCGAAATCTCCCATCGAATTCGTCAGCGCGCTGCTCCCGGTCTCGATGACGCGCGCCGTGGCCCCTACCACTGGCTGGCCGTTCTTTCCATTGAGCACCCGGCCACGGATTGTTACCTCGGTCTGTGGAGGCGCCGTATTGACTTTGAATGCAAACCTCAGGGTATCATTTCGCTTTGCCGATTCCGCAAAAACCCAGAATGTATGATACCCGTCCGCCCTGGAAAGGGTCGCGTTGTATATACCGCCGGTGAGGTGGAAAGCCGCACTGTGGTCGTATCCGTCGATATGGAACCGAATCGATCGAAGGGCGCCTGAAAGCAAACGGACGGAGAATGTCATCTGCTCTGTTGCGGAAATGAAGCCGTCCGCAGGCGAAACGATCTCGGCCAGCGGACCGGTCTTCTGTTCCAACAACACATGGATCGTATCCGCGCCAATGTTGCCAGCCTCGTCCCAGGCGCTGCGTATAATAGTGTTCCAGCCGTCTGTGAGTTTCTGGCTCGTTTGGGTCACCTGCGATAGGCCGTCAGCAGACCAGGCAATCGCTATCGGGGTCTCGCTCGAGGTGAAGCTATCCGCAGGAGAGGTGATCTGGACTACCGGGGGCTGTGTGTCGAGCGTGATGCGAACAGTGTCGGCTCCGCGGTTGCCGGCCGGGTCCGTGCTGTCGATTACGACTACGTTGAGCCCTTCAGAGAGTGAAACCTGTTTCTGCAAGGGCGTGCCATCGACGGTGTAGCGGATCGTAACGGTTGCCACATTCAGAGTCGTATCCTGCGCCGGAGAGATTACGCTGACTGTGGGCGGGGTCACATCGATTTCAAACTGGACCGTATCGGAAGCCGTATTGCCGGCCCGGTCGGCAATTGAGGCGAGGACGCGGTTCTGCCCTTCTGGAAACAAATCGCTGTCGTCCGGTGTCCAGGTGGCCATTCCGGCGGTCTTGTAGAAAAGGCCGGTCAAATCATGGCCGTTTATGAGAATCTTGAGGCTGGAAAGCACGGTTCCCGATTCAACATCACCGTATTGGACCGTGACCGTTGGGCCTCGTGTATTGAGGAGAGCCCCATTCTGAGGTGATGTAAAATTCAGCGAGGGCGGCGTATTATCAATTCCATATACTGTGAGCCGCAAGGCCGATCCTGGCTTGCTGGCCAAATTTATCTTGAGGACGTTGGTCTTCCTCAGAAAGGCGGGTTTCTCGATGATCTCGTGCTTATTATGGAAATCATTCTGACTGAATAGAGCCGTGCCGTTCAATTCGATCCAGGCCGAACTGACGGCCTGATACCCGGCAGGCATGTTTTCCATTTTAAAGAAGTATTTAATAGATGGATTGAAAACGGTGAAGGAATAACTTTGCATAACGGGTACGCCCTGTCCGCGAATTATAACTGTATCAAATTCCGTGAGGGAAAGTGCTTTGGCATTAAAACTTGCGGACAGACAAAAGCAGAAACAGAGAAGCAATCCCTTGTATAGACGCAAGACCACTTCCTTGTTGGGCCACCCCATATGGAGGTCGGCCGATTCAGACTCCATTTTTGGTGCTGGTCAGGAAACGGACAACAGAATAAAAAGGCACCTCAACCAAACCTATGAACTTCTGGCAGGTTTGTCAATAGGGTAATTACGGGTGTGTTACGGGTGAATGCAAAAACATCCGTTGCGGCCTATTCCCGGGCCGGGGAATTCCAATCAGAACTGGAAGGATAAACAATGTCGCGTGGAAAAAAGGTGACTGCACAGGTCCCCCTCACCCTACCCTCTCCCTCGGAGGGGCGAGGGCTTTTTTCCTCTCCCTTCGAAGGGAGAGGACTAAGGTGAGGGTGGCGGAAGTATTGGGAAGTCATTGAGTAGCTAAAAAAAAGGCCCCGGAGCAACCCTCTCCGGAGCCTTCAGAAAAACTAATCAACGACCAATCAGGCAAAATGCTTCGAGACGAGCTTGGTCATCTCGAACATATTCACGACTTTCTTGCCGCCGAAAATGGCTTTGAGTTTGTCGTCGGCGTTGATGTTTCTGCGATTGACTTTATCCTGCAGATTATTCTTCTTGATGTAAGCCCACAATTTCTTGGTGACCTCCGTCCGGGGAATGGGCTTCGAACCAACCACTTCGGCCAGCACCGCATCCGGCGAAACGGGTTTCATGAACATGGCATTGGGCTTGCGCGCGCTTTTCTTCGGCGCTTTCTTCGCTGCTGCTTTCTTGACTACTTTCTTTGCTGCCATCATGGCCTCCTCTTGGGTTTTTGGGTTGTTTGGGCTGCTTTTGTCTATAAACAAAACTTCTCTGTCGAGGGAGCGCAAGAGAAAAGTGGTGAAAAGACGGGTCCGGTCACTATGGAGAAAACGCCGAACAAGCGCTTTACGCTTGACACGCGAGACCGGCGCCGCCTATTTTTCAAGGTCTTTCAATCGGAGGAGGTCAGTTTGGCAAAGAACAAATCCGCGGAAAAACGGGCGCGCAAGAGTCTGGTGGCCAACGCGCGCAACCGCAGCATTCAAAGCCGCGTGCGGTCTGTCGTGAAAAAAGTAAGGTCCGCAACCAGCAAGGACGAAGCCGTGAAACTTCTGCAGGAGGCCGTTGTCGTAATCGACAAAGCCGCTCAGAAGGGCGTTGTGCATGTTAACAATGCATCGCGAACCAAGTCCAGACTGTTCGCCGCTGTAGCGAAGATCGGCAAACCGCAGTAAAGCGCCGGGCCGGAAAGGAGCGGCGGCAGTTGTCCTGCCGCCGGCCGTCTATGCACGATTATCAGTTTCGCGACGGAATCCTGTTTTGCGAGAACTGCAGGGTCCTTGATGTAATCAAGGAAACCGGAACGCCGGTTTATCTCTACAGCTCCAAGACAATCCTGGACCATTACCGAAAGATTCAATCGGCTTTCGCCGGCTATCCCACGCAGATCTGTTATTCGGTCAAGGCGAATTCCAACGTACACATTCTTTCTCTGCTGCAAGCGGCGGGCGCGGGGGCCGACATTGTTTCGGGTGGAGAACTTTACCGATGTCTGAAAGCGGGGATTGCAGCGGACCAAATCGTTTATTCCGGCGCCGGAAAAACCGATGCGGAAATTGAATACGCACTCAAGTCGAAGATTCTGTTCTTCAATGTTGAATCCATTCCCGAGTTGCACCGGATTCAGGCCGTTGCCGAACGCCTGAAGGTTAAGGCCCGCATCTCCATCCGGGTGAATCCCGATATCGATGCCGGAACGCACCAATACACGACAACGGCGAAAAAAGAAAATAAATTCGGCCTTTCCATCGAAGAGATCGAGGAACACTATCGCACCGCGTCACGATTGCCCAACCTGGAAGTATACGGGATTGACGTACACCTGGGCTCTCCAATTTTACATCTGGATCCATACCTCAAAGCTCTTGATGTCCTGACCGCAGCCGTCGCGAAGCTGGGCCGCGCCGGAATCCGACTCCAGGCATTGGACCTGGGCGGCGGCTTGGGCATTGTTTACCGCGATGAAACCGCCTTCACCGCAAAGCATTTTGCCGAAGCGGTCCTGCCCAAAATCAAACAGATCGGGCTCCCGCTGATGCTGGAACCGGGACGTTTCATTGTGGGCAATGCCGGGATACTGGTCGCGCGCGTCACCTATGTCAAGAAAACGCAAACCAAGACATTTGTCATTACCGATGCCGGAATGAACGATCTGATCCGTCCGCCGCTATACGGCAGCTATCACGACATTCAGCCGCTTGTCCGTAACGAGCACCGCACCCTTGTGCGGGCCGATGTTGTGGGTCCCATCTGCGAATCGTCCGACTTCTTCGCCAAAGACCGGGAGATCCCCGAGTTCGAGCAGAACGAATTTTTGGCGGTTATGAGCGCGGGCGCCTACGGCTTTTCGATGTCGTCCAACTACAACAGCCGGCCGCGCGCCGCCGAGGTGATGATCGAGGACGACCGCTGGCGCGTCATTCGCCGCCGCGAGACCTTCGCCGACCTCGTCGCCCCCGAGCTCGAAGCCAAGTAATTTCGCCTCCGTTGCCGCGCAATCCGGCGCCCTGGTTCGGGTCCAAACGAAAGTTGTTTGGAATTCACCCACACCCTCCTTGGAAAATTTAGATTTCTGAGAGTGCGCAAAATCCTCATCATCAAGCTGGGCTACTCCGAGACGCTCGATCCGGAGATTTCGGCCACCACATCGCTGGGCGATGTGCTCCGCACCACGTTCATCCTGAGCTATTTCAAGAAGGACGACGTCTCGTGGGTTGTGGATGAAAAGGCCCTTCCGCTCCTGCAGGGCAATCGCTTCATCCGGCGCATTCTGCTCTACAATCTGGAAACCGTACTGCAGCTCCAGCGGGAAAAATTCGATGTGGTGGTCAACCTGGAGAAGGTCCCCGGGGTTTGCGCCCTGGCCGATTCCATGAGCGCGCGCCAGAAATTCGGCTTTCGTTTTGACGAGGAGACCGGGCTTGCCTGCGGCCATAACGGATCCGAAAAGAGCCTTTCCCTCTCGCTTAGCCGCAGGATCAAACGGAAGAACCGCGAGAACTCGCAAGAAGTGGTGGCCGCGATGCTCGGCCACAAATGGAATCGCGAGCGGTACATTCTTGGATACCGGCCCCGGACGAAAGTGCGGTTTGATGTGGGCCTTAACTGGACTATCGGCCCCAAGTGGAAGAATAAGATGTGGCCCAAAAATAATTGGCAGCTGCTCCATGACGCCTTGTCCCCAAGTTGCCGCGTGAGTTGGCAGCAGGGCATCGGGGATCTCCGTGAGTATATGGACTGGATCAACCAGTGCCGGCTGATTGTGACCAATGACAGCCTGGGGCTGCACCTGGCCATTGCGCTTCGCAAAAAAATTGTCGCTCTGTTCGGCCCCAGTTCGCCGCACGAAGTTCATTTCTACGGTTTAGGCCGGGCGATCGTGCCGCCATCCTGTTATGACTGCGTGCCATGTCTGAAACGGGAATGCGGAAGAAAGAAATTTTGTATGGGGGCCATCCAACCCAAGTATGTCGCACAAGAGATCGCCTCGAAGCTCAAATGACATCCTGGCCGATTCTCATAAGCTGATCTTTCACCCCGGCCGGGTGGCGGACTGGCTGCACGAGAAACCGATCGCGCCCATTTACCTTGAGGTGGCACCCAGCGGCGGCTGCAATCACCGCTGCATCTTTTGCGCATTCGACTATCTCTCGTATCATCCTGTCTTCCTCCACACCGGGCATTTTGACCGATTCATCCGCGAGGCCGCCAAAAAAGGCCTGCGCAGCATCATGTTTGGCGGCGAGGGCGAACCCCTCCTGCATCCGCATTTCTCGAAACTGGTCCGTTCGGCCTCCATAGCGGGCCTGGATATTGGTGTCACCACCAATGGCGTGCTGATCCCGGAACGCATCGGCGGACCCGTGCTGCCCAAACTGAAATTCTTGCGGATCAGCCTGGACGCCGCCACTCCCGGAACCTACGCCACAATCCACCGTTCCGATGATTTTCAGCGAGTCCTGACCGGACTCGAAGCCATTGTGGCCGAGCGGAACCAAACCAAATCACCGTGCACAATCGGCATCCAGTTTCTATTGCTCGACCAGAATTGCCGCGAGCTGATCCGTGCGGCAAAACTCGCCCGCGACTTGGGCGCGGATTACTTTATGGTCAAACCATACTCGCAGCACCCCAACAGCACGCATTGCCTGCTCACAAAAATCCCCAAAACCCCTCTGTCGAAATTGGAGAGGGATGTGGAAGCATTGGAAACCGAGAAGTTCCGGGTGTATTTCCGCGAGAAAGCCGTTCGGAAAGCCAGCGAGGGGAAACCCTACAAGCACTGTCTGGGCTTGCCCTTCGCCGCCTATTTGTCCGCCACCGGGGACCTTTACGCCTGCAATACCTTCCTGGGCGACCACCGCTTTTTGTATGGGAATATCGGCCGCCAGGGCTTCTCCGAAATCTGGTTTGGAGAGAACAGAAAACGAATCCTCGACCGGATGGAGAACCGCTGGAATCTCGCACACTGCCGCCTGAATTGCCGGCTGGACGAGATCAATCGGTATCTGGACAGACTGAAGAATCCACCGGAACATGTGAATTTCATTTGAACCGCATGCTTTCCCTATCCGTGATTGTGCCGGCCTTGAATGAGGAGGAGGCGCTCGAAACGACTGTCGAGGGTTTGCGTTCGGATCTGGGCAATGCAAAGGCGGACTACGAGATCATCATTGTGGATGACGCCAGTTCCGATGCAACCGGCCCGATCGCGAACAAGCTTGCCGCCGGCGATCGCCGGATCAAGGTGCTGCATAACGCCGCAACGCGCGGCGTGGGCCATGCATTCGCGGCGGGTATCGAACATGCTGCGAAAGACTACGTGGTCGTCATTCCCGGGGACGGCGAAAACTCGCTATCCGGCCTGCTGGAGCAGATCGGCTTGGCCGACATCATCGTGCCCTATGTCCTTAACCCGGAAGTCCGGCCCCGGCT
>CAYVZU010000111.1:0-13278 GCA_964455935.1 uncultured Fibrobacterota bacterium
AGAAAGCCGGTGAAACCGGCCCCCCTCCCGCGTACCGGGTCGAAATCGACGGCGGTTCGCCGCTCCAGGGACGGTCCCTCGCCATTCCCGGCGACATCACGGTTGCGGCAAGCCTCGCTGTTCTAACCTGCCTGGCCCGAAAATCGGAACTCAAGCTTGAAGCCGTCGGCTTCAACACCATCCGCAATGCCGCATTCGGGCTTTTGCGGCGCATGGGTGCCGAAATCGAAATCACAAACAAGCGCGCCGCAGGCGAGGAACCCGTGGCGGACCTGACTGTGAAAAGCTCGAAGCTCCAGGGCCGGAAGTTCAACTCCGAGGAGATGGTTAATTGCATCGACGAGGTCCCCGCTATCGCCGTGGCCGCGGCCTTTGCCGAGGGCCGCACCGTGATCCGAAATATCGAACGGCTGCGGTCCATTGATGCCGATTGCGTTACCGCGGTGACCGAGAACCTGCGGCGCATGGGTGTTCGCGTGGGCGAGCTTCCCGACGGGCTGGTCATTGACGGGGACAGCGGGTATAAGGCGACCGAGTTCGATTCGCGCGGCGACAGCCGTGTGGCCATGGCCTTTGCCGTGGCGGGCCTTCGTTGTGCCGGCACATCCATCCTCAGGAACGCGGACCCGGCGGAAGCCGATTTTCCGGAATTCTTTTCCACAATCGACCGTCTTCGTGATTTAGAATCCGCCGCGCAACCGGCCGGGGGGGGCTGAACGATGCCCGCTCCGCGTCCGCGCACCATAGGGGTTGTGGCCTTCAAGCCCAAGCCGCTCGTGCTCAACGCGCTCAAACGGCTGCTGGCTTGGGCCCACGGCAAGCCGGTGCGGCTTTGCTTTTTTTTCGAGAATTCCACCAAGGGGTTCCCGGCCGGAACAACGCCCCGGGTCGATGAAAAAGGGCTGGCCCGGTGCGACCTGGTTCTGGCCTTTGGCGGGGATGGAACCCTGCTTTCCTCCGCGCGCATTCTTCACCGCAGCCGAACACCCATTGCCGGGATCAACGTAGGCGGCCTGGGATTTCTCACCGACATTTCGTTCGAGCAGCTCGAAGCCTCGCTGGATCAGATCCTCGCGGGACGCTACCAGGTGGTCGAGCGGATGATGCTTGATGTAGAGGTCTGGCGCAAACAGAAACTGGTTTGGCGCGACATCGCCCTCAACGAAGCGGTTGTGAGCAAGACCGGCATCCGCAAGCTTCTCGACATCAACACCTGGAGCGGAAAAGATTTCATCAGCCGGTTCTGGGTGGATGGCCTGATCATCGCCACGCCCACGGGAAGCACCGCCTATTCGCTTTCGGCCGGCGGCCCCCTGCTGTATCCTTCGCTGGAGGTCATTGCGCTGACGCCTATCTGCCCTCACGCGCTCACCGAGCGGCCCATGGTACTCCCGGTGCGCCGTACATTGCGCATCGTCATTGCCGAGCGCAAGCCGCAGGCCGTTGTCAGCGTGGACGGCAAAGACCAGTTCCGGCTTCTTAAAGACGATGAAGTCCGCATCAGCCGTTCGAAGGAGCAGACCCGGCTGGCCAAAATCGGCCAGGCCAACCATTTTGACATGCTGCGCGATAAACTGAACTGGAGCAAGAAGTAAAAAAAGCCGCGAGTTGTGAGTCGGAACAAAACCCTGGAAATTCGGCAATGATTTGGAATACGAAAATGGTCGCGCAATCTTGGTTTCCGTCCTTAACTCACTCCACGACTTACAACTTTTCCTGAATATGCTTACCGAACTTCGTATTAAAAACCTCGCCCTCATCGAATCCGCCGAGATCTCGTTTGGACCCGGGTTCAATGCTCTCACCGGGGAGACGGGCGCCGGCAAGTCGATCCTGTTGGGCGCGATCACGCTTCTTCTGGGCGGACGGGCTTCGATCGATGATATCCGTACGGGCGAGGACATGGCCTTTGTGGAAGGTGTTTTCGAAATCGCGAAGGTGAAGTCGGCCCGGGAGCTTATGGCCCGGCACGGAATTCCACCGGAAGGGGACCGCCTCATCGTGCGCCGGGAAATCAGTCGGCAGGGCCGCAACCGGATCTTTCTCAACGCCTCGGCCAGCCCGCTTTCCGTGCTGATGGCTTTTGGCGACGTGCTCATCGACGTCCATGGCCAGCATGATCACCAATCGCTTTTACGGCCCGAATCACACATGGAGACCCTGGATTCCTTTCGTGACGTGGAGCCGGTGCGCAAGGCCTACGACGAACAATACCGGATCTGGAACGAAGCCGAAGCCACGCTGCGTGAATTGTTGGCCAAAGAAAAGGAACTGCTCGAGCGAAAGGAATTTCTTTTGTTCCGCGTGGAGGAGATCGGCAAAGCGGCTGTGCGCCTTGACGAAGACCGGCAACTGGAAGAGGAGCTTCGCATCCTGGAAAGCGCCGGCAAACGCTTCGATCTTTCGGCCGGAATTGCCGACCGGCTCGTTGAGTCCGAATCGGCCGTGCAAAGTGTGTTGGCCGAATGCCGCAAAAACGCCGAAGCCCTGGCCCGCATCGACCCGGCCGCCGCGGTTGCGGCCAAAGGGTTGGAGAGCGCATTGATCGAAACCGGTGAGGCGGCCCGGTTTTTTTCCGCCTACAGCCGCGCGGTCGAACACAAGCCCGACCGCATCGAGGAAATCCAGGAACGCCTGTCCCTTCTGGGGCGGTTCAAGAAAAAATACGGACCTTCTTTGGAGGAGGTCCTTTCGACCTACGAGAAGGCCCGGATCGATCTGGACCGGATCGAGAACCTCGACGCCCACAAGGCCGGATTGCTTTCGGCCGCGGCCCGGGAGAAGAAGGCCCTGTCCAAGGCGGCCGCCGCCCTCTCGGTCGCGCGCAAAAAAGTGGCGGACCGCTTCAATCCCGAGATTACGAAAAACCTGAGATCCCTGGGTATGGAAGACGGCCGGTTTGCCGTGCAACTCGAAAAGACGGTTTCGGCCGAGGGACTCGAAATGGGAGGCGAGCGGTACGCATTCGATGCGACCGGAGCGGACCAAGCGGAGATGATGTTCTCGGCCAACCCGGGCGAGCCGCTCAAAGCCCTGGCCCGGATTGCCTCCGGCGGCGAGCTGTCGCGTGTCATGCTGGCGATCAAATCCTTTCTGGCCCAGGCCGACCGCATTCCCACTTTGCTATTCGACGAAATCGATACCGGAATCGGCGGCGTCGTCGCGGGAAAAATTGGAGATGCCCTGTCCAAGCTGGGCCGCACACACCAGATTCTGTGCGTGACGCACCTGCCTACCATTGCCGCTCGGGCGGCGCGCCACTTTGTGGTCGATAAAAGAATTGAAAAGGGCCGCGCGCGCACTGTTATTTCTCAAATCGGCGCCCAGCAACGCATCGAGGAGCTGGCCCGCATGCTGGGCGATAACGATTCGCAAACCGCCCTGCGCCACGCGCGGGAACTGGTTGAAAAGGGAGAGTCATGATTACCGTATTGCAGAAATACAAGGTCCACCAGATTCTGTTTCGCCGCCCGATTCTGACACTCTCGAATCTGCTTTGCCTGATCCGGCTGGGATTGCTGCCCTTTGTATTTCAGGCCCTGCTCGCCCACGAGAATTACCTGGCCCTGCTTCTGATCGCTCTTGGCTCAATGACGGACTTTCTGGACGGATTTCTGGCGCGCCGGCTCCGGCAGACCTCGGAGCTGGGCAAGATCCTGGATCCGATTGTCGACAAAAGTACGATCATCATCGTGCTGGCCTTTCTCACCTATCGCAACTTTCAGGATTATGCGACCTATCCGCTCATTCTCACGTTCGGCACCTGCTTTCTGTTCCTGATGGCACTGGTGTACCTGGTGGCGTTTCCATTCATTGTTCGCAAAAACGGGGAAATCCCGGTATCGAACATGGCGGGCAAGGTCACTGTGGGATTATCGCTGGTCACCGTGGTCCTCTATATTCTCGAATTCCATCCCTGGGCCGACGGCGTTATGGTCCTGACCATTGGCATGAGCCTGGCCGCCTCGGTCGTCTACTTTCTTCGCGACTTCCACATGCGCCACGATCGCGTGAAAATCAGCTGGGCCAACCGCGCCACGCTCCTGCGTATCGTATTGGCCCCGTTATTTCTGCTCGTCTTCTTCTATGATGGAAATGCCAATTTCGACGACAACAATCTGCTCTTCAAATCGCTGGCCCTGTTCCTCTCCATTGCCTTTGTGGTTTCCGATCGGGTCGATGGCGTGCTGGCGCGCAGCCGCGGCGAAATCACCAAACTGGGCAAGCTGCTCGATCCGTTCGCCGACAAGATCGCCCTAATGACTATCTTTCTCTGCTTTATCGCAACCGACTGGGCCGCGGTCTGGATGGTGGCCCTGATCTACTATCGCGAAGCGACCATTTCATTTCTCCGCACGCTGGCCGCCACCGAGCGCATCATCCTGGCCGCCCAGCCCTCGGGCAAGATCAAGACCGTGGTACAGTCCGTCACCGTCATCACGCTTTTATCCTTCTCCTTTCTGCGCGAAGTCGCCGATGTGTCCGGTCTCTCGGTTCGCCTGGCCCAGGTCTTCGATGTCTGGGACACGGTTTGGACCTATGTCCCGCATGGTTTCATGATCGTGACCACCCTGGTATCCCTGGCCTCCGGCGTGGACTATCTATGGCTCAACCGCAAGGTGATCCAGACCGCCCTACGCAGCCGGGATTAGAAAGATTTCCCCTGTTCGAACGAAGATTATAGATTTCCCTAATAGTCCTTCAACGGTGAATGGGATTTCAACGAAGAGGGGGGCTTCATGAAGAAGCTGCGTAAGGTATACATTGGGCTCCTGATCGGCTGTATCGCCAGCGTGGCGACCTCCCTGTTTACGACGTTCTTCTTCCAGGACCTCTTCAACAAATTTGAGAATTTCACCTATGATATGCGCTACAAATGGCAATACGACCCGCAGGTAAGCCGGTCCGATACACTCCTGAACTGGCAACCCAACGAAGACGTGGTTGTCTGCGATATCGACGAGCGCTCGATGGTGAAATACGGTGTTTATCACAAATGGCCCCGTTCCTATCACGGCGATGTGGCCCGGCAGCTGGGGCCCTACTCGGCGGTGACCGGCTTCGATATCATTTTCGGCAAGGCCGATTTCGGCGAATCGGGCATGACCGAAATCGAGAAGATCATGAAAAGCATCGGCATGGCAACGCCGCCCCCGGTTCGCGAAAGCATTCGCCGCCAGGTGGACTATGATTCGATGTTCTGCGAGGGCGTGCGGGCCGCCGGCAACGTGATCGCGGCCACGCAGATGAGCGACTCCATCGAATACCAGTTCGAGGCGGACTGGCGCGAGAAATCCACCGAGGCATGGCGGCTTGCGACCTCGCCGCATTCGGGCACGCGCCTTCCCGATTCCATCGGCCGCATGTTTTTATCCGAGCACCCGGTTGCGGGTGGCAAAACCGTTCTGCTGGAGAAAGACGCCCTGGACGGGATTTTCCCCCGGTTGGCGCAGGCGGCCGCCCGGATTGGGTTTGTCAATGTGGTTCCCGATCCCGATGGCGTGCACCGGAGCGTGCCGTTGTTCAATGTGTTTCGCGGTTACACCTATCCCGCGCTTAGCCTGCAGATGGCCATGTACCTGGTAGGAACGGACATCTCGGAAATCCAAATCACGCTGGGCAAGGACGTCAACCTGGGCAAGCCCTTCAAGGTCTGGCGCGATTCGACCGGCGCGCTGCAGACTTCGTTCCGCAGCATTACAGGCGCCATGGTGGAAGCCATTGTCGAATCCGCGCCGGCCATCGGCCGGCTCGAAGAGCGTCGGAGCCTGCCCGTTTCGTCGTATTTGCGGCTGGGCAAGGATCAAAACGGCCAAGTTTACGGCGAACTGGCCTCGGGAACCCTCCCGCAGGAAATATTGCAGGATCTGCTGGGGCTCTCCCCAAAGGAGTTTGCGGAGCTCAAGGCCGAAGAGCCGGCGCAGATCGGGCGGCATACCGTGATTGTCCGCTATGCCGACAACACCTTTGACCTCCGGCAAATGGATGATCAGGACGAAGAGGTGGACAGCTGGGAGGGTGTGAACGGTTCGACGCTGACGCTGCTGCACAAAGCGCCTCTAAAGCGGATCAAGGCTCTCAAGCCGGGCGGGTCGCTCCTTCTCGCTACGGACCTGACGATCTCTCGTCAAGACGGGATGCTGACCAGCGAGTGCCCGGTTCTTCGACGTCAGGCCCTGGCGGATCTAATCGCGCTTACCCCCGCCGACTTGAAGGACCTCAAGCCCATGGTTAAATTGGGCCTTGGAAAAGACCTTCGCATTCCCTGTGACGGCAACGGCCACCATATCATCACGTTCCGCGGACCGGCCCGCAAGGCGTTCCGCTACATTTCCTATTACGACATTCGCGAGCCGGGTCGCATGGCGCCGCAGTTTTTTCAGCACAAGTCGGTCATTGTGGGCTCTTCGGCCACGGCCCTTTTCGACATTGTCGCCTCGCCGTTTGCGGGCCGGTTTCCCGGCGTGGAGATTCATGCCACCTTGCTCTCGGATTTCCTGGACGGCGTCTTTATGCGAAAGCTCGATCCGGTCCGCAGCTGGCTGATCCTGCTGGGCATGGGAATTATTATGGGCACGCTCAGCTATGTGATGCGCCCCCTATGGGCCGGCCTGACGGGCCTGGGGCTGATCATCGCGCATTTTCTGGTTTCGATGACATTGTTCGACGGCAACGTCTGGATCGAAATCGTCCGGCCCATTCTGACACTGCTTCTCTCCTATGTGGCGGTTGTGGCCTACCAATACATGACCGAAGAGAAAGACCGCAAATTTCTGCACGAAACCTTCAAGCAGTACCTCTCGCCCGCCCTCATCGACATCATGTATGAGAGCAAGAAGTTGCCGTCGCTGGGCGGAGAAGAAGGAATCCGATCCGCGTTCTTCACCGACATCCAGGGATTCTCGACCTTTTCCGAAAAGCTTGGATCGCCGACAAAGCTGGTCGAGTTGCTTAACGAATACCTTACGGGCATGACCGACATTCTGGTGGGCGAACAGGGCACGCTTGACAAATTCGAGGGTGATGCGATCATCGCGTTTTTCGGGGCGCCCTATCCGCAGCCCGACCATGCAATCCGCGCATGCGCGGCCGGCCTCAAGATGCAGCTGAAGCTGGCGGAACTTCGCAAGAAGTGGCAGTCGGAAGGCGACAAGTGGCCCAAGATCGTTCACGAGATGCGCATGCGCATTGGCATTAACAGTGGTCAGATTGTGACCGGCAACATGGGCTGCCCCATGCGAATGAACTATACCATGATGGGCGATGCCGTGAACCTGGCCGCCCGGCTCGAAAGCGGCTCGAAACCGTATGGCTGCTTCGTCATGATCAGCGGCGAAACGCTGGGGATGACCGACGGCAAGTTCATTACCCGCCAATTGGACGTTTTGCGGGTTGTTGGGAAGACCGAGCCCGTCTCGGTGCATGAGGTCATCGGCTTCAAGGACCAGATGGATGAAAAGATCAATCGTCTCCTCGATGTTTTCGGACGGGCCTACAAAGCCTATTTGGAACAGCGCTGGGACGATGCCGTCGCCCTGTTCGAGGAGGCGCTTACGTTTGAACCCAATCACGGCCAGTCCGGCGTGAAGACATGCCCGTCGATTATGATGAAAGAACGCTGCATCGAATACAAGAAGGCGCCGCCGGTCCCGGTTGGTCAGCAATGGGACGGCGTCTATACCGCAAAATCCAAGTAGAAAAAAGGAGGCCCCATGTTCATTTTCAAAATCCTTCTTCTTCCCTTCAAGCTTGTTTGGAAAGTCATCAGCCTGGTGTTCTTTGTCATCAGCCGTGTGCTGGGCGTTGTCAAAGGCATTCTCTATGGTGTGCTGGGCGGTGTTGGCAAAGTTGGATGGAGCCGCGGCAAGAAGAAAAAAGGCTGAAAACCCCTGCCGGGTTTACGCGCGGGCGGTTTGGCAAGCCAACAAGGCTGGCGCGATTTCCTGCACCTGTCTCATATTTCTGCGATCGATATCACTGCTGAAACCAGCGGCGGCCCTGCGCAGATAAAAAATAAAGGGAGTGCATTTGCTCGGGTCCCCGCGCTTTGCGGCACTGTCATTTGGACGAGTCTTCGAGGAGAAATCTTTTACCCGGACGAAGAAGGATTTCCCGTTTCGCTCGAAATGATATACACCACATAGGCAGTTACAAAGGAGTTTCCATGGCAGGGCGATTCTCGCTCAAGGATATTTCATCTTTTTCTCGGATCCACCGTCATCGGCTGCGGCCGCGCAGTCATTTTATTTCGTATCCCGAGGTTGAAAAAGCCGTGCAGGGCGACCGATCCTTGGCCCAGTGGCGTTCGCTCAACGGCTCTTGGAAATTCCAGTACCTGGCCTCGCCGCTTCTCACAACTCCCGGTTTCATCGAGCCCGGGTTTGACAGCTCGTCGTGGAATGAAATCGACGTGCCGGCGCACTGGCAACTGCGCGGGTATGGCCGGCCGCACTACACCAACGTGGTCTACCCCTTTCCGTTTGACCCGCCTCGCGTGCCCTCGGACAATCCAACCGGGTGCTATTTGCGCCGGTTCTCCATAAGCCAGGCCGATTTGAGCGGAGCCGTTTACCTGCACTTCGGCGGGGTGGATTCCGCCTTCCACGTTTGGGTCAATGGCCGCGAAGCCGGTTTTGGCAAAGGCAGCCGCCTGCCTTCGGAATTCAATATCACCGGTCTGGTGCGGGAGGGCGAGAATGTTTTGGCTGTGCGCGTTTATCAGTGGTCCGATGGCAGCTATCTTGAAGATCAGGACATGTGGTGGCTAAGCGGAATCTTCCGCGATGTCGATCTGATCTGCGTACCGGCCGTCCATCTCTGGGACGTGGATGCTCACGCCGGGCTAAGCGCCGATTGCCGGACCGGAAAACTACGGCTGCTTTTGCAGGTTCAGAATGCATCACAGTTTGCGTCAGACTGTTTGCTTGAGTGTACGCTCCGGGAACCTTCCGGCGGTCAGGAGTTTGTGCTCGCCCCCGTGGTCGTTGGCATCAGCGCAGGCCAAACCAACCGGGTGGAGGTTTCGGCTGAAATTCCCGGCATCCGTGCCTGGACGGCGGAAACCCCGCATCTCTACCGCCTCAGTATAGCGCTGAAAAACAGCGCGGGAGTTGTCCACGAAGCAATTTGCCTGCAACTTGGGTTTCGTACCGTGGCGATTGCGGATGGCCGGATTCTGGTAAACGGCAAACCGATCAAGTTTAAAGGCGTCAACCGCCACGACTCTGATCCCAATCATGGCCGGGCCGTTCCCCGCGAGACCATACTGAAAGATGTGCTGCTGATGAAGCGCCATAACATCAATGCCGTGAGAACATCGCATTACCCCAACGATCCCTATTTTCTGGAATTGTGCGATGAATATGGTCTCTTCGTGATGGATGAATGCGATCTCGAAACACATGGCGCGAATACAACAGGCGAAACGGATTGGTCGCTGTTCAGCAATGATCCGGCTTTGGAAAAGCAATACCTGGATCGTCTGGAACGAATGGTGGAACGGGACAAGAATCATCCCTGCATCGTCTCCTGGTCGCTGGGCAACGAATCGGGCTTCGGATGCAATCAGCGGGCCATGTCGGCCTATCTGCGCAAACGCGACCCGTCGCGCTTCATTCATTACGAAGGCAACCAGAAGGAAATGCACAACGTCGATGTCTTCAGCCAGATGTACACCCGGCAATCGACAATCGAGGCAATCGGCCGGGGCGATGCCCACAAGACCATAAAGGGTTTTCCGCTCAAGGCCAGGGACTACCTCAACAAGCCTTTCCTGCTTTGCGAATACGCTCACGCCATGGGCAACGGCCCCGGCGGCCTGAAGGAATTCTGGGATGCTTTCTACAAGTACGACCGGCTGCACGGCGGTTTTATTTGGGAGTGGGTCGATCATGGACTTCGTCGCTTGGATGAAAAAGGAAACGAATGGTTTGCCTATGGCGGCGATTTTGGTGAATGGCCTCATGACGGCAATTTTGTAATCGACGGCCTGGTTTTTCCAGACCGCGTTCCATCGCCCGGCCTGATCGAATATAAAAAGGTCATTGAGCCGGTTCGCGCGATTGGGCTGGATCTTAAGACAAACGAAGTCCGACTCGTCAATCGCTACAATTTCACCGGGGTAGATCATCTCCAATTGTTTTGGAGTGTACTGCGCGACGGCGAACCAATCGAATCCGGGGACCTGGCCCTTCCCGCGATGGAACCCGGCCAGACCGCCAAGGCAAAAATCCCCTATGGCAAGCCGTCCCAACTCACGTCCGGCTCGCAATACCTGCTGGCCTTGTCGGTTCGACTTAGGGAAAAGACCAGCTGGGCCGATGCTGGCCATGAAGTCGCCTGGGCGCAGTTCGATCTTCCCTGGTCCCAACGGCACAAGGCCCGTCCACGATCGAGCGATGCGCTTGAAGTCATTGAAACCGCGGCTGCGTTTGAAATCCGCGGCAAGAGCTTTACTCTATCCTTTGACCGGATCAGCGGCCGAATCGCGCGCTGGGACGCCAACGGCCGAAACCTGATCAAAGCGGGGCCTCGCTTGCAATTCTATCGGGCGCCCACGGACAACGACAACGGCGGAGGACGCGGTTCGGTCGGAAGAGAGTGGCGCGAGAACGGGCTTCCATTTTTGCAGCACCGCATTGACGAAGTTGCTCTTCGCCGCGGTCCTGGAGGGGTGTCCATTCGCGTCCGGGCGCGCATAGCGCCTCCCGTGCTGGCGTGGGGTTTTCATTGCGAATACGCCTACCGCGTTGATGCCAATGGCCGCATCCGGATCAAAGTGTCCGGACTGCGCAAAGGCAGGCTGGCCGTGCCCACGGTTCCGCGAATCGGCCTTGAGCTTGCCGTGCCGGCTGAGCTTGACCGCGCATGGTGGTATGGCCGGGGTCCGGGCGAATCATATCCCGACTCAAAACAAGCGGGGAAATTCGGGCTCTGGAGCCTCCCCGTCGAAGAGCTTTACACTCCCTATATCCGGCCACAGGAGAACGGCAACCGTACCGATGTGCGTTGGTGCGCCCTTGGGGACTCAAGCGGCGCCGGCCTGCTGGCCCTGGCCGGGCCGTTGTTCAATTTCAGCGCGCACCGCTTCACCGTGGACGATTTGGCCGGGACCACGCACCGCCACCTTTTGGAGCCGCGTGACGAAATCACGCTGCACCTGGATCATGCGCAGCACGGGATCGGCAGCGCCTCGTGCGGCGAACCGCCATTGCCCCGGTATTGGCTCGATCCCAAACGGTTTAAATTCGAACTCACGCTAATGCCGGTTGCCGCAGGCCTGCTGCGCAAGGGCGTGACGTATGCGGAAATCGCGGGATGATGTTCACCACAGAGGAGCAGAGGGCACAAAGATGGGATTGAAACAAAATTGTCTTTCCGATGTCCTTGATATCTCTGTGGTGAATGGTTTCCCTGTTGTAACCACCCGGGCCCCGGAAGGAAAGCATAATCGCCAAGTCACGGGGCATACCGAGATTGTCACAGGGAAGAGAGTTTTTCAAAGAAAAGCTTTGTTCCAATGTACTTCGTACTCTGTGATCTCCGTGTCTCTGTGGTGAATGGTTTTCCTATTTTATTTAAATGGCAAACGAAAAAATTACCGGCAGCAAACGATTTTTCTTTCTGAACTTCCTGCCCCGGAAGCAACAGGTGGAAATCGTGGAATGGGGCGGGCGAAGGGCACTTTCCCAAGAGCCGTTCGCTTTTCCTTCCTTCCTTCCCAACACGCGCAAAGCCCTTTTTATTCTCCCCGAAGACCCGGCATCGGCCATGCTCGCGATCCCAACATTTTGCGCTATTATGGAGTGCCTGCCCGGTGCTTCGGCCGCCCTGCTTTGCGCCGAGCCCCTGGGCCGGTTTCTGACGGGCCTGCCAGGCGCCGAGAAGGTGATTTCATATGGGCCCGAGACTCTTTTGCTCTTTTCCGATTCCCTTAAAGCCGTTGTTGAACAGCTTCGCCGGGAGAAATTCGATGCGTGCTTCTGCCTGGATCGGGCCCTGGATTTGAAGCGGTTGTCATTGATCGGCCAATCGGGCATCCCGGTCCGCGTGGGATACGCCGGATCCGAGGGCGAGTCTCTGTTCAACCTGGCGGTGCGGCCCAATCCCAACCAGAACCGGGAGGCCGAGCGCGGATTCGCTCTGGCCCGGTGCCTGGGATTCCACAACGATTTATCCTCTTTCCACCTTGCCTTTCAAAACTCTTCAGGGACCATAGAAAAAGGCCAAGCAGCCCCTGTTGGGGTTTCCTGCGCCCTGAAACGCGACTTGCTGCATTCCGTGGTTTATGACCTTCGCAGCCGTGGAGCGCAGGTACTTCTTCTGCATTCACCTTTGGCCGAACCGGATACGGGCCGCGACATGGAGTCGGTGGACGGTGTGAAACGATGCGAGACCAAGGGCATTCTTGACGCCTCCGGCGCTCTCCAGGGCTGCCGCGGGTTTATCGGCAGTCGCTGCGCGCTGACGTATTTGTCCGCCTATGTGCAGGTCCCGGTTGCGGCGGTTCTGAACCGGGCCGATGTTGCAGCTTGGTCGCACCCCTCCAAGCTGTTCGCCGCGGTGACCGAGGCAACCGAAAATGCGGAGACCGCTTATAAGGCGGTAATGGCCCTGGAAGCGTATTCGAAATAGAATCTCGTTGGTTTGATCTTTCCGAAACGGTATTTTTAGCAGGACGATATGGAGATCGGCAAAAGAAAAAAAGGCGACTGGGCCATAATCGATCTTGCGGGCGATGTCGGCCGGATCGGCGAGGCGATTGCATTCAAGAAATTGCTGGATGCGGTGCTGGCCGAAGGCGCGCGCCTTATGGCGGTGAATTTCGAAAAAGCCGCATCGCTGAGCAGCGACTACATCAACTCCATACTATCGGCCCACCACGGTCTTAAGCGCTCCGGCGGGGAAATGGTGTTGATCGGCAACGATGTGAAAATCTGTGAAACTCTGGAGATCATTGGCATCCCCATGGTCATGACAATTTTCGAAAATGAACAAAGCTTCGAAGAAGCCCGCCTTTCCCAAAGAAGCGTATAGCCTTCGGCGCATGGCGTATAGCGTCCAAGACGAGAAGTACAGGATCATAAACACCGCTCCGGCCTTCCAAGGAATATACCGCAATGCTTCGGCGCAGGGATCCATATCTATTCACAAACGTTTCTGCTGTAATCGTCCTCGATCCGAGTATCCTCAAAGCACTTCTCAAGTACGCTTCCGGGTACTCGGGCCTGCGGTGACCACATCGGATAGGCACTTGCGGCCCTTGCGCGCGAAAATTAA
>CAYVZU010000112.1:0-13257 GCA_964455935.1 uncultured Fibrobacterota bacterium
CCAAGCAACCCAAGCCCCGCCAGGGCTTGCGGGCTTGCCGCGGAAAGTCGGAGAGCCGGATATTCCATGTGAAGCCCGACCGGGTAAAACAGGATTCGCAGATATCCGGCCAGCGCGCCCAGACTGTTGGGGAGTCTTGCGGCCAGATCCTGCGCCGATGACGCATGCGGATCGAGCGTGGGAATGGCCTGGCTGCGCAGCCAGAAGTATAAAGGCAGCAGAACAAGCCAGTAACCCAGGAGAGCCGGATGAACCCGTTTGCGCTCCACGATATGCACGAGCAGCATCAGGCCGGGAAGAATCAGGGCGGATTCCCGCGAGAAAATCGCCAGGCCGGAGAAAAGCACGACCAGCGCGAAATGCGAGCGAACGAATCGCCTGCGCACCATTTTGTGATAGAAAAAGAGCGTCAACAGCATGAAAAGGGCTGCCAGGGAGTCGGCACGGCCCGAGATATACGCCACGGCTTCGGTGTGGGCCGGGTGAACCAACCACAACAGGGCCGCGGTTCCAGCCAGAAGCCGGTTGCGCCAGAGTGCGAATACAAAATAGAAGAAGCAGGATGCTGCGCCCGCATGGAGCAGGATATTGGTCAAATGGTACCCCAGCGGCTTCAGGCGCCAGAATTTGCGGTCCGCGCGGAACGATAAAATCAGGACGGGCCGGTATGAATAGGAGGACACACCGGCTCCGGCCGTGATGTGAGTCGTAAAGATCCGCCGGAGATTCAGGGCGCCGGCCACATAGGAATTTGAAGTCACCAGGTGTTCGTCATCCCACAGGAATTTGCCTTTGAGACTTTGGCTATACACAAGCAGGCTCATCAGGATCAGGCCCGCGGGAATCAGCCAGGTGGGGATCAAGGGCGGGCGTTGAAGAGAAAGCTCGAAATCCGGATCTGGTTCGGCTGGCTTGTGCTCCTGCGTGGAGCCTTTTGGGTGTTTCTTCATTGGAATTGGCGGGCCAAAAATGGAATGCTCAAGCCCATTGATTTTGCCTTTTCAAAGCAGGCCCGCGAGTTTTCCCTGTCTTCCATATTGAAATATACTATGGCCAGATTGGCGTATCCTTTGGCAAAGTTCGAATTGCGGCGAATCGCTTCGCGAAACGCCGCAATCGCTTCCTCAAAGCGCCCGGTCTCAAAATAGGCGGCGCCCAGATTATTATAGGCATCCACATAGGCCGGATCGAGTTCAATGGCCCTGCGATAAAGGCCGATCGCTTTCCTTTCGTTTCCGTTGTTCCGTAGATCGTAGATATAGCCCAGGTGATTTTGGGCCTCCGCATATCCAGGGTCCACGGCAACCGCCTTTTCGAGCGACCGGACCGCCCTTTCCGTTTGGCCCTGCTCGAACTCGGCCAGACCCAGACTGGTCCAGAGCCGGCCGTTGCCGGGAGCGTATTTCAGCGTGTACCGAAAAAAGGTGATGGGGTCCTTCCATGTTGCGTTTTGACGTATGGTCTGGACAAAAAAGAACAGGAGAACCGCGATTCCAGCCGTCTGGGCTGCCCGCATCCACAATCCCCGCTTTTCCCAAAGCGCCCGGCCCAGGATCGCCAGCGAAAGAAACGCTCCCATGGAAGGCAAATACAGCCAGTGCTCGGCCATGTAGGCGTTGATGGGAAAAATATTCGAAACCGGGAGCAAGGCAAGGCCATACCAGCCCAGGGTGAAGCGCAGATCCGGCCGCCGCAGCTTCGCGATCAGAACGCACAGGCCGGCCAGCAGTGCGAACCCCGCCAGGACGCTCCAATGCGAAAATGGGAAGCTTCGGAACCCGTACTCCATGTGAAGCCCCGTAGGAACAAAAAGAAGCCGCAGATAGGAGAAGAATGCGGATAGAAAGGACGGAATTCGGTCAAGGAGCGCTACGCCCGATGCCGGCGACTGCGGTTGCTGCGCAAACACCCGGAACACGGCATAGGCGATCAGGATTGCGAATGGAGGGCCGATTCTCTTGAGATTGATGGAACGATCATGGGTGCGTTCATAAAGGAGAAGGAGCACGGGGAAGATGATCGCGTTTTCCCGCGACAGCAGGGCGCCCGCAAAAGCGATGCAGCTCAGGGCAATCCAGCGAGATTGATTCAGTTTCCGATGCTTGAGATATCCAACAAAGGCGAGCAGCACAAATAGCCCGGCTAGGGGATCGGCCCGTCCGCTGATATAGGCCACCGCCTCCGTGTGCACCGGATGAACCGCAAACAGAAGGGCCGCGGCCCCGGCCTGCCAGACATTGCGCAGGAACAAGAATCCAAACCAGTATAGCGCCCAGGCCGTGAAGAGATGGATCAGCGTATTGGTGACATGAAACCCTCTGGGGTCAAGTTCGTACAACGAAAAGTCCAAGGCATAGGATAGGATCTGCAAAGGCCTGTAGGCCGAATAGCGGCTGCCCGCGCCGGCGCCGATGTCGGACGTAAAAATCCGCTCCACATGGCCCCAGTCGCGAATGAACAGATTTTCCTGGACCAGGAACCGGTCGTCCCAGAGGAATTCACCGTTGAACGAGTTCGCATAGACAAGAATCGCGGCGAGCGCGATGGCAGCCAAGCAGATCAAATGACAATGCCGCAGGCTGGGCGCATCGGCCGGCTGAGGGTTGGGCCGCGATGCGGCTGCCCGTTGAAGGTTTCGTTTTTTCTTTTTCATTTTCTGCCGTGGCCCTACGGTAACTCCGCGTTTCTCCTGATTTCCACCGCTGTGTGGCCGTACTCCTGAAAGCGGTTCGTCTTAACCTTGATGTCACAGGGATGGCATTGACCGCAGCAGTCACAAGGCCTGAATCTGTCCTCGATCCCGAAATCGCTGTCCAACAGCGACCCCAACGGGTTCACTCCGCGGTAGAGGTCATGGTGGCAATGAAACACCCGGGCCCCCGGATCGATCAGGAGTTCCGATGTCCGGCAAAGCACATTGCGTTTGGGGCCGTCGCAGGCATCGGAAAACCCGTAGGTTCCGTAAAGTCGTCCCTTGTGGAAACCCAGGAACTCCTTGGTTCGAAAATCGATTCCGGCTTTCCTGAACCGGCCCTCTGCGTCCTGCATGTGTTCCAGCCAATCAGGATGCAAAATTCCCCAAACCCCAATGCTGTAGCCGCCGTCCATGAGCCGGCGTACATGATCAATGGTCTTGCGCAGGTCCATGGATCCGGGGTGATAGGAAACCCGGATCGAGGCGTAAGGGGCATCCCGTTTCAGACGCTCGGGCCTGATGCGGCTGACAAAGGCATCGATGTCGAATTGGAGGTTCGTGAGAATGTCGATTGGCAGCTCGGACTTGATTGCCGCCAGAAGATCCAGAAATCCCGGCAAAAGGCTCGGCTCGCCTCCCTGCAGCGTGATCGGCAGATCGGGCCGCGCGCGAAGGCGGTTGAGAGCGGAAATCCAATCGGTGGCACCCAATCGTCCCGGAGTGGGAACGCCGTAGGTGTTGTTGAGACAATACGAGCAGTTCTGGTTGCAGTCGAAGGTCAAAAACACGCCGATGTAGTTGTACGAATCGGGCAATGGGATCGGTTTCATTGTTGGGGCGTTCCGGCGTCTTGCCGGGACTCGATCCCGCGCAGCAAATCCACGGCTCGGGTATTTGACGGGTTCAGGTCCAACGCATGCACCAGGCATTTGCGTGCCTCCGCAAGCCGGTCCGCGTTGGCCAGCAGAACCCCCAAATTAAACCACGCCTTTTCGAAATCCGGGTCTGCCGCAATGGCCATTTGGAAATGCGGAGCAGCGGAGTCGGGGTGGCCGGCCACCATGAGGCTGATTCCCAGGTTGCATTGGGCTTCGGCAAACGAGGGTCGGATGGCCACGGCCTTGCGAAACCACTCCAGGGCTTCGCCTCTGCGCCCGGACATGTAGAGAAGTCCGCCCAGATTGTTGCAGGCCTCGGCATTGTTGGGTTCGAGCGCAAGCGCCTTTTCCAGCAGGGGAACAGCCGAATCGGGCTTGTTCCGGCTGAGGTAGATATAGGCCAGATTGTTGTAGGGCGCAGGAAAAGCCGGGTTGATTTCCAGGGCCTTCCGGTACGACTCCATTGCCCCGTCCGCCAGGCCTCGCTCGGCCTGGGCGACCCCCAGATTGTAAAGCGTCTGGAATTTGTCGGGCGTGTGCTCCAGCGTCTCCCGATAGAACCCGATGGGTTCGAGCCATGCGCGATTGCGGGCCATGGTCTTCGTGAAGAAGCCTGCTATGATAATGGCGATGACAATCCCTGTCATAAAATTCCATCGCCGCAAGCCATGCAGAAGGAAACGGCCGGCCAGGAAACAGATCCCAATGGAGGGCACATAAAGCCAGTGTTCGGCCATAAATGCGTTGAGCGGCGGCGCAATATTTGACAGAGGAATCAGCGAAACCAGAAACCAGGCAAGGCCGAAGAACAATGGTCCGCGAGACCGGCGCTGTTGCCAGAGCAAGGCGCAAAAGACCAGGAACAGCGCGAGCCCAACCAGCACCTGCGGGTGGGTCCACGCAAAGAGCGTATTGCCATAGCGCGCCGAAAGCGGGTGCGGGAATACAAGCAGCCTCAGGTATCCGGCAAAAGCGGCAAAGAATCCGGGGACGCGCTGGAGCGCTGAGCTATGAAAGGTGACGTTGGCGAGCATGTCCCGCAGAAGCGTTGTGCGGATCAGTCCGTAAAGAACGGAGAGCCCGGCAATCAGGGCGAACGGAATCCGGCGAACCGGTTTGCGGAAGGCGAAGTGATAGACCAGAAGAAGCAATGGCAGGACCATTGCATTTTCCCGCGACAAAAGCGCGGCGGAAAACGAAAGCGCTATGAGGCCGCATGCCCGCGCCGGATTATCCATGCGGAGATAGAAAATGAATGTGAGGGCCATCAACAGCAGGGCCAGGGGATCGGCCCGGCCGGAAATAAAGGCCACGGCGCCTGTATGAATTGGGTGCAAGGCAAACAGGACAGCGGCGATAAAACAGGTCAGGGGTTCCATCAACAAGAACAGCAGCAGCCAGTAGAGCGCGATGACGGCGCAGGCCTGAATCAGGATGTTGGTCAGGTGATAACCGCGCGGATTAAGCTTCCACAGCCGGTAATCCATCATATAGGTGATCATCTGGAGCGGCCGATACGAACTCCATTGCTCGCCGCCGCCGGCCGCAATGTTTTGCGTAAAGAGCCGGGGAATATTCTGAACCGAGCGGATGTAGAGATTGTCCCGGACCAGAAATTCATCATCACAAATGAATTCACCGTGAAGGGAATTGGAGTAGAGAAGGAAGGTGATCAGGGCCAAAGCCGCGGAAAACAGGATATGCCGGCGAAGGGTTCCGGGCTTTCCGGTGTTTGCCGGGGCGGCCGGTTGCGGCTTATTTCTAACCTTGGAGTGCTTGCTCAATTCGCACTCCCTTGCGTACCCAGAAGGACCAAGTCGCCGCTGCGGGCTTTTTCCTCGAATCCCCGCGCCAGCAGAAAAGGAATCAGGCTCTGGTTGCCGGTCAGCACGTAATCCGGTTTGAATACGGCCAGGTAGTCGTCCATGTTCTTGGCCGTAAAGGCCTTGTCGGGCGGAAGCGAGACAAACGGACGTTCGTGGTAGAAAGGATCGGTCAGGTAGTTCGAGGCGATCAAGGCCTTGGGTTTCGCGTTCGAGCGGATCCAGGCATGGATCTCGTCGCGGTGCGACCGGTAGGCTGCCTGCTGTGTTGGGTAATGATCCAGATAGAAGGTGCGGAAGGGGAGATACTCTTTGAGCTGGAACAGAATCATAACAGCGGCAAACCCAAAGAAGAGAATGCGGCCGGCTTGCTGTTTGCGCCGTGCCTCGCCGGCCAGGCGAATCGAGTCCGCCACCCAGACAAACCCCAAGCAGCTTAGCATGACATAGGGAATCACCGTGAAACGGTCGAACTCGTACATGGCGCCGCGCCAATGGGCCGCGCAATTGGCGAACAGAACGAATCCGCCCTGCGTAAGCAGGTGAATTGTCGTGTTTCTTGGGCCCGCTGCAACATCGGTTTGCGCGGGCACCCGTTGTGCGGCGCGGTAAAGAAAGAAGGCCGCGCCGGAAACGAGAATCGCGTTCACCAGCCCCAGCGCTTTGAAGGAACCCCAAAGGCTTTCCCTGATATTCGCGGCAACTTGCGATCCCGTTAAGTGGAGAACGGGCGCCTTCAGCGCGGGGATTCCCGCGGAATAGGATGCTCCCGGATAGTGCTCGGCAACCCAGTATCCGGCTGCCGCCCCCGCGTATTGCGGGTAGGCGGCATGGTATAGCAAAAGGCACATCACTTCATAGCCGCCGACAACAAGGAGAAGTCCCAAGGCTGCTTTGCCATACCCGGCAAGGGCTTCTTTTGAAGATCCCCGCAGCAGCACGAGAGTAACGCCGAAAGCAAGAATACTATAAAGCCCGCCGGCACGCGCGAGAAAGCTGAATCCCAGAACCAGGCCCACCCAGAACTGCGAGCGAGGGAACCGCAGATTGAGCCAGACCGCCGCCAACAGGAGAAAGAGATGCAATTGCTCGGTCCAGGGAAAAAGGGCCGTGAAAACAAGACCACGAGCGAAGCCCAGGAAAAGACAGGCGACCAAGGCCGTCCAGCGATCCACGCAAAAACGGAGAACCCCAAAAACCAAGACGCAGTTTAGCGCCCATAGCAGAATATTGCCCTGAATCACCGCGATTACCGACTGAAACAATGACCAGAGAGCTCCAGCCAGAATGGGGTAAAGCGGATGCATGTAGGGTAGAGAAGGGTGTTCTTGTCCCTGCCAGAACTGGTTGAGGTTGTAGGAAATCACGAAGCCCTTCCCCGAAAAGATATTGCGCCCCATGTCGAGGTAACCGGAGGCGTCCGGGGACATGAGTTCGGCTTGGCTCAGCGGAAGGTTGGCGAGTGCAACCACCCCAAACAGGATCAGCCCCAGAATGAAATCCCAATTGGCTTTGTCGGGGGCTTTCGAGACGGGGACTGCGGAGCGGCCAGGGTTGTGCTTGTTGCGTTTGGGCATGTGGATAAAATGGCTTTTTCACCTCTTGCATGTCATTCCGCAGGCCGGGGCAGGAATGCTGGGGACGCCAAAACAAGTATTTTCACAAGCGACAACTCCTTAGAACGGTGGACGATGAATGCGGCGCTGATCTGGCCAAAGGGTTTTGGCCGAATGGGAATTCCACTCGGGCTGGCCTACCTGAAGGCCAACACCGATCCCAACCGGCACAGCGTACGGATCTTTGACTGCGCGCTGCGAGGCCTCGATGCGTCATCCCCTGAGTTGACCCGCGAGCTTTCGGCTTTCGCGCCAGGCGTTGTGGGCGTGTCCTGCTGGCACACAACCTTCGACGAAACGCTCGCGCTGTGCCGGAGGGTAAAAGACCTGAATCCTTCCATCCGGACCCTGGTGGGTGGGCCTTACGCAACCGTCTTGGCAGCACCATTGATGGGCAGAGCCGAAGTGGATTTTGTTTTACGCGGGGAGGCCGAACGCGCGTTTCCGGCGTTTCTGGACGAATGCCAGCGGCGCCATCCAAGCTGGGAAAACGTCAAAGGCCTTGTTTACCGCCAAAGCGGCGGCACATTGGCCTTCAACGAAATGGACCGCGTTGCGCCGCTCGATTCCATACGGCCGCCCGACTATGAAGCCATTCAACTCCCCGCATACCTGCGCGGCAACACCCGGTACAACTCGCCCGCCGCGAACAGTGCACCATTGTGGACGACCCGCGGCTGTCCTTTCCAATGCGCGTTCTGCGCGGTTCCCACTCTCAATGGAAGTGCGATCCGCAAACACAGCATTCCCTACTTAATGGAATGGATCCGACAGCTCCACGGGCGCGTTGCCATCCGCTGGTTTCAGATTCTCGATGACAACTTCACGTTCGACACCGAATTTGCGATGGCGTTCTGCCGCGGCGTCATCCACCTGGGCCTTGGCCAAATCCGGTTCTCGCTCCCCAACGGGATGCGCTTCGACCGGGGTGGGCCAAAGCTGTGGTCGCTGATGAAAGCCGCGGGATTCGACTCGGTTACCATCGCCCCGGAGAGCGGCTCGCAACGTGTTGTCGATCGCATGGGCAAGGGGATCAACCTCGAGGCCCTCCCGCCGGTTCTGCGTGACATGCGCCGCGCGGGTCTGCGCGTACAGGCCTTTTTTATGCTGGGCTTTCCCGGCGAGACGCGCGCGGACTTGCGCGAAACAACGAAATTGATCCGCAAGGGCCGCTTCGATTTCATTCACTTCAACTGTTTTCAACCCTTTCGGGGCACCCCTGTCCATTCCGCTCTGGTCCGCCAGGGCGCGATCGCGGAAGACCTGGCGCCCGCGACCTTCACGGGTGGCCGGCCTTCCTATATAACGCCCGGGTTGCGGGGGTTCAATTTTCGTTTCTATATTCTTCGTGCCTATCTTGCCTGGGCGTTGCGAAATCCCGGCAAGATCGCCTATGCCGTCAGCCTCTACGGGCCGGGGCATATCCTGCGCGCCACTTTGCGAATGGGGATCCGTATTTTTGGATCACCCAAGGGACCGAAGGGACCTCAACAAAAAGGCCGATCATGAAAAAGGGCATCCCTTCAAACCTCCTTACGGCGGATCATGACGGGCACGCCCTGCGCTCGGGAAGGCACATTGTGGACCGGCAAAAGCTCACTGGGCAGGCGTTGAAAAAGGCCGGACTGCCAAACCAGTATACCGGCCACACCTTTCTCACTCAGAGGGAAAAGTTCCGCCTTGACGGGCACAAACTGCTCTATCATCTCGACCGTGTAAGGGCCTGGCAACAGGGGGAGCGGATAGCGCCGATTCAGATTGACATGGGGCTTACGAAGTTCTGCAACATGAAGTGTTCCTACTGCATTGCCGTCACACAGGGCGGAATGAAACGAGGCCAACTGATCAAGCCGAAGGCTCTGCTGCGGTTCGTGGAGGATTGCGGTCGGTTGGGCGTGCGCAGCATCGCTTTTATCGGAGACGGAGAGCCCACGCTGAATCCCGCTCTCACCGATGCGGTTGTGCTCGCCGGCCAGAAGAGGATCGATACCGGGATCGCCACAAACGCGTTGATTCTGGATCCGGACCGGGCCGGGGAACTTCTCCAAAACTGCTCCTTCATCCGCATCAATCTGAGCGCCGCGAACGAAACAGCGTTCTCCCGCATCCATGGTCTGAAAGGGCGCTTTTTTTCGATGGTGGTCGAGAAGGTGAGATTCCTTGTTGAGTTGAAGCGAAAGCTTGGCGCGCCTTGCACCCTGGGCCTCCAGATGGTCCTGATTCCGGAGAACTTCGACCAAATCCTCCCCCTCGCGAAGTTGGGGCGAGGACTGGGTGTCGATTATTTCCAGGTCAAACAGTGCTCCGATACGGAATACGGAGAACTGGGGATCCACAGCGGCGACTACGCCCTGGCGGAAAAGGACCTTGCGGCAGCCGAGACGATGGCGACCGACGACTATCAAGTCACGGTCAAATGGAACAAGATCAACATCGCGGCGGAGACCGACATCTACCGCCAGGGCTGCCGGAAGTACGATATCTGCCACGGCACGCCCTTTCTGGGGCAGATCAGCGGAAACGGCAAGGTCTATCCCTGCGGGCCCTTCTTTGGCAAGGAGCGTTTCTGCATGGGGGATATCAACCGCGACTCATACTATGACATTGTGCGCGGCGACAACTATTGGCAAATTCAGCGCCAGATCCGGGAACTGGTTGACGTACACCGCGATTGCACCATCGGCTGTCGCCAGGATTACATCAATAAATTTCTCTGGGACCTGATGAACCCTCCGCAGCATATCAACTTCATCTGAGGCACCGCATGCGCCTGGCCGATTATGTTTTTGCGACCGTTGCGGATTGGGGCGTTACGCACGTCTTTGCGGTCTGCGGGGGCGCGGCCATGCATCTTGTGGATGCGGCGGGCCTCCAGCGCCGGTTGCGCTATGTTGCCGTGCAGCACGAGCAGGCCGCCGCCATGGCGGCCGAAGGCTACGCGCGTATCACGGGGCGGCCCGGCGTTGTTCTGGTCACGTCCGGGCCGGGCGGCACCAATACGCTTACGGGTGTTTGCGGAGCCTGGATCGATTCCATTCCCATGGTCGTGATTTCGGGCCAGGTCACCACCGATTCCCTGGTGCGGGATACGGGCCTTCGGCAGTTCGGCATACAGGAGACAGACATTGTCCGGCTGGTCGGGCCCGTGACCAAGTATGCCGTCACGGTGGAGAATGCGCTAGAGATCAAGTACCATCTTCAGAAAGCTTTCCACCTGGCGACAACCGGAAGGCCCGGGCCTGTCTGGATCGACATTCCTCTCGATGTCCAAAGCCGGCTGGTTGAACCGGCCCGGCTCAAGGGATTCCTGCCTCCGGCGGCGCGCACCCAACCGGCCGGCTTGCGCCGCAAAGCCGCTGCCATCGCGGGCGCGCTGGCCACCGCGCGGCGCCCCGTGATTATCGCCGGCTACGGAATTCGAAGCGCAGCCGCGCAGCGGGAATTCCGCCGCCTTGTCGACCGCTTGGGCGTGCCCGTGGTGACCTCGTGGACGGCCGCCGATCTTATCCCCACACGCCACACGCTTTACGCGGGCCGAAGCGGGATTTTCGGCGAGCGGGCGGCCAACTTCGCGGTCCAGAACGCGGACTTTCTTCTGATCCTGGGATCGCGGCTGTCGGTTCCACAGATCGGCTATCACTGGCGGGCATTTGCCCGGTCGGCGAAAAAGGCCATGGTGGATATCGATGCGCCCGAACTGCAAAAGCCCTCGCTGACGCTGAACTGGGCGGTTTGCGCCGACATCGGCGAGTTCCTCCGGGAATTGGCTCCCATCGCCGGACGAAACGGCAGGCTTTCGGTTGAACCCTGGCGCCGGCAATGCCGGCAATGGAAGAGGCGGTATCCCGTCGTCCTCCCCGAGTATGCGCGCATGCCCGCGGGCGTGAACTCGTTCCACTTCATCGACGTGCTCTCGCGCAGGCTCGATCGCCGGGCCGTTGTGGTCACCGATATGGGCACCTCCTTCACCTGCACCATGCAGGCGTTTCAAACCAGAGCCGGCCAGCGGCTCTTTACCTCCAGCGGCCACGCTTCCATGGGATTCGGATTGCCGGGGGCCATTGGGGCCTGCTGTGCGGCCGGACGAAAGGTGGTCTGCATTTCCGGCGACGGCGGACTCCAGATGAATGTGCAGGAACTACAGACCCTGGTCCATTACCGTCTGCCCGTTCTGCTCTTTGTCTTGAACAACGGCGGATATTTAACGATCAAGCTGATGCAGAAGAATCATTTTGGCCGGTTGACGGGGTCCGATGCCGGGAGCGGATTGAGTTGCCCCAGCATCCTTCGCATCGCAAAGGCCTACGGGATTCCCGCCATTCGCTTCCGCAACGCGCAGCAACTGCGGGCCGGAATCGACCGGGTCCTTGCGCAGCCGGGTCCCTTCCTCTGCGAGATTATGATGCCGGACATGCAGCCACTTGTCCCCCGCCTCGCTTCGGCCCGGCGGCCGGACGGTTCCATGGCCCCCCGCCCGCTCGAAGATCTTTACCCATTCCTGGATCGCAGGGAATTCCTTTCGAACATGCTCGTCCCGCCGTGGGAACCGCCGAACTAGCGGAGCGCAGCATTGAAGGTCCTCTTCACGAACTCGCCCCTTCACCATTCGCACGGACATACCTTCACGCAGCCTGACTGGCCGTCATTCGTGCTGCCGCTATTGGCCGGGATCGCCGGGCCCCGGCATGAAGTCAGGCTTCACGACAACACCGAACTTCGGTTCCGATCCAATCGGGTTTGGCAAGCCATCCACGAATTTGGCCCGCAGGTCGTGGGGTTCAGCATTATGGCGGCGCGCGACGTGTTCCGGACCCTGGAGTTGGTCCGTCAAGTTCGGGCGTCTCATCCCAACTTGTTTCTGACCGCGGGCGGCCAGGCGGCCTCCTTCCACGATGAGTTGCTTCTGCGGGGCGGAATCGATGTGGTCGTTCGGGGCGAGGGGGAGCAGACCCTTGTCGAACTCCTTGGCACGGGCTGCGCGCGATCCGATGACTTCTTTCCCATTGCGGGCCTGTCCTTCCTGCGTGACGGCGCACTGGTCCGGACGCCGGATCGGGCTCTTCTTGCCAATCTCGATGATTCGCCGTTTCCCGCCGTATCGCTTCTTGCCGCACGAAAGTCGCGCTGGTTTCCGGGACGCCTGGCGGGATCCATGGAGACCTCGCGCGGCTGTCCTTTTGACTGCAATTTCTGCGCCGTGACCACGTTCTGGCGGGGCCGCTTTCGCGAAAAGAGCAATGACCGCATTCTGGCCGAGCTCGAACTCCTGGTTCGAACCGGCCGGTCGCATCTCTACCTGGCCGACGATAACTTCGCCATGAACGCGGCAAAGCACGAGCAGCTCTTCGAACAGATTCTCCGCCGCGGGATAAATGTGCGGCTCTTCGCTCAAATGCGGACCGATACGGTGGCGCAAAACCCGGGAATGATCGCCCTGGCATCCCGGGCCGGGCTCTACGGCGCGCTGATTGGGTTCGACAGCTATGAGCCGGCCGCGTTCGCCGATATGGACAAACACGGGAGCGCGGATCTCAATGCCCGTTGCGCCGAGGTCCTTCGCAAGAACAGGATCATGATCTTCGGGTCGCACATCTACGGTCTGCCCGGGCAGAAAGAGCCGCGGGATTTCGCAAGGACCTTCTGGCTTGGGCGGAGGAATTCGGACCTTTTCCGCATGCCGCATTTTTCGCTTTTGCCCGGGACCAAGATGTATGGCAGGCTTGTTGCCCCGAGGGCCTCCGACCGGGCTTTCGGCAAGGACGATGCTCGCGTTTTCATCCGTTCCGGACCGGACCAGAAGCGGTTCCGGCGCTGGTACCAGATTTACAATCTTCTCAACATTCTGCTGCCCGATGAAATACTGAAAACGCTCTTTCACCCCAACCCGAGCGTGCGCAAGATTAAGCAGTACGGCTACCGCGGAATGCTATTCCATTATGGCTACAGGGTACTGCGGGCGCTTCGTCTTTGCGATATTTAGCCCGATCCATTCACAACCATTTCCACTGCGGCCCGCAAGTAGCGCTTGTGACCCTCGTGGACGAAAGTTCATGAATAGATCGGGGCTAGAAGCGAAGGCGCCATAGACGGGCCAGGGATGCAAGTGTCCCCAAAATGCTGGCCGGCCGAAAGACCCGGGTCGTGTTGCGGGAGGTGCAGCGCAGGTAAATACCCACCTCGCGAACGCTGCTTCCGTCACGGATCAGCCGGACCAGGGTCTCTGCCTGGAAACCGGGCCCTCGCGG
>CAYVZU010000113.1:0-13150 GCA_964455935.1 uncultured Fibrobacterota bacterium
CAGTCTCCGGGCATATTGATGAACCTGGCATCGACACACTTCCAGCTTGGATGGAGAAACCAGGCGCACAACTGCCTGGACCGAGCCATCTATCTGGACACAAGCCGGGCCGAATTATATAGCAACAAAGCTGTTTTGTTTCTGGCCCAGGGCGATACGGCGAGCGGCGAGTGCCTGCTGCGCCAGGCTTTGCGAATTGATCCGCGCTGCGGTCCGGCGCTCCAAAACCTGGGTTGCCTTTCTCTCTTGCGCGGCCGCTGGAAGCAGGCCCGGGGCGAATTGGAGCAAGCGCTGTTGCTGGCCGGCCGTTCGTCGATGGCCCTCACCAATCTGGGCTACACCTTGATGCGGCTCAAGAAATCCCGAAAAGCGCTCCAATGCCTTGAGGAAGCCGTGTTTGTGGATCCGTCGAATTTCAAGGCGCGAATCCTTTTGGCGGAACTCTACACCAGCATGGGGCTTGTGGACAAGGCCGAGGATAATTTTCGCGAGTATCTTGAGTTGAAGCCGCAGAACGATTCGGCGCGTGTGGCACTAGGCTGGCTTCTGGCGGAAGCCGGCCGGAAGGACGAGGCCATGCATATCATGGAGGCCGCGGTTGAACGCAACCCGGGCAACACCGAGTACCTGCTTGAAATGGCCGACCTCTACCGAAAACTTGAATGGTACTCCGTTGCAACCATGAAATACCAGAGTGTGTTATCGGTGCTGCCCCGCAATGCAAAGGCCCTACTGGGCTGCGGCGTGTGCGCCTATCGACAGGCCGAGGGCCTGGGCGACCCGAAGTCCGGCCTGTATGACCGCGCGCTGTTTTATTTCAAAAGCGCGGCGGCGGAAGATACCAGAAACCCCGAAATTCTTTATTGGGCCGGCCTGTCGCATCTTCTGATCAAGAACGACCCAGGTTCGGCGCGCCAATACTGGGCGTTGTTTCTGGCCAAAGGCTACCGAGGTGAATATGCGTCGTCCATTCGGCAATACAAGGACCGGCTCAAATGAGGAAAGTTGGGAGTCGTGAGTCGGGGGTTGTGAGTTGGGATGAAAGACCGGAGATCCTTGGCAACCCGGGAAGGCTTCGGAATATGGGCGTTCGGGCGAGAGCAATGCGCGGGATCCCCGCACGAATGATTGCCGGATTTTTTCTGTTTCTGGCCGCCGCGGTATTTGCCGCCCAGACCGGCCCGGTCCGCAAATCCGTTGCGCAACAATCCAGCAAGGAAGCCGCATTCCGCCCCGACACCAAACCGCCCCGCCTCACCTATTCTCCGGTTGGCGGGACCTTCAACCGATTTCCGGCCGTGGCGCTGCACGTGGATGAAAGCGCAATTCTGTATTATACCGTTGACGGCCGCGAGCCCACCGTCAAATCCAACCTGTATCGGGGACCGATCACCTTCTCGCAGGAAGGCCGTACGGTCCTCAAGGTTCTGGCCGAGGACCTGATCGGCAATTTTGCGCCCGTCGATTCACAGGTGTATTGGGTCGATACCCGGCCGCCCAATGCCGTGTTCCGGCCGGGAAGCGGACGGTTCGGCCGGGCTTTTTTTCTGCGCGGACAGGCCGATGAGCCCTGCCGGTTTCATTATGCATACGGCCGGGCTGCCGACGAAAACGCCCCCTGGTTTTCCGATTCCCTGCGCATCGATTCCACGGCCACGGTGCATGTTGTCGCGGTGGATCGCGCCGGGAACCGCGGAGAAGCGCAGACCCTCGACTTTGTGATCGATTCCCGATTGCCCGTGGTCACGGTTCTGCCCGCAGGCGGCCTTTTCAACCGGCCGGTCACGGCCCGGCTTCGCGTGGACAAACCGGCCCGCATCTTTTTTTCCCTCGACGAACTTGCTCCGCAATCCGGATACCAGCCGTATCGCGATTCCGTTGTGATTCCGGCCGGCCGCTTTCAGCTTTCCTATTTCGCCGTGGACAGCACGAGCAACACCAGCCTGGTCGAACGGGTTGCATTCCTGGTGGACAACACCCCGCCCGCGATGAAGATCGAAAGTGTCCTCGAAGGCCAGCGGGAACGCGTGACGATCCGGTGCAACGAAAAGGCCGAGATCGTCTATACTCTCGACGGCCGTGTGCCCGCGGAGGGTTCGCCAAAATATACCGGACCCATTCTGGTGCGCACCGAAGGCGTTGTGGTGTTAAAGGCAATGGCCCGGGACGAAGCCGGAAATGCATCCCCGGTTTTGGAGAAAAGGTTTGTGTATGACAAGGTCCCGCCCACGGTCGCCATCAACCGGCCGGGGGGCGCCTTCAACCATCCTGTCGAGGTGATTCTGGCGGCCAGCGAGCCCGCAACGGTGTACTATACGCTCAACGGCCGCGCCGTGGACGAGACCGGGGCCGTCTTCCACGACAAGCTTGTTCTCTCGCGCAACGGCCGGACCGAGCTGCGCTATCGCGGGCAGGATGTGGCCGGCCATTGGAGCCCGGAGTACAAAGAGATCTACGTGATCGACGCGACCGAGCCCGCGGTGAGTGCGCGCATCGAGGGGGAGGCTTTCGGCACCGATTTTCGGATTGTGCTGACGTGCAGCAAGCCTTCGGCCCGCATCCATTACGAAATCGACGAGACCTCGCCCACCGTGAATTCGCCGACCTACGCCGGCCCCATCGTTCTGCGCCGCGGACAGTCGCTGTCCTACTTCGCCCGGGACGTGGCCGGAAACAGGAGCCGCACCTACCAGCTTGACGATCTGAAAAGCCCGGCCGTGGAAGTCAACCCGCCCGGCGGGGCCTTTCGCGAGGCGATTCGCGTGGAGATGAAGACCGGCCGCACCGCGAAAATTCACTACCGGCTGTTCAAGACGGCCGATCCCACGCCGCCTTTGCGGGAATACGGCGGGCCCTTTTCCATTGCGGAGGAGGGTGTCTTCACGCTGGAGTATTATGCCCGGGATGCGGCCGATTTCCAGAGCCCGATCCGCCGCGAGAAATACATTGTCGACCGGACCCCGCCTTCGGTCACGTTCTCCACATCCCGGGGCGGCCGCGATTCGACGCTGATGGTTCATTTCGTGGCCGACGAAAACGCCTCGATCTACTACACGCTCGACGGCAGCCATCCGGGAGCCAGCCCCACGACCGCCGTGGCCGGCAACAAATATTTTTCGCGGGAAGACCGTGTTGAGGTGCAGCGCCGGAAAGGCGTCCAGATCGTTTTCTACGGCGAGGATTTGGCCGGCAACCGCGGAGCGGAAACGCGCGCGGACCTGACGGTGCCCCGGGCCGTGCCCGGCATCCCATCCGGCCTGTACCATTCGATGCAGACGGTGTCCCTGCAGGCGCCCGATCAAACGCGAATCTACTACACGCTCGACGGCGGGGAACCCGGCTTGGGATCGAAATTATACTCCGGACCTCTTACCCTGACGCGCAGCACGCAGATCAAGTTCTTTGCGGTGGATGAAACCGGGTTCCGCGGGCCTTCCGACAGCGCCTTCATCGCGATCGATCTCCCGCCGGTTGCGCAATACCGGACAACGCCCGGCGCCTGCCACGAAGGCGATAGCGTGACCTTCGATGCCGGGGGGACGGTTGACGAGGAAAGCCCCGGCCGGGACCTGCGATTCCGATGGGACTGGGATGACGACGGCGTCTTCGACACCCCATATCGGCAAGAGGCTCGTGTGGGCCATGTCTTCCCCTTGGCAGGTGTGAAGTGGGTGACTCTTGAAGTGGTGGACGGCCGCCAGCAGATCGGCCGCGCTCGCCAGAGCGTTCTGGTTCGGAAGCGATGTCCGGCCGGCATGGTTTCCGTGGCCATGGGGCCGGACCGGAGTTTCTGCATGGATCAATACGAGTGGCCCAACATCGCGGGTGAGCGGCCCCAGGGAGGCGCGTCCTTCATCGAAGCATTTGTATCCTGCCGCGATCAGGGAAAACGGCTCTGCACGCCGCAGGAATGGGCGTGGAGCTGCTCTGGCGTGGACGGTCTGGCGTATCCATATGGAGAGGCGTATCGCCGGAGCGCCTGCAACAGCGAAGGCAAAGAGACGTTTCGTTCCGGCGACGAAGAGGGGTGCATCAGCCCCTTCGGGATCGCGGATATGAGCGGTAATTTATGGGAATGGGTCGATGACGGGGGACTGCCGCACAGGACCATTGCGGGGGGCGATTTCTCGTCGGGGCCGCTGGCCGGATGCCGCCAGGTCTTTCCCGGGGCCATCATGCAGAGCGACGATCGGATCGGGTTCCGGTGCTGCAAATGAATAGGCGAAGAGAGAAAGGCGGGCATTCAGGGGTCGGCATACAGTGTTCAGCAGGAAGAGGATGAAAATAAATCTTCGCCAGACCAAGACACGCACAAGTGCGTGCCACCCGGCTGTCCTCCGGCTTACTTTGCTGCTCGGGTTCTTTGCATGCCTTTCCCTTCCCGCCAAAGCGCAGATGGCGCTTCTGCCCGATCTGGTTTTGGACGATGAAATGGGGCGGCTCTACGAACCCGCGGTCGAGTTCGAGATGCTCTTCCCGGTGCAGCTGACCGAGGCTTCCGCACTGTACCGCAAGGGCGACTACCGATCGGCGCTGCTCCTCCTCAAGCGCATCGATACGCTGAATATTCCCGACGGGACCCGCGATACCCGTCTACTGATGATGGCCGAGTCATACCGCAAGCTGGGGTTGGGCGCGGCTTCGGTGGGGCCGCTTCGCGAGCTCCTCAATGATTACACCGAGAGTCCGCTTCGCGTATTCGCGGTGTATCGCCTGCAGGATCATTACTACCGCGAACGTGATCTTGAGTCCTGCGACTCCTTAGGCGACCTTTTTGGCCGGCAGTATCCGGGCCATCCGCTGCGGGGCGCTTCGCTGTATTTGTCGGCCAAAGGCCGCATTCGCGCCCTGCGCTACTCCGAAGCCATCGCGTTTTGCCGGCGGGTTCCGCGCGAAAGCGACTTTTACGCGTCCGCCCTGTTTTTGCACGGTCTGTCGCTGGCCGCCCAGGGCGACTCGACCGGGGCGCTTCTGCGTCTGGACGCCGCCGCGGCCACGGAACAGGATCCCGCGCTTCGCGATGAAGCCTTTCTGCTTCAGGGCGACATTTACTTTCGCATGCGAAAGTACGAAGCCGCTCTGCGCATGTACGACCGCGTCGCGGCCAAGAGCCGCCGGACGGAAGACGCGCGCCTGCGCAAAGCCTTTGTTCACCTGGAGCTCAATCAAAATTCACAGGCCCTGCGCATGGCCCGGGCGGTCTTAAAGGACTCGCCCGAAAGCCGGCATGTCTTCGAGATTTCGCTGGTCCTTGAACGGGCCTATCGGGCGCTGGGTGACGAACGAAACAGCATCAAGAGCAAGCGGTTCGCCGACGCCTTTGGCGCTGCGTTGCGATGCCTTTTTTTCACCAACGACGAACGCCGGCGGCTGGCCGAAATCGAAACCGGCTGGAACCAGCTCACAGCCCATCCCCAAGCGCTTCACAATGAATCCTTGCGCAAGACAATCCGCGAAGAGAAGGCGAAAATCCGGCAGTTGCGCAAGCGGCTGCAGACCATCGAAAAGATCGTGGATCCCACGGGAGGCAAACGGCGTCTGGTGAGCCAGGGCGGCTATGCCCAGCAGCGCTACCAGGGATTTTTGTTCGAGCAACTTGGCCGCGCTGCGGCCGATAGCGCCGCGGCCGAGGCCCGTGTGGCCGCCCTGTCGGAAACGCTCGAGGTTGCGGCCGATTCTCTCGGCAGCCAAAAAGCGCTTGGCCAATTGCAGGCGGCCCGGTCCGAACGGGCTGCTCAGGTTGAGTTGGTCGGCCGGCTCCGCAAAGAAAAGGACCTTCTTCTCCGCCAGCTTTTTGCGACGGGAATGCCGGCCTCCGAAGCCGAATATCTCCTGGCCAAGTTCGTTGACTGGGGCTTGATCCGTTATGAAGCGCTCAAAGAGCAAATCCGGAGCGAAAACGAGACGATCAGCAGCTCCGCCGGCCGCATTCGGCAATGGCAGCGCGAACTGGAGCTTCTCGGTACGAAAGCGAAGCCGGCCGAGGCGGTTGAATGAGAAGCCTTTTGATGCTTTCGGCCGTACTGCTCACGGCGGCGTCCGCCCCGGTATTTGCGGCGGATGCCGATTCGTTGCATCATCCGTTTCAGGATTCAATCGCACGGGTCAAGGAACGAATGACCCAACGGCGCCGGTTGGCGGATTCTCTCGAACGACGGCTTTTGGTCGAACGCGAACGGCTCATTACCCAGTTCGAACTTGTGGTCTCGAGCTGTCCGCTGGTCAAATTCAACGACCCCATCTACATCCGGCTTGCCGAACTGTATTACGAACGTGCGGTGGCGCGCTTTGAAGAAGCTCTCAACCGGTACGAAGAGGATCTTGAGCGGGTGGACAAGGGCGAGATCTCCACCGAACCCGAGTTCCCTGCCTACGATTTTTCGGAAGCCATACGCACCTATGACCGGATCGTGGCCGAGTATCCCAACAGCCCCTATGTGGATGACGCTCTCTACTACAAGGCGCTCTGTATCGAAAAACAGAGCGGAATGGCTCTGGCCCTGGGCCTCTACCGGGCGCTTGTCGAGGTTCACACGCAAAGCGAATACCGCGTCGAAGCGATGATGAAGATGGCCGGATACTACTTCGATCACCCCAGGGACCCGGCCGGCGGTTTTCAAAAAGCCGCCGAGATTTATAAAAAAGTACTGGCCTACCGTGAGAACCGGAATTTTTCCGAAGCCCTATACCGCCTGGGCTGGTGCTATTATATGGAAGACCGGTATCCCGAAGCGATCAGCGTCTTCAAGTACCTCATTGAAGAAGTGGAGCCGGATTTCGATCAGGCCCATGCGGATGACCGGAGCAATCCCCTGTTGCGCACCGAGGCCGTTGATTTCATTGCCGTCAGCTTCTTCGAATCGAACAACCTGGCGGGCGCCTTGGAGTTTTTACGCCTCATCGGCAATCGCGACTACGCATCCCTGGTTCTGGTGCGCCTGGGCGAACTCTACGAGGAGCAACAGCAGTATCCTGCGGCCCTGGATGTCTACGCGGCGCTTCTGGGCGCATACCCGCTTAGCGCCGAGGCGCCGGTGGCGCAGCTGGCCCGCGTGCGCTGCCACATCCGGCTCAAGGACGAAGACAGTGCCGACTCGGCGCGCATCGAGTTCTTTGGCCGGTTTGCGCGCGGCGGCCAGTGGCAGCGGGCCAACGCCCGCTCCTCGCAATTGGCCAAGCTCAACGACGAGGCCGTCCAATCCCTGACGGCGGTGGCCGACCGCCAGCTGGCGCGCGCGCGGGCGGCCAATGCGCGCGATTTGTATGCCGCCGCGGCCGGCAATTACGCCAAACTAATTGCGGTCTACAACAAATCGCCGGGCACCTATGAGGCCCACTGGAACATGGCGGTGGTTCTGGACCAGAACCTGCAGGATTATCCGGCCGCGCTTCGCGAGTATCTGCGCCTGTGCAATGACTATTTAAAACAGGATAAGCACCGCAAGGAAGCCGCCATCAACGCCGTTGCCATGGCCCAAAACATTCTGGCATCGCTGCCCGCCCTTGCGCCCGATTCGCTGATGCGCACGGGCCGCCTGGAGCCGGAGGCCCGGGACCTGGTTTCGGCCTGCGCCAATTTTCTGCGGCTCTATCCCGGCGATAGCGAAGCCTCGCGCATTCTTTTCATTGCGGCCTCGACCCATTACAACCGGGGGCTTTTCAAGGAAGCGATCTCTTTTTTCCAGGAGATCGTCAAGCGTACGCCCCAGCCCAAGGAGTTTGAGGCCTCGGTGCAACTCATTGCGCAGGGTTTCACGGGGCTGGGCCAGCACGAGCGCGCCGCGGAATGGTACGAGAAGCTAATTGCGGTGACCGCCTCAACCGAGGTCCGCAACGAAGCGTTCCGCCGGCTGGTCGAGGCCCGCTACCGATTGGCCGAGGCCGCGCTTACAATGGGCCGGTTCCCCGAAGCGGCGCTCCTGTTTTATGAGATCGCCAAGCGCTATCCGCAATCGGAATATGCCGATGTCGTTCTCTTCAGCGCGGCCGAAGCCTACGAGAAATTGAGCCAGTGGCGCGATGCATCGCGGATGTACGATACACTGGTGACGCGCTACCCAAAATCGAAACATGCTCCGGGCGCCCTGTTTAACGCCGCGCTCGATTTCGAACGGGACAGCAGCTTTGCCGCGGCGGGGGAAACCTACGAACGCCTCATTCGGCTTTATCCCCAGTCGCCCCAGATGAAGGACGCTTTCTTCAATCTCGCGCTTTGCTACGAGAAACAGGGGCGCCTCGACCGGGTTGCCGAGACGCACGAGCGCTATGCAGCTCTATTCCCGCAGGCCGAGGATGTTGAGCGGTTGCTGTTTGAATCGGCCAAATTCTACCGGCGCAGCAACATGAACGACCGCGCTCTTAAAGTCTTTGGACGGTTCAGCCAAGGCTATCCGGGCAACCCCCTGGCCGTGGAGGCGCTGCACGTTTCCGGTGTCATCCTGATGGATTTGGGAAAGCGAACCGAGGCCCTGGCTCGGTGGGAGGCCGCCGCCGCTCTCAATGCCCGCCAAAAGAAAGCCGGCGCGCCCGGCAACGATTATTGGGCCGCGGAGGCCGTTTTTGCCATGGCCGCCGAATATGGACGACAGTATGGCGATTTGCGGTTCACCGGAACCGGAGAGGCCCTTCGCCAATCGCAAAAACGCAAGAACGACGCTCTGTTACGGGCCGCTCTCAAATACGAGGAGGCCGCCCAGTACCGGACTGTGCGCATTTTCGAAGCATCCCTGGCCATTGGCCGACTTTACGAGGATTTCGCGCTCGCGTTTTGGAAACAGGACCGGCCGGCCGCGGCCAATCCTCTTAAAAAGATCGTCTTCGAAAAGGAAATCGCCGAAGCGGTCGCGCAGTTGATCCTTCGGGCCGCGGGCCCTTACGAAACCGTGCTCAAGCTCGTTTCTGTCGCCGGGGACAGCCTGCCGGCCGAGGCGCTGGGCACTGCCGGCAAGGCGCGCAACAGCCTGGCCGAGGTCTTTTTCCGCGCCGGCGATTTTCATGCACAAAGCGCCAACCTGCTCGAGAACAGCCCGGTTCCCGACGTGATTCTCCGGGACCCGTTGCAGGTTGCCCTTTATAAGTCGAAGCTGCTGCAGACCGTGGCACCCATCAAGGAAAAGGCCCTTTCGGCCTGGTTGGGCGGCTGGCGGCGGCTGGATTCCCTTAAGGTGGACAATGATTGGAGTCGCAAGCTGGCCGATGCGCTGGCGGAAATGAATTTCCGGCAGGGACACGATTTCGAGAAACTGGCGATCGAGATCCTCACGGATGCCAAAAAGCCCGTGGCCGAGGACCAGGACGAGGAACTGGCCTTTCAGCTTGAGGATGTGGCCTACGATCTTCAGGATGCGGCCTTGGCCCGCTATAAGGTATCGCTCGAGCGCGCTCAGCAGGACGGAATTCAAGGGCGCTGGACCGATCAAATACTGGATCACCTGGCCATCATGGATCCCGATCATTATGCCGCGCGAAAACATCTTGCCTTGGCCAGTGTGATCACCGACTCTTCGTGGCGCTCGGCGCCGGGTTCGGCGAAGCCCGGGGAGGATTGGTTCAAACAGGGGTTCAACGATTCCGCCTGGTCCGTTGCCCGGTCCGGTCAGCCTAAAGGAAAGCTGCCGTTTCTGGCCGGACCGCCGTCGCCGGTGTGGGCCGAGCCCAACGAGACCACGGCCTATTTCCGAAAAAGTTTTATGCTGCGGGGCCAGCCTATCAGCGGCGAGATCAGCGTGACGGCCGATGACAATTTCCGGATCTATATCAATGGGACCTATGTGGCCTGCGACGATTCATCCGCCGAGGACTGGATGCAGATCAAAGGGTACAATGTGACCGAGCTTCTGCGCAGCGGCCCGAACCTGATCGCGGCCGTTGCCATGGACATGGACCGCAAAGGATTCGCATTCGCGGCCGTACTTCAAGCCAGGCTCGATACGACCAAAGCCAAAACCCAGGAATTGCAGGCGGCGGCCCCAGCCCAGGCGGCCGCGAAGGACCCGTCCGCCTCTGGCGGTCAATCAGTCCCTGCATCCGTTCCGGACGCGCATATAAGCAAAACCCAGTCCGGCGCTGCCTCAGGTCCAAAAAGCCGGAAGGAGTACGATGCCGCTCTGTCCGAACTCTCGATACGCCAGAAACGAGGCGAGCGGTTTCTCAAGCGCGAAGAGGTCCGGATCGACAATCTGAAATACCAGCTTCGCCTGTATGATAGTCGCATTGAAGCGGCCCGGAAAGAAATCGAATCCCTCAAGTCCATGCTCGAGGGCAAGAGGCGGAAGATGTAATTCGTCTTGGGGATTGCCGGCCTACGCAGGTCGTGAAACACGGTTGAGCAGGCGGAAGGTTTCGGTGAGGTGTTCGAAAACGCGGATGCTCTCGTTTAGGGCCGCGTCATCGGCCCGGTCCAGGAGCCGATAAAGATAGTCGTAAAGCAAGAACAAAGCTTCGGAAACGCCGTCGCCTTCAAGCCGAAGCGCCATTTGCAGCTGCACCGCCGTATTCAGGGCCTTGGTGGCAAATTCCTTCCGGCGCTCGGGCTGCTCCAGAGCCTTGTGGACATATCTCAGCCCGGCCTCGTGCAGCAGAAGAATGCCCTTCATTTTTCCGGCCGTGCGGATTTGCATTTCCGAGTAATCGACTGCTCGATTCAGTTTGCCCATCTTAAACTATTTGTAACGACTCGCGTCTCTCGAAAGAATCATGAAACCACAGAGAAACACTGAGGCTGGAGAAGAGGACACAGAGTGGGAAAAGATCTATTCCGGCGCGGTGCGCGCCGGAAAGATTTCTCTCTGTGTTCTCATTTTTTTTAACTCGGATTTCTCTCTGTGGTTTCATGGGAACCTGTATAGCTACAATTATTTTAACCTTCAACCTTCAACGTTTGGCGTTCGGCGTTCAGTTTCCCAACAGCGCCATCAGGTTCTGCGAGCTCACCTGGTTGAAATGCTGCATCGAGGCAATCGATGTCTCGTTGAGCAGATTCTGGCGCACCAGGTCCGCCATGCCCATGGCAAAATCCAGATCGCGAATCGAGGCCTCGGCTTCCTGGGTGTTGATGGCCTGATTGTTCAGATTCGAGACCGCGTGTTCGAAACGATTGATCGTTGCGCCCACCCGTGCCCGCTGGGTATTGAGCGTGTCGATTGCCGTGCTTACGGCGGTGACGGCAAAACGCGCGTCGGCTGCAGTGGCAATTCCCGTGGCGGCTGTGCCCACGGTCGCGGAGGTGTAGTCGACCGAAGGCAGCGTCACTTTATCCCCGGCATTGGCTCCCGTTTGCACCTGGGCCGTTCCCGAGGCCAGCCCGGTTCCGGCGGCCGTCCCCTGGGTGTTGTACTGCGATGAGTTGGCGATACGATCGGCTTCGGCCGTCAATGCCTGGTATTCTTCATTAAGGGATGCGCGCTGATCGTCGGTGAGTGTACCGTTCGAGGCCTGCAAGGCCAGTTCGCGCTGGCGCTGAAAAATCGAGGCGATTTCATTTCCCGCGCCTTCGCCGATCTGCAGGGCCGAGGATGCATACTGAACATTGTCCGATGCCTGGCGAAAGCCGCGCACCTGGGCCATGAGCTTTTCGGCAATGGCAAGGCCCGAAGCATCATCCGATGCACGGTTGATTTTGCGGCCGGTCGAGAGTTTTTCGAGGATTTTGGCGAGACCAAAAGTCGTCTGACCGATCTGGCCGATGAGGCTGGTACGATTGGCATTCTGGATCATCATGGGGGACCTCCAGCAAGAAATCTATATTTCCCGCATCGTCCCTGATACGGACCCAGTCCATTTTATTTATCGGCAGAAAAGGGTCGGGGCTTTAACTTTTTCTTTGCCATAACCATTTTTTATGTAATTCATTGATTCGCAACGACTTGGTGGTCGCCAACGAGAGCAAGTCCTCATCCGTTTAGCACTGGCGAGCTTGAATGAGAGCAAAGGAGAACATGGTGAGCGATCCTGCGAACCCCGATTTGTACGGGAAGGTCGATGCCGCGCCCGGGTCCCGGCTGGGATCCGGATTGCGTTCCAGAAAGACTTTGATTGGGGCTGCCTGGACCGGCCTTTTTATTTATGCCTTGTTCCTGCTGCTTCTAATCGGATCGCACCCAGGCAAATACCAATGGGATTTCAAGGTTTATTACTCAGCCGCAAAGGCTCATTCGGCGGGATGGAGTCCCTACAGCAATGACAATCTTTCGAAGGCCTTGAATGAGCCGGTCTGGATCCCCTTCGGCTATATGGCCGAATGCCTGCTTCCGTTCCGGCCGTTTTTGCGATTCGAATATCGCCACGCGGCCGTTCTTTTCCTGCTCCTCAAGGTTATTGCCGCATATTTCCTGATCAGGCTTTGGCAATCCAGGTTCCTGGATCGAAAGACCGGTTTGCTCTTTTTCATCCTGCTTCTGCTGGGGTACAACAACACGTTTGTAACGGATTTCAAAGCCGGGAACACATTCATCTTTGCCGAGCTTTGCACATGGCTCGCTTTCTATTTTTTTCTGAAGAAACGCTATCTGCCGTTCTGTATTCTCATCGTGGTCACCGCTTATTACAAGATCACACCCATCCTCTTTCTTGGGCTGCTCTTATTTGCGGAACACCGGCGCAAATACGCCTATCTTACGGGATCCCTGCTGGCCTTTGGGGCTCTTCCCCTGCTGAGCAATCTGCACAATCGCGAACTTTTCCTGGGCTACCTCGCCAATGCATTTCAAGTCATGGGGGAGAGAAGTATCACTAGTCCTTCAAGTCTTTCATTGATCACAGACCTGGTGCTTGCTTGCTCGGAAAAGACCGGATGGGAAATCCCGGCAAGGACGGCGCCGATTGTCTATCTTGTTTTTATTGCGGCCGTACTGTGGGTGTCGTACCGGTCCGTTCGAAACCTGAGGGCCTCGGCGGTCCAAGACCGAGACCGAGTTCTTCTGTTCTTCCTGTGCTTCTGTTACGCGCTGCTGGTTCCCCGGTTTAAATCCTATGCCTACATTCTGCTTCTCGTACCGACCTACGATTTTCTTCAACGTTCATGGAACCTGAAGGCGGCTCCTTTTCTGATTATCGCCGTCTGCCTGGGACCACAGGATTATCTGCCCGGCCTCAACATTCTATTTGATCTTATGGAGATGTATTCGCCGCTTTTCATCGCAGGCCTGTTCTG
>CAYVZU010000114.1:0-13148 GCA_964455935.1 uncultured Fibrobacterota bacterium
ATCTTCCGGGCCAGCCGAGTTCGTCCCCGCCGGAGTTCTTCATTTGAGAGATCCTCTGCGCCGGCCGTGGTTCGATTCACCAGGTTGGTTACACCGCAGCCGTACATGGGGAGTGTATCGTCCTCAAAGGGCGAGAGAAGCCGCGGGGTGAACCCGGCGCCGTGCAGGGCTTTCCAGAAGCGATTTCCCGGACGGGCAAAATGATGACCCACAGCTCCGGAATAGAGGCCAGGATTGATTCCGCAGAAAAGGATTTGTAAGCCCGGTGCGATAACGTCGGGAATCTGTTTGTCCATGGCGGCTTTGAGTTGCACAGGGGTTGGCCGCCAGATTTTGGATGGCATGGCTCCCCGGATGGGTTTGATTCGGCTTGTCCGGCTCACTGATATTTCTCCGCGATCTTGTCCGCCGCGAGCATTCCGTCCAGCGCGGATGAGACAATTCCCCCGGCATAGCCCGCTCCTTCGCCGCACGGATACAGGTTCGCGATTCCGGTTGCCGCTCCACTTGGGTCTCTACGAATGCGTACCGGCGAAGAGGTTTTTGTCTCAACGCCGATCAGCAGGGCCTCGCTCGAAACAAAGCCTCTGATCTTTTTGTCGAAAAGGGGCAATGAGGCTCGAAGACATTCCGCAACGAATCCGGGCAGGAGTCGGTTGAGATCCGCTGGAACTGTGCCGGGCCTGTACGAAGATTTGGGAAGATCCACGCCCGGCCGGCCGGCCAGAAAATCCGTGATCCGCTGAGCCGGCGCCTTGTAGTCGCCGCCGGCCGCGCGAAAAGCATCGGCTTCGATTCTTTCCTGAAACTCGATTCCTGCAAAGGGATGGGCCGAGGGAAAATCCGCCGCATCCACCTTCACCACCAGCGCGGCATTGGCCCACGGCCCGCTTCGTCGGGAGTTGGACATACCATTGACGGCCAAATGGCCCTGCTGAGCTGACGAGCAAATCACGGCGCCCCCCGGGCACATGCAGAAACTATACGTGGAGCGGCGCTCGTTGATATTGTGGACAAGGCGGTACTCGGCGGGTTCGCCCGCTTCCGTCCCGCGTTGCGATTGGTTGATGAAGCCCTGGGCGTGCTCGCACCGGACCCCTATGGCAAACGGCTTTGATTCCATTTGGATGCCGCGGCCAAACAGCATTCGATAGCTATCCCGGGCCGAGTGGCCGATGGCCAGAACAACATCCGAGAAGTCTTCGGCGTCCCTTCGGCTTGTTCGAACCGAAACCAGCAGCCCTTTGCGCAGAACAATATCATCCGCCTTTTCCGCAAAGCAGATCTCCGCGCCATTTTTAATGAGGGTCCGGCGCAGCGTCTGCACGACCTGGCGGAGGATGTCCGTTCCAATGTGCGGGTGGTTCGCGGTGAGGATGGCAGCAGGGGCGCCCAGCTCGACAAAGTTCTCAAGAATTTGTCGAACGCGCGGATCGTGTTTTCGCGTCACCAGTTTGCCATCGGAATATGTTCCGGCTCCTCCTTCGCCAAAGCAGATGTTGGATTCGCAATTCAGGAGACCTTTCATCGAGAGTTCGGCCACATCCTTGTCGCGGTTCTCGACCGCCTTGCCGCGTTCGAGCACTCGAACGGCAAACCCGTGCTCCGCAAGACGCAACGCGGCGAAATATCCTGCGGGTCCGCTCCCAACCACAATGATGCGCTTTCCGGCCCGATTAATCCTCGGAATGGGAGCGGTGTTGTTCAACTGTTGAACAATATTGATGTGAAGGGACTTGTTGAGCGACCGCAACCGGTCCAGGTCCGCGGGGTTGAGGCCCTGTGTCTCGACCTGAACCGTGTAGCAGTATGCCGGATGGTTTCTTTTCCGGAAATCGCGGGCCGCGCGCAGGATGGAGAGATTCGAAACGTCAAGCTGTCCAAATCCCGGCAACGAACGAACCTGCTCCAGCAATTGCTGCTGGATTCTCTCGTCCGGTGTGCGGATATTGGAAATGGAAAGTCTCATGGATTAAAACAAAATGCACATTGCCAGGTCCAAAACGCGAGTGGGTCAAGGGCTGAGAATGGAATCACCGAGAATCCCATCCCCACCCGTTCGTGCGCAATGTGAGCGTACCATTCTGATCCGTCCGCATTACATTTGTGCACCCCGCGGCGGAAACGCGGGCGAGCATTTCGGGGTCGGGGTGGCCATAGGAATTGTAGCGGCCGCAAGAGATCGCGACCATTTCCGGGGAAACCGCGGCCAGCCAGGCGATTGAATTCGAGTTGCGGCTTCCGTGGTGTCCGGCAATTAATAGTTGGCTGCGCAGCTCGGCCCCTTGGACAACCAAAAGGCTTTCGGCCCAGGCCGGAAGGTCGCCGGGAAGGATGCAGGCCGCGTTCCCGATTTGCGCGCGAATCACAATGCTTTGGCCGTTTGTTGAGTCGCGACCCCAATCCGTGAAATTGTCAGGCGGCCACAAGCATCCGATGCGTGTGCCTTCAATACCGGCCAGAGTGTCGCCTGCTATAAGAGGGTACTGTGCGATGTTCATGGAATCGCAGAACAGGGCGATTCCCTCATATTCCGGCCGGTACGGCCGGGTGTTGATCCAGAATATTCTGCGCACCGGCCGCGAGTTTGCCAGGGCAAAAAAGCCCCCGTAATGATCCGCGTCCACGTGACTCAAGATGAATGTCTCCACCGTGTCAATCGAGAGCGAATCCATAAGCCGGATCAGCACCGCACTGGATTCCGCGGGGCCGGCATCATAGAGAATGTCGTGCCCGTTCTCGTCAGAAACCAAAACCGACAAGCCCTGGCCCACATTGAGGACGCGAACTGAAATCTGAGAATTGGCCTGGTCTGCCGGCTCAAGCATGCTGCAGCCATGGCACAAAATCAGCAGCAACATGGCGTGCAAGACCGGGCGAACAAGATGGACACGGCAATCGCCCTCCGTAGCGGCACTGCTGCGGCGGACGGGTGCCGTGTCCCTACACAAATTCTCTTTTATGCTCTTCATTCTGGATTCTGGTTTCTCCATTCAACTTTAATATTGCACTCCCATCCTCACCGAGGCCCATCCGGAGCCGGTCTCCTCCAGCGGGACGCCCAGGCTGGCCCGGATATTGGCGCGTTTGCCCACCCCGGTTTCATATGCAGCCCAAATACGCTGCGAAACCGTGGAGCCGTCCTGGTTCAGGTAATAGCGCAACCGGAATTCGTTGATCGGATTCGGCCGAAAAGCGGTTCCCAGCCAAACCGTGGTTGAGATGTCCTCGTCCCAAACAGCCCTCTCCCTGATTCCGGTTTCAATGTCCAGTGTACCGAAGCTCCTGGCGATTCCGATTTCCGGACGAACCATGAGCGTCTCGTCCAGATTGCGGCGCAATGCCAAAGTGGAATAGGATCGGACTCCCTTTCCCCATGGAATGCGCGTCGAAGCCCTTGCCTCCGCGCCGGTTTCCGGCGCGCCCGGGATCTGCCATGCCCGCAATCGAATACTGGCTTTCCCGTACGTCTCCGTGATTTGCACCCCTTGTTCGGCCGAAGCGGAAACGCGAAGAGACTCGTCGTCCACATGCGCAATGCTCCCCGACAGCACGCGGGTTGGGTTGCCGAGTGGAAACTGCGCCCCTTCCGGATAACGATACAGCATCAGATTCAGGGCGCGGTCAGGAGTGTTGAATTCGCCGACCCAGGCGGCGCCGCCGAACTCGGAAAAAACGATCTCGCCGGAGACAATGTCTTTGAGGGCGCCAAAATAGAAGCCGCCCGTGGTCCCCCAGGGGGAGTCCTGGGTTTGGATTCCGACGTGCCCTTTCCGGAGCGGAAATTGATATTGTGCATACGAGCCGATCACCCGAAGCTCGTTCGACTCCGCGTTGAGTTGCGCAACATATCCCGCTGCTTGAAAACTGAGCCGGGAAACCGAAGCGAAGAGCCCGTCCGGCTCATAGGACAGGGGGTCGATCAGGCTGCGTCCAAAATCCGCCGGAAAGTCGGGCCTGTGGATTGGTCGCGGATACGCATCGCCCAGAAGAATGCCTTTGGCCGCTCGTTCCAAAAAATTTCCAGCCGCAATGCGCATTTGCCGGGTCTCGAACAGCAGCGAGCGTGTGTTGAGGTAAGTGCCAAACGTGTCATCGATGGCTTCGAGTCGCAGTTCCATGGGTCCTGCCCGGTTCTGCACCTGGCCCCGTTTGCGAAAATCGTTCTGCCGCGACCAGGACGGCGAGAGCCAGATCTGCGCTCCTCCACGAATGCTTCCCTGCTCCACCATGGGCTCGATCAGGCTCCATTTCTCGTGCTCAATCGGGCTGCGGCCCGCCTCCAGCAGAACCCGCAGGAGCGCCAGATCGCCGGGCACGATTCCCGGAACGGCCAGCAGGCGATTCAAATTCGCATTGGCCGATAACCGCACCGGGTGCTCGAACAAATCCAGAAGATCCCAAGCCTCGACTGAATCGAGAAGCCCTGCATTCAGGTCTTCCCACACCTGGTCGGCGGACTGGTAGGGGAGGAAGTCCGAGGAAAAGTCCTGGCCCAGGATGGGATGGCATATCGTCAGGAGGAAGAAGAAAACAACGTCCCGCATGAGCCCTTTTCCTTCAGTGCTTTGTTGAGAACAGAAAATCCAATCTTCGAGATGGCACAGCAAACCATTGTTTTGATGTCAATACCTCGGCTCTCTTTGACAACTTTTCCTGCAAACGTTTATTGTTGTTTTCATGGCCGTTTGGACGAAAGAGGAAAAATCCATTCTCTGGATCACGAGCGCGAACCATTATCTGGTCCATGCGTTTGAAATGGGCTTTCCCGCGCTTGTGATTCCTTTGTCGCAGTATTTCGGAATCAGCATGGCGGCCTCGTTCGCCCTTGGTCAGGGGCTGTACCTGGTATACGGGCTGGGATCGTTGCCGGCGGGACTGCTCAGCGACAAGTGGAACATCAAATACATGCTGGCCATTGGCGGCTTAGGGGCGGCCGTGGCATCGCTGGCCGCGGCAGCGGCGCCGGGCCCAATTACTTTGATGATCGCCCTTACTGCGGTGGGGCTATTTGCCAGCATCTACCACCCGGTTGGGATTTCCCTCATCTCGCATGCCGTTTCGGCGCGGGGAAGGGCACTGGGGATCAATGGGGTTTTCGGCAATATCGGCATCTCCTCGGGTCCTTTGATTGCAGGCGTTTGCACTTATCTTTGGGGCTGGCGATCCGTTTACGTCTTCATGGCGATCCTGTCCTCTGTTATTGGCATTGCCGCGTTGTTTGTCCGGGCCATTCCCCAACACCATGACGAGAGTGTGCGGCCCAATCCGGAACCCGAACGTGAATTGGCCCGCTATTTCCTGATCATGTGCATTGTTGTTGTCCTCGGCGGCTTTCTATATAGGGCCGTCACGGTTTCCCTGCCGGCCTACATGGAGAAGTTTGGACCGGCTGCCGCCAGCGGAGTCACCGCGGCCGGCCGCAACCCCTTGGCGAACCTGACGGCAAGCCTGCTCATGTTTGGCGTTTACCTGGGCGGAATCGTGGGACAGTATTTTGCCGGGCGGTGGGCGGACCGCTATGACCTGCGAAAGCTCTACCTGCTTTTCTATATCCTTGTCATTCCCTTCGTGTTTTTAACCTCGATGGCCAGCGGTTACGGCCTTGTTTGTGTCGCAGCGCTTCTCATGTTCTTTGAGCTGGGAATACAGCCCATTGAAAACAGCTTGATCGCGCGGCTGACACCGGTGCGGTGGCGCAGCACGGCCTATGGCTTAAAGTTCATTCTTGGTTTGGCGATCGGTTCCGTTGCCGTGGCCGGCGTGGGACTGATGCAAAGCCGGTTTGGCTTTCCGGCCATTTACAGACTCTCGGCATTCAATGCAATTTTGGTCTCGCTGGCCGCCGCCATCTTGCTGTATTTTTCCAGAGGACAACGCCGAATTGCCAATCTGCACTCAAAAAGCCAAAGGGAGGTCCTTTCATGAAAAAGACGCTGCGCGTTTGCATTGTCGGGGCTGAAAAAGGGCACTCCACCAATTTTCACTGACCGGCTCTGAAACAGATTCAAACAGAGGATCCCAGTATCGAGTTAGCGTCCGTCTGCGATGCTATTCCAGCCCGGGCCGAAGAAGATGGAATCGTGCACATCTGCCTGGAAACCGATGATATGGAGCCTTCTGAAAAACTTGGACAAAGCCGGAATTGCGCATTCCGAAAAAACAATGGGAAGCGATCACACTTACCAGTTCTGGGTCACGGACCCAGACGGCAACAGAATCGAGATCCAGCAATACACCGACCGGAGCGCCCAAATCACCGGCTTGGATGTTGGTCTCGTCTGACATAATGCGGATATGAATGTAGGGCTCACGGGCATCACGGGACTAACCGGTTGGCATGTTTTCGAGGATCTGCGCACGGCGGGCCACCGGGTAATGGGCTTGGTGCGCGATGTGAACTCGCCTACTGCGCGATGGATGGCCCAGCAGGGAGCTCTTCTAATTCAGGGGCAGATGGCGGACACGGAAAGCCTATCGCGCTTTATGCGGGAAGCCGATGCCGTGGTTCACTGCGGCTATTCGAGAATGGAGGAGTGGAAGGAGCCCCGACGGTTCATGGTGGAAAACACCTTTGGCAGTCTGCACATGATCGACTTGGCGTCCCAAAAGAAAATCCCGTTTATCTTCATAAGTTCCGAAGCCGTGTTCAATGGACTTCCGGCCAACAGCGTCTTGGCCGAGAACTCGGGGATCCTCCCCAACGGCGGATATTCCGCATGGAAGGTTGCCACGGAAGCCTACCTGGTCTCGTATCGACGCGAACAAAAGCTCCGCTGCACTGCGTTGCGGCCGGGTCACATCTACGGCCTTCGGCCACCGCCGGATGTTTTGCGTTCTCCCCATGCGGCGTGGGCTTCCGCGGTATTGAACAACGAGCCGCTTCAGGTAAAGAGAAATCGAATGCATTCCACGCCGGTGGCCGCAGTTGCCAGGGCGGTTGTGCGTTGTCTGGAACCGGACCGGATGCTTTTGCCCGCCTATACCATTGTGGAAGACAAGCTGTTCGATACGCTTGAACTTGCCAAGGCCCTTGTGGCCGAAGCGCGATCAAGCACTCAAATTCCCGAAACGCCGGCTCCTGCCGCGCGGTCCCGCCTTGACAATACACACGGGGCTGCGCTGGTTGGGGAGTTACTGCAGGATCCCCAGAGCATCCACAAATTCGCCTCGGAATTGATCCGCACGCTAAAGAAAGACACTCGGATACCCTAGCTCGGACGGTTCCGCGGAGAATGAATCCCGCGGCTACGGCGAGTTATCCCGCCGCTCCCTGAACTCCTTGGGCGAAAGCCCCGCGAATTTCTTGAAGGTTGTGGCAAAGTGGCGTTGACTTCATTGGGTTCTGCGACGATTGGGGCCTCCAGGATCGACTGATGATCTCACCGGAATGTTGGCGCCAAATCCGGAAGCCGTGCTACACAGCAATTTACCAGGCGGCCCACAAGGCGGGTCTTTATACCTATCTTCTCAGCTGCGGCCACATTGTCAGCATACTTGATGATCTGATCGAAACTGGCCTGGACATTATTTAAATGGACCAGCAGCGGAACATGGGGGCTGGAGCTTTTGGGCCGGCGCTTTGGCGGCCGGATCACGTTTCAATGTCCGGTGTACATCCAAAACACCATGATCAACGGTTCGCTTGACGATATTGGCGCCTACTGTCGATCCATGGTGAAGATGCTTGGGCGGCCCGAAGGCGGATTCATTGCGGAATGGTATAGCGACCCGGCGGCCGTGGGTCATCGACCCGATGCGGCTAAGGCCATGTGCGAGGAATTCATGAAAATTAGCGAAGAAACGGCCTGAAAATGTTTTCCGGGACGAACTCAATTGACCCGGCTATGTTACGCAAGGGAGTCCAAAGAAAGCTGGTATTGGAATCAATGTCCCTGAGCGGGCGTTTCGACCTTCTGTTCCGGTTGTGAGGCAGGCTGGTTTTGTTCTTCGAGGTGCTTGGCGCCGAAGCAGCGGGCATGATAAAAAAAGCGCTTCAGGCCTTTGACGACCGAAACGGTCGTGTCGCCTTTCTGGATCACCTTTTTGCATTTCGCGCAAAGTTCGTTCATAGTGCTCTTCTCAAATGTAAGTTTTGCCCAATCTATTCACAAACATTTCTACTGCGGCCCACAACTGCCCATCATCTTCGACCGTCCTCGGCCCGAGCGTACTCAATGTACTTTTCAAATACGCATCCGGGTGTTCGGTCCTGCGGTTGGCCGTATCCGACAGGCATTTGGCTTCAGGGCCTTTATGCGGTCGCAGTCGCCCTCCTCCCGAGTGTAGTCGCGGGGTGCAGTCGGTTGTGACCCTCGTGTACGAAAGTTTACGAATAGATCGGTTAATGCGGTCAGGCGCAACTTACTTTTTGCAAAAGGATCTGCAGCTTGAAAAGATGATTGTGAGCGGCAACCAAATGGGAGTTGTGAGGACCGCCCATTTCACAAAGAAGAACATCAGATAGAATACCGCAGGAACAACGGTTACAATGAGCCATTTCTGCGAAAGAATGCCAATGTCGTATTGAAACATCCCAAAGAGAATTGTCAGATAGCTTTGCAGTATTTCGTTCATACGCACTCCTTTCGATGTTTTGAAAACACAAGATAATCGGTCCCTGTTGCCGAAGCAAGGCCCCGCTTGAGCACGGGTTCGCTCAATTAATCGGCCAAGAACATTCGAGAGATCTCTTAAGCCCAGCTTCTTGAGGCGGCAGGCAAAACCGCCAATGCCGCCCGGAAGGATTCCCGATAACTATTTTTCTATCACCATGCGCGGTGTATACATCCTTCGACGGCTTCTGACCGCCATTCCCGTGTTTTGGGGGATTGCGACCATTGTGTTTATTCTCATGTTCATGGTTCCCGGCGATCCGGCGCGCATGCTCATGGGCCAGCGCGGAGACGAAGAAGCGCTCAAACGAATCCGACACGAACTTCAACTGGACCGGCCTTTTCTGATCCAATACGGATCGTTTCTGGGCCGGCTCGTTAAAGGCGATCTTGGCTTCAGTTTTCGCCAGCGCAGGCCCGTCACCGAGATCATTCTCGAGCGCTTCCCCGCCACATTCCGTCTTGCCTTGTTTGCCATCGTTGTTGCGCTTTTCTTTGGAATCGCGGCGGGAATCATTGCAGCGGTGCACCAGGGCCGCTGGCCCGATCAGGTGGTAATGGGAATCTCCCTTGTGGGAGTATCGACGCCGATCTTCTGGTTTGGCCTCATGCTCATTATCGTGTTCTCCACTTGGCTTGGATGGTTCCATACGGGGTACGGCAATGGCGGTTTTCAGTATATCGTTCTTCCCGGAGTGTCTCTCTCGGCGGTTACCATGGGCACCATCGCGCGGATCACCCGCTCGTCAATGCTTGAAGTGATGCGCGCCGATTACGTTCAGACGGCACGCGCCAAGGGACTCAAAGAAATCTCGGTTCTCCTCAAGCATGTTTTCCGCAATGCGCTCATCCCGGTCGTTACCGTTGCCGGAAATCACTTGGCCGGCCTTATGACCGGCGCCATTGCCACGGAGACGATCTTTGCATGGCCCGGCCTGGGCCGGGCTGTTTATGAAGCCATTTCCATGCGCGACCGTCCCGTGGTGCTGGGCGGCGTGCTCTTCTTTGCGGCGGTCTTCGTCATGGTCAACGCGGTTGTGGATGCGCTCTATTCGGTGCTGGATCCGCGGATCAGAATGAAGAACTGACAGCCATGGGCCAGGGAGGCGCTATTCAGAGGCATTGGTTGGTCATCTTGGAGGAACACTGGTTGAAAGCATGTACATCGGAACGGTGGGAGGCGTTGACCTGAACGATTTCCACTTCAAGGCGAAGAAGCTGGAGAAGATGAAACGGAAATTCCTGTCAGGGAAAGAATACCAGATCTTCTGCCTGTTTCGGCCAGTGGAACCGAAATAGGTATTCTTTGCCGCGAAGTATACCCATCGTGCTTGGATCGGCAGTGTTGCTTGACTGCCTCGGACCGATCGGCTTATCTCAGGAATGTTTTATAGTCCTTTAGGTTCTTTTTCAAAAGGGCAGGGGTGTCGAGATTGTAGGGGCACTTGTCCGCGCAACTGCGGCACTCGGTGCACGTTTCGACCTTCTTCATATTTGTTTGCCACTCGGGCGTTAAAAACTGCGCGCTGGGCGCTCGTCGGATGAACAACGACATCCGCGCGGCGCTGCTGACGGGAATCTCCTGCGGGCAGGGCATGCAGTATCCACACCCTCTGCAGAATTCGCCGGACAGCTCCTGTTTCTCGGACACAATCGCTTCTTGAAGAGCGGCGCTCATGCTGGGAGGATTCTTCGAAAGGCTAAGGAACTGGTCCAACTCCGATTCGCGCTGGATTCCCCAGATGGGCGCCACGTTGTCGTATTGCCACAAAAATGCAAATGCGGCTTCGACATTGCGGATGAGCCCGCCCGCCATGGCCTTCATGGCGATCACGCCGACATCGTTCTTTGCGCAGACATTGATCAAACGCAATTCATCATCAGAGGAAAGACAACTGATCGGATACTGCACCGTATCATACAACCCGCTTTGGGCTGCCTCAATCGCGACCGACAGGCGGTGGCTAGTGATGCCGATAAACCCGATCTTGCCGGCCTTGCGAGCTTCGTCGAGGGCGGAATAGATCCCGTCGGCGCCGCCAGGAACCGGGACGAACGTGGCGAAATGATGCTGATAAATGTCGATGTAGTCTGTTTGGAGCTTCGCGAGGCTCAAATCAATATCGCTTCGCAAGGCCTCGCCGTTCTTGGCCTGGCTTTTGGTCGCGAGATGGATATTCTTCCGGATCGAAGAAAGGGCCAGCCCGATTTTTTTCCTCGCTATCGGTATAGGCCCGGGCCGTATCATAGAAGTTGACTCCGTTCTCATTGGCTTTGCGCAAAATGCGGCCGGCTTCTTCCGCGCCAATGCGCTGAATGGGAAGCGCGCCGAATCCAACGCGGCCTACCATCAGCTTCGTGCGTCCCAATGGAAGTTTTTGCATGAGGTAAAAATAATTTGTCGTGCCTGTGCCCTGTACGATCGAAAGTAGATGAAATAGTTGGCGGCCCGCGATGGCCCGCTCGGGATGAGTTTAATAAAAATCGCTTATTTGCCGTACCTGCGGGACACCCCTAAAAAAAGAAAGGACCTACGCCCTTGTTCGTAGGTCCTTTCTCCTCAACACGGAGAACTCTCGACGGACTACCGGATTCCCAGTTCCTTTCCGATATCCTGAATCAGCTTGTCGGCCAGTTGTTCGGCAAATTCCGGAGAATTGTAGAACCCGCTGGCGATCTTCTCTTTGACCTCGGCAACTTTTTCCGGCCTGACCTGCGGCGTGTTCAAAACGGCCACCTTGGCGACTTCCATGGCCGAGCGCGTTTCGCTCAGCATCTTGCCGTCCTGTGAGAATTTCACTGAATCGGCTTTGGATGCCGCCGGGGTTTCGGCCTTCTTCTTTGCCGCATCGATCTTCTTGGCAAATTCAGCCCGGTAAGGCTGCGATACGTGATCAATGCGCATTTTACATCACCACCTTTCGGGATTCGCTCCCTTTCCTATCATTAGATATCGGCATACCTCAAGCATCCCTTTAGAGATTTCTTTCAATTTGCATGAAGCCATTATGGGTATGATAACCTGTTTGATTTCATTAAATTAGGATAATACATATGGTGCTGGACGGTATTCATCATAATGGATATTTAATTTAAATATTATAACTGCTCAGCGCCCCTTCACCCTCTCTCACCGAGGGACGAGGACTTTTTTTCCTCTACCTTTGATGGGAGAGGTTTAAGGCGAGGATGGCGGAAGTGCTGAGTTGTGTTCCCTAATATTTATGATATTAATGATAAGCATATAAAGATCTGTTGGCCGAAGCGCCATGGTGGGGCAAGTCCCCCGGATTGTTACGCGCTCAGACCATCAAGCATCTCTCTCTCTGCTGAGTAGATCGAGAACATCGAATTGATATTGGTCATCTCAAAAAGATCGCGCTGGTCATCCGAAAGGGCCATTACCGCAATCCGGGCGCCCTGATCCAAAGCTGATTTTCGAATAGCCATCAAAGCCCCAATCGCACCGCTGTCGATAAAGCTTACGCGAGCAAAGTTGAGGACAATTGTTTTTTTTCCTTGCTGCAGCAGGCTATTAACCGCGGTTAGGAACTCCTTTGAATCGGGCCCCTTAATCTGGCCGTCGATGTCAATGATTGAAATGTTTTTAACCTCGCGCACCAGGCTTCGCATTGATAAACCTCTCCAATTTCCGAAGGCTGAATGGTAAGATAATTTCATGCCAAAGGCGGGAACAGCATTACCTTATTTTGCCTAAAGCCCATTCATTAATTGAGTTCGACCGTTTTTAGTTTGACATTGGTTTCCACAATTACTTAGATTCATCAGACTCCGTTCCTATATTCTATAGGCTTGGATAAGACCATTTCGCAATGAAAAGGCCGGGTGAGCCCGGCGCGTTCTTTCTCATACGGGATTGTGAGCGCGACTCAGCCGCGCTTCCTGGTGGCTGGGCCGGGAGAATTCGCTGGTGTAGCTCAATGGTAGAGCAACTGATTTGTAATCAGTAGGTTGCGGGTTCAAATCCCATCACCAGCTTGCTGAGTTCGAGCAGAACGACCCAAGAAGTTCGTCGCTGCACGACCTACAATAGATTCTGGGCGGGTGCCCGAGTGGCTAAAGGGGACGGGCTGTAAACCCGTTGGCTTACGCCTACGAAGGTTCGAACCCTTCCCTGCCCAATAATAAAAATCAGCGCGCCGTTCATGGACGGACACGATCTTTGCAGCGAGGGAGTGAGCAGGCGGGAATAGCTCAATGGCTAGAGCTCCACCCTTCCAAGGTGGCTGTTGTGGGTTCGAGTCCCATTTCCCGCTCCAAGCCGAGCGCCACCCTCTCAATTGCAGGAAGAGATGGACAACAGGAGATTTGAGCAATTGCCCAAGTAGCTCAGTCGGTAGAGCGCTTCCTTGGTAAGGAAGAGGTTCACGGGTTCGATTCCCGTCTTGGGCTTTTCGATAGACAATTTAGAAAAAGAAAATACCAAACCCCAAAAGGAGGTTTCGCGAATGGCGAAGGAAAAGTTTCAGCGCACGAAGCCGCACGTCAACATTGGGACGATCGGCCACGTGG
>CAYVZU010000115.1:0-5246 GCA_964455935.1 uncultured Fibrobacterota bacterium
GTCGAGATAAGGCAAGAGGTTGCCGCTATTCGCCGCGGGCAACTGCCGAATTTAGGTTGAAGCCTGTTTTTCGCGAAAACTATATAGTAGCCTTTCTTCCTAAAAAAGGAGATAAACTATGGCGCGCGTGATCGGGCTTGGAATCGACGAGAGTAATGCCACAAAACAGCTGGTCAACTTGGCCGACTTCGTCGCTTACAGCGGGCTCAACCGGCTCGAAGCGCGTGTATTCGGCGTCCGCCGTCTGCGCTCCAAAGGGCTCTTCTCGCCATTTGAGTTCGTTTCGGTTTCCGCGCCTTCTCTGACCGACAGGAAATTCCCGGCCTCGATGCCGGAAATTGCGGTTCGTGAGAGCGAGGAACTCAAAGATGCCCGCGCCTACGACATCGTTCTTTCGAGGGACAGGATCGCCTTGAATTTCACCACTGCGTTCGTGGAATTCGATCCCGGCCGGGACGCCTCGGCATCCAAAACCGTCATGGCCAACTGCGACCTGCTCACCGGCCTTCTGGGACAGGAGAAGCTTGTTCTTGCCCTGCCACAGGTCCCGGCGTCAAAAGCCAAGAAAGGAAAAATCATAGGTCTTCCGGCATTTCTGAAACTGGTCCGGGACTACGGCATTCCGCTCTCCTTGGATGTAGAATCCCTTGACCGGTATGCCGGTTTCATGAAAATGAAACCCGCAGCCGCCCGCAATTTGGTGCTGGAGACCGCAATCTCGGTTGTGAAACTCGGTGACGACAATTTTGAAGAGTCACTTGCCTTTGTCTGCGAAAACTTCGCCGGCGGCCGACTCGACGGGCTCCGTGCGGTGGTCTACAAAGGTACCAGCGAGGCCAAACTCCAAAAAATCGCCGCTGCTTTGAGGGATGCAGGCGCTACGCTGATGGCCGATGTGCTGTCGCCCGACTACTACTTTGCGGAATGGAAAACCTTCAAGCACGGCGCAATCTTCAAGGAGACCCGCTACGTTTACCACGCCCTGAATAACATTCACAACTATGCCACCCAATGGGTGCTGGCGAAAATGAAGGACCTGGAGGCGAAAAAGGCCGCCTTCGGAGAAGGGGACCTCATGGCGTCCGGCCAGGCCGGGGCCGTGATCGAGCCGGGTGCCAAGGTGCACGCGCAGGCCACGATTGGACTGGGCGTGACGATCAGGCGGGGGGCATACGTCGAGGCCGGCGCTTGTATCGAAGCCGGTGCGTGTATCGGTGAAAACGTCTATGTCTCAAGCGGCGCCGTAATCCGCGGCGGGATCATCACCGATAACGTGTTCATCGGCAAGGGAGTAACCATCGAGGGCGCCTCGATCATTCAAAACAACGTTTACCTGGATGACAAAGTGAAACTGGTCCGCAACTCCGTTGTGGAGAACCGGGTTTACGTCAACGAGGGATGTGTGATTGACGGCGCAACCATAGGCAACTCCGTGATTCTCGAAAAGGATTGCCAAATCCTGCCCGGCGGCTATATCCGCAAAGACACGATTTTCGGCTTGGGCGTGGTTTTTCGCAGCGAGGCCAAAAATACGGTTATCATGGATGCCGAGAAAGTCTTTGACGCGGCCGCAAATAAAACGGTGTTTGCCGGATCCGAGTCGGGCCATTACGGCTACCTGGGCGACTCGATCCTGGGCAAGCTGGTCAACGAGGGCGCCGGTGATAAGAATTCGAACGTGAAAAACGACTGGGGAGAGGTAAACGCCGATATCGACGGTTGGAAATTCCGCAGCGGTCTATGCAAGTTCGGCGCCATTATCGGCGACTACACCACGGTTGGCTGTCTCACCGTATTGGAACCCGGTTCGCTGATCGGCAAGGCCTGCAACATTTACGGCGCAAAATATCGGGGCTTTATCCAGACCGCGTCGGTGTATGCGGAAGAGCAGGAACCGCGCCAGAGGTTCTCCTCCGCAATTCCCCGGCCGGCGGGCGCGCTGGAGGGTCGAAGCGAGCCGGCCCTGCGAGTCATTGAGGAATTTGAGAAAAGCGGAATCCGGCGAATCGGCGGCTAAGGCAAATTCCAGGTTTTCAGCATCGTGTCGCGAGCAGTTGGGGCCAGGGGGCGGAAAGGTGAACGCCATCGGTCGTGAGCAGAAAGCCCTCATACTTCGGTTTTCCCCACCAGGCATCGGCAAACGCGTTCATGCGCTGATGCGTTGATCTATCTTTCCCCATTCACGCATTCAGGATATTGCGTTTTTCCAGGACAAACGCATTCGTATGTTCCATCCTTTGGCCGCCCATCTCTTTAAGTTTTGCCTCCAATATTTTCAAATCAACCGTTCGTTTTCGGGAATGGCTGTTGGGCCAAAGCTTGATGTAACACGAGTTCTTTGGACTTGTCCCCGAGTTCCGGCTGATCATTTCGCCGCAGACCACCTCTCCTTTTTCACTCTCCTCGAAAAAGACAAGCGTAATGTCGTTTGGGCCGAAATAGGAAACGTCGCTTACGCGCAACCGCGCCTGAATGGTGGAGGTCCCGATACGGAGCTCGGCGATTGGCACCAAGCCGTAGGGTTTGGGTGGAGTCAGACCGCTCCTGACGAGCGATTCGAATTGCTCATGCGGCCGGACCAGAACGGTTTCGCCCGGAGCAAACAGGTCCCTCCAGCCTTCGGCGAACCGGCCCGCGCACCAGGGCACAAATTCTTTGGCATAGTCGGAAAGCTGAAGAATCGGGGTCCCCGGCCTGCGCAGCTCCAGCAGGCGCTTCTCCCGCAAGGTAATTCCGTCGATGCCGGCCGATTTGGGGCGGGCCCCTGCGCGGTCGGTATAAACCTCTTCAATTCCTTGCGTGGCTTCCGCAATCAGGTCCACCAGCTTCGTTTGGGGCAGGGGTTTTTTTTGGCCCAGCATGATTCCCAACAACAAAACATGCGTATAGATGGGATCGTCCTTGCCGCCCTTGAAGATCACGTGACCCGACGGTTCGCCTCCCGCGGGAAGAACATCGTCGCCGCAATCGTAGATCCAATCGGCAATGGCCCTGTCACCAACTGTCACAATCTCATAATCCCGTTTGTCTGCGTCCAGGATCTTTTGAAGCGCCATTCCGCTCTCAACCGTGAAAAGGATTTTGTTGACGCGATTCTTAAGAAAATGCGAAAAGAGGGCGATTACCGTATCGCCCGAGAGATAGGGAATGCTTTGCCGGCTCAGTTCGGGGTCGGTGGCAAGATAGCGGTCTTCATCGCAGTCCACCGAGCAGGCCGGCAGAACGGTCAGCCCGGCGATCTCCCGTTCCAGGCGGCCGGCAAGGTCCGCATTGGCGTCCGCGTCCAGAAATACGGTTTCTCCGGTCGCCAAGCGCAGTCCCCGCTCATTTAGATCCGCATCGCGGAAGCGATGGTCCCTTCCAAAGATGAAACTGCGGCTGTGGTGCCTGCCGTCACGGGTCTGGCCATAGCCATACTGGCCGCGGGCAAAATGGCCGACCTCGGCGGCAGCCATGTTCTCGGCGGTTTCGCCGTAAATGTAGGCCGCGCCAATGCCGTAATTGGTTTTTTCGCCGTCGCGGAGAATGCCATAGCCCAGAATGGATGTCCCTGTCGCAAGCAGCGCTTCGATTTGCGGGCTCAGCACAAACTGGCCGCTGTCATTAAACCAGGCGGCCGCCGCTCCATAGGCAAGATCGAGCGGCGTCAACGTCCCGGTCAGCATGGGCCGGCCGTCGCCCGAAACCAGGCCGTTGCATACAAGGGCTTCGGACATTTCGGCCCGATACACCTCTTGCGCCGCCCGCATGCCATTTTCCATCTGAGGCGTTTCCTTGCCGGACGAATACCGCCTTCCCTCCGACTCCAGGTCTTCGAGCACCCGCAACCCGCACTCGACGATTTTCTCCATCTCCAGGGTGATCGGCCGCTTTTCGATAAAGGCTTTGATGCCGTCCTGCTCGGCCGGATTGTGCGAGGCGGTGATGATAATGGCATTGCCGACGAGACTGGCATAGGGCGTGGGCGCCACGCCCAGGAAGTTGACATGGATTCCCTCTTCGGCCAGACCTTCCATTACACAGGCAGCCATGGGAAGGCTGTGCATGCGCGAGTCCATGCCGACCGCAACCTTCGCAAGGACCTTCTTGTCGCGCACCTTTACGGAGAAATCGTTGAGCATGGCGCCGTAGGCTTTTCCGTACAGATAGGCGAACTTGTAACTCATGACCTGGCGGTTTCGATAGACTGAAACCGGATTTTTGCGAATATCTTCAACCTTGCCGCGGATTCCGGAGGTCCCGAAAATCGTAAAGTCCTTTGCGCTGTCAAGATCCTCCATCTTTCCTTTCACCCGCGCCAGGAAATCGTCTTTTGATGCTTTGGGATACTCGGCCGTGCGCAGCTCCCGCACCAGCGAAATCGATTTGCTCACATCGTCTTTTTTCAGTCCCAGCGCGCCGAAATCCTTGGATTCAAGAATCCATTCCATTGCCGGTTTTCCCATTTTATGCTCCTTGTGAAGATCAAAAATGGATTTCCTGTATTTGCAGCTTCAAGTGCGGAAAAGATCCCCTCCATGGTTGTGATTCCGCTCCTTGGCCGGAATGCTTTTTGCTTTAGCCTCATCCCTTGCGGCCCTAGTGATGAATTGAGCCGGGAGCAGCCATGAATAAATTGCCAGTAAAAAAAGCAGGTCGACTGCTGTTTCGCACTTTCTCAATTGCTTTCCTTGTTTTTGCAGGTTTGGCCCAAGGGTCGGAAGGGGACACAACATCTCCTCAGGGCTTGCCGCCACCTGCAAAGGAAAGGCCCAAAGAACCCTGGTCGCAAATTGAAATTGAAGGCGATACTCTTGGCCGAATCGAGTCGGTTCTCCGTCGGGTATTGCGGTTGCATATTTCGGGATACATTCAAACCCAGATCCGTTGGGCTCCGGATACCTCGGGACAACTTGGTCCTCAATTCCAGGAACGCTACGCCTTGGGTGAATTCCAGGGCGGCCGCTTTCCGCCTTTGGCGACAAATGTAATTGAGTTGCGACGCGCACGGGTGAAGATCAGCTACAATCGGGATCTGAATGAGATCTTCTTCCAGATGGACGCCCTGCCATTTTTCCAGTTCCTTGGATTGCAAGCCAGCGAGGAGTTCGACACAGCGGCTACCCTGTCCCAAACCAGCTTCCGCGAAAGGCCCGCAATTGCAGGTGGAGGTGAAGTGCTTAGAGACGCCTATTTCCGCGTCTTCGAGCCATGGCTGGGCAGCTTTGGAGTCAAAGCCGGAGTCTTCTACCGGCCATTCGGTTATG
>CAYVZU010000115.1:5256-13084 GCA_964455935.1 uncultured Fibrobacterota bacterium
TCCCAAATCCGGGAGTCGCCCGAACGATCACGTGTAATCCAGACAATCTTCCCGGGCCTGCGCGACTTGGGAATCGCATTTGAGTATGTGCCCCACAAGGGGTTGCCGGCCTTGGCTCAGTGGTTCAATTTCGCCGGAGGTGCCTTTGCCGGCAACAACGTCAGCTTCGAAAAGGACAGCTACCGCGACTGGATTGGCCGTCTCGGCTCCGGCTATCGCCTTCCAGGTGCGCTTAGCCTTGGAGCCGGCATCTCAGGTTACCTTGGCACGGTCGTAAGCAGAAACGACTCGCTATACAAATTCGAAAATGGTCAGCCCACCGGTCGCACCGGGCAATTTCTGGACAGGATTGACCGCAACTATCTTGGTTTTGATGCGCAGGCCGGCTATGACAGCATCCCCTATTGGGGCCGTTTCTCCCTTCGGGGCGAGTATATTTTCGGCGAACAGCCGGCCACACTGCGAAGCAGCGCTTCGCCAAGCTCGAATATTTTCGTTCAGGATCCTCTCTATGTAAGGGACTTCCGGGGATGGTATTTGATGGCCGTGCAGAATCTGACGGCCTTTGGCACTCAGTTGGTCGCCAAGATCGATCAGTACGATCCCAACACGGATGCGGACGAAGGACGGGTCGGCAATCCGGCCGACATGAAGGTCACCATTCTGGGGTTAGGGACGGTTTTACACTTTAATGAAAATATCCGATTTCAGACCTACTGGGACCACGTCGTCAACGAAGAAATTGCTGCCGCCCCATTCACGGAGGATGTGGAAGACGATATCCTGACGTTCCGGCTTCAGTTCATGTTCTAGGCGTGGCCGGCGAGTCTACAATTCAAAGAGTTCCCTGTCTTCCGGAATTCGGAATCCCTGCTTGCCTACAACTGTTCTTACGGCCGGCGTATTTTCCAACTCCGCGCAAAACGCGGCTGTCCTGCCTGGCTGCTGACCGGCAGCTTAAGCAAGGGCGCCAAGATCGCCTCCAAAAATCTTCGTATGGATTTCCACCTTCACGCTTGGCTTGTCGAGGGCGCCCGCCTTTTCAATAACAATCAGATAATTTGTCCTACCTCGGAAATGCCCATAAGAACGATCTCGACCTGCGAGGGAAACATGTTGACGCCGTTAATGATCAGCATATCGTCGGTGCGCCCTTTGATGCGCAAGAGGCGCCGGTCGACAACTTGCCAGAAGGGGTCTTGAGAACTTCTATAACCCAAAGCTATTTTGCCTGTCGCTGGCCGGAATAACTCAGTGGTAGAGTAGCGGTTTCGTAAACCGCAAGTCCGGGGTTCAAATCCCCGTTCCGGCTTTCTTGCAGCTTACGATACATCGCAAATCCGGATTCACCGCGACGACGCCCGCCATTTACGCTCTAGAGCAGAACCGACTGCAGCCAACAAGGCCTTTTTGAAGAAAAACCCCCATTGCGGCTTTCCCGCACTTGCGCCAAACCGCAAGTAGCGCCCGCGGATTCGCGGGATAACCTGCACATCCTGTCCAAACTATTTTGGTGCGGCTGCGCCGCGCTGTGACACTGCATTTTTCATTGTTACACAAAAATGCGCCATACGTGCCTTTTGGTAATATTTCTTGTTTCACCTTTACGCAAATTGGTATGTTATGGTTTGCAATTCATATTAACACGCAGGGGGGATCTGGATGGCACGGAAGACCTATTCGGATAAGAAGAAGCAGACGATTCTAAAAGCAATTGAGGATTACGATAAGGAGCATGGCCGCGGCGGAATGGCCAATGCTCATAAACAGTACAAGGTCTCCTATTTGACTCTGCGACGCTGGCTTGGAACAACCGAGAAGACCATAAAAATCCCAAAGACCGGAAAAGGCAAAAAGCTTGTCCGGTCGGCTCCTGGATTGTCGAAGAGCATCGAGAAGGGCCTTCGGCGTATCGCGGATCTCGAGAACCAGATCAGCAAGCTTCAAAAGCAGCTCGCAAATGAAAAATCCGGAATCAAACGGCTTCTCGACTAGCACAAGCCCTTTATAGTTCTTCACAATGTCGGCCGCTTGCTGCCAAGCGGCCGATTCTGTTTCTGTCCTTGTCTCCGGCGGCGGGCTGGAGATCCAAAAACCGGCTGATTATGAATAGCGGGTTCGCCACATGATATATTTGTCGCGTCCACAAACAGCTTACAAGGGATACGGCCTTGATTTCCACAAATAACGTCACGCTGGCATTTGGCAAACGGGTTCTTTTCAAAGATGTTTCAATCAAGTTTACACCGGGAAACTGTTACGGCCTGATTGGCGCGAACGGATCAGGCAAATCCACATTTCTCAAAATTCTCTCAGGTGAAATCGAGGCTTCCCAGGGCGAGGTGGCCATTGACAGCGACAAACGAATGGCGATTTTGCGTCAGGACCATTTTGCCTTTGACGAGCACACCGCAACCGATACGGTCATCATGGGGTACGAACGCCTTTATAGGGTCCTGAAGGAACGGGAAATCCTCTACGCCAAACCGGAAATGACCGAGAAGGAGGGGATGCGCGCTTCGGAGCTGGAGATGGAGGTCGCGGAGATGGATGGATGGGATGCGGAGGCAAGCGCAGCTGTTTTGCTCAATGGGTTGGGTGTCGAACCCGGCCTGCACATGGCGAGAATGGGCGACCTGGAGGGCGGACAGAAAATGCGCGTTCTGCTTGCGCAGGCCCTCTTCGGAAATCCCGACATCCTGCTGCTGGACGAACCCACGAACCACCTCGACATCGAATCAATTTCCTGGCTCGAAGACTTTCTAACATCATTTAAAAACACGGTGATCGTGGTTTCACACGACCGCCATTTTCTGAACCAGGTGTGCACGCACATCGCCGATATCGATTACACACAGATCAAGTTATACGTAGGGAACTACGACTTTTGGTATCAGGCAAGCCAGTTGGCGCGCACGCAGCTCAAAAACGAGAACAAGAAGAAAGAAGCCCGGATGTCCGAACTCAGCGCTTTTATCGCCCGGTTCTCGGCCAACGCATCCAAAGCGCGCCAGGCCACCTCCCGAAAGAAACTCCTCGAAAAAATTACCCTGGACGACATGCCGGCCTCGTCCCGCAAGTTCCCCTACGTGGGGTTCAAACCCTTGCGCGAATGCGGCAAGAGCATTCTCACTGTAAAAAACCTGCATAAGAGCCTGGAGGGCGTGGCGGCGCTCACCGATTTCAACCTTTCGGTAAACCGGGGCGACAAGATTGTTCTGCTTGGAGCCAACACAAACGCCAAGACCGCGTTGATCCAGATTCTGGCCGGCGAGCTGCAGCCCGATGCCGGAACCGTGATCTGGGGCTCATCCATTACGACCGCCTATTTTCCCAAAGACAACAGCTCCTGCTTCCAGGGTGATATGACCCTTCTGGAATGGCTGGGGCAGTTTACCACAATCAACGACATGCAGGCCCTTCGCGGATTTCTGGGCCGCATGCTGTTTTCGGGGGACGAGTCGCTGAAGAAAATCGGCGTGCTTTCGGGGGGCGAACGGGTGCGCAGCCTGCTCTCGAAAATGATGCTCTCGGGCGCCAACGCCCTTCTGCTCGATGAGCCCACAAATCACCTGGACCTGGAATCCATCACCGCCCTCAATACGGGACTTATCGAATTTCCCGAGGTGGTGATCTTCACCTCGCACGACCACCAGTTTGTCAGCAGTACCGCCAACCGGGTCATTGAAATCATGCCCGGAGGCATGATCGACCGGGTTATGAATTTCGAAGACTACATCAAAGATCCTGCGATAAGCGCTCTTCGCGATACTCTCTACCACGGTCACCACCGGACCGAACTGTAGGAGAGGCAGGTGGATAACGGTTCAGGCGGTAGGGAATTAGGCCGGAGTATCCAATCAGGATGCTTTTTTCTTGGTCGTTCCAAACAGCCTAAACGCCTGCAGCCTAACAACCGGCCTTGGCTGTTGCGCGGACTGATTTAAATGGCTTTTCCCTCAATCCTTGGTTCCCCGTTCCTTGCAGGTCTGGAAGGGATTTGATATTTTTGTTTCTATGCTGATTAAGGTTACCATATCTGAATTGGGGTTCGATCCGCAGTCGAATGTTCCGGTCATGGTTCTGCGCGAGGAAAACGGCAGCCGGACTTTGCCAATCTGGATTGGAGTGGCCGAAGCCAGCTCCATTGCTGCGCACAAGGAATCGGCCAAGCCCGAACGTCCGCTCACGCACGACCTGATGAAGTTGATTATTGATGGACTCAACGCCAGACTGGCCAAGGTGACGATCGACAATTTTAGAAACAATACATTCTACGCCAAGCTCTTCCTGCAGAACGGCAGCCAAATGGTCTGTATCGATGCCCGCCCCAGCGACGCGGTGGCGCTTGCCATCCGGTGCAACGCGCCCATGTACATCGAAGAGCACATCCTAAACGGCAAGGACGACGAAAAGGCAGGGCAAAAGCCCGATAACGATTTGCGGCGGACAGTGCGCGAGATCGACCCCAGTGATTTCGGAAAATACTCCCTCGGCAACAGCACCGGTCCCGCATAAAGGCTCCTTTATGATTTTCTTCCACACATCAGCAACGAAGTCCAGGCCCGCAAAGACCGGCCTTTTTATTTTCTTTGGTTTTCTGTGGGCCGCGGGTTCGGTTTGGGCCGATGATCTGGCCGCGGCCGATGCTTTTGCCCGGGCGGTGACCGCCTGCCAGCGGGGGCGGTTTGCAGCGGCCGTGGAGTGCATCGACTCGCTTCTTCTTGCCACAACCGAAGCGGATCTTACCGAAAAAGCCATGCTGCTGAAAGCCGAGTGCCTTCTGCGCGACCGCCGCGATCTCGATGCCCGGCGCACGCTGGCCCTGGCGCAACGCCAGTTCACCGGTTCCCGCTATGCGCCGCGCACGCTCTACTGGTATGGAGTGGCCCTGATCCGGACCGGCGAGTACCTCAAAGGCGCCCAGGCACTGGTCCGCGTTCTGGAATCCAACTCCGGACCCGTCCTGGATTCGCTTGCCCGCGCTGGGCTTCGCCTGTTTGTCGATGGACGCGCCACGGATTTTGACCTGATCGAAATAGAGCGTTCGGCCGGATCGCCGGGAATGGCGGCCGCGTTCCGTTACGAGCGCGCGCAGAAACTGCAGCGCGCGGGCAAAGCCGCCGAAGCTCAGATCCTGTTCGAGTCCTTTCTGCGCGATTTTCCAAACGACCCCCGTGGCGACGAGGTCCGTGGATTCCTGAAGGGTTCGACGGACACGTCGGGGGCCTTTCCAGTGGCCCTTCTGGTTCCGCTTGAGGGAGAATACAAGGAAGTTGGCAGCTCCGTGCGAAACGGCGTGGAATTGGCCATGGATCAATGGCACCAGGCCCAAAGCCGGCGCATGGCCCTCCAGCGAATCGACACCAAAGGCGATGTCGTGACAACGGTGCTGGCCGTGCAGGACCTGGTGCGCGAAAACCGGGTGCGCGCGGTGATTGGGCCGGTTCTGACCCAGGAAGTGGTGGCCGCGGCCGCGGCTGTCGGCACCAGCGGAATTCCCATGATCACGCCCACGGCCACGGGCGAACGAATCACAAAGGTCTGCCCCACCCTGTATCAAATCCCGGCCTCTCCCAGTATGCTATGCCGCCGCCTGGCGCGTTACGCCAAAGAAACCATGCGCATCGAGGAGTTTGTCATTCTCTCGCCGCTTACGGATTACGGCAGAGTGATGAGCGAAGCCTTTAAGCAGTCCGTTGCGGAGATCGGCGGAAAGTGCACGGCCGTGCAGTATTATCCGGAAGGCGAGACGAATTTCCGGCGGCTTTTTCAGGAAATCCGCAGGCGGAAGCTGCATCGCTCAAAGAAAGGGCCGGCGCCCGAAGAAGTGATTGTATGGACCGATTCGCTTCTCGATGACGAGAAGTCGCGCGACAAAGACACCACCGAGGTCTTTGCCGGCGGCATTTTCCTGCCGTGCGGCCCCGATGAAGCGACGGCCCTGGCCTCGCAGGCCGGCCACTACCGGATTCACGGACAGCTCCTGGGAACACCCTCCTGGTACTCGCCCGATGCCATCCGGCGCAGCAAGGAGGCGGTCGAAGGCTCGATTATCTGCATGGATTTTCTGCCCGAGGCCAACCCGGCGGCCTGGCGCGATTTTAGCCAGTCTTACCAGACCCGCTACGGGATTCGTCCCGATAAGGTGGCGGGCCAGGCCTACGATACCGCCCGGATGCTCTGCAAAGTCCTGGAGGAAGTGAACGAAGGAGCCGGCGCCGCGGATATCAACGATCGTCTTAAAATGACACGCGGCTTTCAGGGCGCTGCCGGCCAGATTTCGTTTGACCCCGAAAACCGCGCCAACGAGGACGGGCTGATCTTTCGCATCCTCAACGGCGCGCTCATTCGCGTGCAATAGAGAAACGGCGGCCCGGCCCCAAGGCCGCGACCGCAGCTCGATAGTCTTTGGAGCCAAGGGAACAGGCTCCCGGATCGCAAGGCCAAGCGCAGATCGTTTGCATCGAACGACCCTTCACCGGAAGAACGCGCGCGACTTGCATGCCCGGCATTCGGCCGGAACAAACTGGAGTTGACATGCGGAAATTCGCTATGGTTTTTGCATTAACCTGGCTTGCGTCCTGTTCGTTGGATAAACCGCTTCGACCGCCGGATACGCCCGGCCAGGCTTCGGAGACGGCCATCTCCGGCGTGCGCCGGGCCGTCCTGGGTTTGCGCTACTGCGAGCAGCTCGAACGAATCCGCAATCCCTTCCAGCGCGGAATGGCCGAAACCCTGTCTCTGGCCCTCGAGCGCATGCCGCTGGGGATCTCGCGCGCGGAGCTGCTCGATTCGACCCGGATCCTGCCCACGCCGGCCTATGCCAAAGCCGCGCGCAATGCCGGGCCGTCCGGATGGTCCGCCGCGGCCACGCTTCCGCTGACAGCCTACCAGCAACCCGGCGACAGCATTGGCGCGGTAGCCGTGGGCGATACCAACGTGGTCATCCGCCGCCTGGCTTCGGCCCGAATCGTGGCTCCGGTCGATTCCGGAATCGATTCCTTGTTTTTCGTGAATTCGAAGCTTCACCATGTCCGCTCGATTCTTCATGCGGGAAGCCGGGTCCTCAACGAGACGGAAACGGACATGGATGGAGACGGGTTTATCAGCACGTCGTCGGCACGGCGCAGGACCCGAATCGCGCGGACCTGGACAGCCGGAGACAGCCTATTTTTGGCCCTGGCGGACATGGATTATGACCTGCTGGCCAGCGGCAGCGCGGCTTGGACGCGCTACGCGGAAGCCGTGGTTGTCGCGGGAGACACAACGGAAACGCGGGTCGTCCGCGGCGACGAGGGCTACATCCAACTGCAGGCCGGCGAGGAGCTGATCGACAGCGTGGTCCATGTCTCCGAAAACGGGCGCACGGTCGAGGTCGGTAAACGCAAGCTTGCCGAATCGGGGAAGATCAACAACTCTCCCCAAGATTCCTACGTCGAATTTGCCCGCTGGTTCACGAGCCAGGCCGAGTCGTCCTATACCAAGTGGGCCGATGCGGACACGGACCATTACGTCTGGACTCCCGGCCGGGGAGACACCACGCGGGTGTGGATTGCGTCGCAACGCAAATTTTTCGCCGGGACGGTTAAATTCCGTCGCGAATCCACGCTTGTGGCGCTGGTGAGCCCGGATTCCCCGTCGCCGCAGCGCATCCTGGGCCAGCAGATCTATGACTCGCTGCGCAACGCGATCCGGGTCCGGCAGCTTCGTGTGCAAAACAGGCGCACCCAATGGTCCGGCGATACCGTGATGGTGGACGAGTGGACTCTATATAACAATCCCACTCAACCGCTCCGGATTGAATATGGCACCGTGGACCAGACGG
>CAYVZU010000116.1:0-12910 GCA_964455935.1 uncultured Fibrobacterota bacterium
AGGGTATGAAATACACCCTTTTCTTAGTGTCCACCAAATCGGGGAAGGCTCACTCTGTCTTGATGCGCTTGAGCAACTCGCTTGCTGGTTCGGGCTTGTTTTGCCTCCGCCATTCTTTAGTCAGCTTCCCCTCAAACGCCCACTTGAGTACTGCTTGCCGGTAGGTCTTGAGCTGCTCTTTAGCCTTCTTAAGTGAAGCGGTGCCTGCATCAAGGTCGGAGAAAAGCTCTTCGATTTTAGCAACAATGCGGTGTTGCTCAGCGAGAGGAGGAAGGGGAAATGGATGGTGGTCAATGAACTCCGGTGGAACACGCTTCTGGCCAACCGCCCCGCGCATTTCCCTTTCCGCAGGTTTCCGAAAGCGAACTTGGCGAATGAAATGGTGAAGATATTTGTTGTTGACTACAGGTGTAGGGCGAAGGACATGGAATTCGGTTGAGCCAAACCCTATACCATTGCTGAGATCCCGCGCGATTGCCGATTTGCCGTTCTCCATGCAAGGGGTAATCTTCGCAAATATCACATCGCCATTCGCGAAACTGGTGTAACCCTTCAGACAACTGGAGAATTCTCTTTTCTCCTGAAAAGCTATTTCTCCAGCTATAGCATCAACCGCGGCCATTGGTACGAATGCAACGTGCATATTGCCTTGGTAGGCACCTTTGGCGGGTCTTGCCGGATTGAGTTCGACAATGCGGCCAATCGGGACTATTGTCCAGCTCTTAGGAAGGTTCATGCGCTACAAACCACCTAACCTGCTGAACTGCGGAAAATGCGAACCGATATTGATTAGCGCCTTTTGCGCGAGATATGGCACGTCATATTCGTCGTCTTTAAAGAACTGACTGAATTTGGCATTATGGTATTCGGCCAACCAGCGATATTTGTCAACAATTCTCGGGAAACCCATGTGCGCCTGCAGCTTTTTCAGAATCTCCCTCTTATGATCACACAAACCATCCAGTTCATCTATGCCTTCCTCGGCAAGGAAGTGGAGGTAGTCTACAAAGCATTCCCCGTCCGGCGACTTCATGAGGAAGTCATGCTTTTTAAAGTCCGCTTGGTTGCCAAAGTATGTTTCTTCATCGGCCAGAATTTCTGGCAGTAGCGTTTTATCAACTAGGATACGAGGATAGACCGCCATTTGCTCCAAGTTGAATGCGTTTACTACACCCTGACTGAATATCATCCTGGCATTCTCAAAATGACGTCCCCGTGTGAAACCACCGCGCAGGAAGATGCCTTCGAAAGATAGGTAGAGTTGGATGAAAGCCAATTCGTATAACATGTAGAATACGTTGTCCGGCGTGTTTTCACAAGAAAGGGAAATGCAATCCGAAAAGGATTTTGCAGTAAAGTCCTTTCCATGCTGGTCGTGCAAAATATCTAGGATGTGGGCAATATTGCTGTCAATTGCGCTGATCGCACGAAGCGCCTCCTGTTCGTCCTGCATAACAAGCGTCTTGAATCCGAGAATGTCCAGGAAGGCAACCAGCCTGACGGGGAAGGTCGGTGCCATTTGCGTGATATCTATTGTGGCCATAACGCAGGAAGTGTCCAAGCCATTGGTCACGCCACCCTCGCCACAGGCGTTTCTTTATACGATTTGCCATTCAATATTGATCCCGCCTTCTTTTTGTTCTTCCCCCCCCATTGCTTGAAGAAGAAAGGTAATCGCGCCTTCTGGCATTGCTTATGAATCTCTACCACCCATTCCTGCTTCAATTGTCTCGGTGTTCTACCACTCTCGCCTCCAACAATCACCCAATCAATGCCCGCCAAATTAAGCTCGCCGAGTGAGCCAATGAGCGGCTCGCAGGAAAGAAATTTAAGGTGTGCGCCACATTTCTTGAGTAAGTCAATTCTACCAAGAACCGAACTGTCTTCAACTGTAACCCCCATCCAGATATTCGGGGACCAGTCAAGCTTTGATGAATGCTTGAGCAGAATGTCGGCTCGCTTGGTAAGTACTTGAAAGACGTGCTGAGGATTTTCGTTCATCACTTTGAAAACCTTTTGTATGAACGATAAGGGTACGTCTTTATGGAAAAGGTCGCTCATGGAGTCAACGAAAACAAGTTTTGGCTTCTTCCAGAAGTAGGGAATACACAATGCATTTTCGTGCAGGGTGAGATCAAAGCCGTTCCTGTATTTCTCCAGGCCCATGCCTTTGAGGCGCCTGGTCATAACCTCTGCGTAGCAGAATTTACACCCGGCCGTAATCTTCGTACACCCGGTGGTCGGGTTCCAGGTCATTTCGGTCCATTCAATGGATGATTGTGCCATACTACATCCTTTTCCGGATTACATCGTTCGCTATCTTAAGCCCGGCATCATTGTCTGTTGCCAGAACAAAATGATACATGGGGGAGTTCTTGCTGTTCTTGAGTATGAATGGCTTGGATACGTGCTTAAAAATCGTTTGTAGTTGTTTTGAATACAGATCGCCAGCGACTTGAATTGCGTTCTCCACTTTCTCTATTTCGTTATCGTCAAAGAGTGAAGTCTGCGGCTTTGGGACATAGAAGTGTCTCCTGATTTCCTCATAAGGAAGCCCAAGAAACAGTTGCAGCCTTGTTGCCCATGCTTCGTCAATAGTTCCATCTTGCGTGAGCATCCGGTTAACGCCAACGCCGGTTGGGACCAGTATCCACAGGTCAATGCCCCGGCCTTTGAGTGGTGCTATGGAACTCCATTCGAGCTGCATGCCGTATGGATCGATATACACCAACCCACGGCAGTAGCTGTTTTCGGGTCGCGCCATATAACCAGCAAAATCCACCAGTTTTTGATTGCAGTCGCCTTCAAGGACAAAGACGTCTTTTCCGGCGAATTCGCTTTTTACCAGCTTTTGTAGTTGTCCAAGGCATTTGGGGCATTTCTCGACGAAGTAGTAGCCTTCAAAGGGTTTTGGTTCAGATATGCTGAGAATGCGCCTGGCAGCCCCGGCAACGACCTCAAAGGCCTCATCTTCATGGGTTTGGACAATGTCGCCAGAACCGGCGAAGCCATCAAAATAAAGTGGCCGGAGATACGGATACCTATTCATTATGGTCAAATAGGCTTTTGCGTAGTCTTCAACAATTTCGAGCTTCTTTTGCGTCCAATCCCCGCCGAACACATTCATGTTGTCATGTCCTCTGCAAAGCGAGCCAATGCTCCGCCGGCTTGCCGAATGATGTTTCCAGCGCGCCTGCCACTTTCTTCGAAACGGTGCCGCTGCCGGAAAGCAATCTCTCTATTTGACACAGGGTTAAGCCGGAAAACCGTGATAGGTCATTTTTCGACCAACTCCGCATTTCCAATTGTTCCAGCAGCTCTTCCCGGATTCCATGCAAGACATACGGCCTTGCACCATGGCCTTTCGCTGTCACGCTGCCAACCTTTCATTCATCTCCTCCAAAATTCCATCCAAACCATTGCCAAAAAGCTTCCAGGCTTTGCCCAGGCCGCCGGCTTCGGCAAAGGGGCTCAGATCAAAATCATCCCTGGCCATATGCATGGAGGTCACAACATGGTCTTTGATCATGCGCAGCCATAGCATTTGCTCTTCCGTAAATTTGGGCGCGTTGCCTTTGTGCTTGTCCATGACCCAGGTTTGGAAATTCCGGTTTACAGTCGAGTCGTAGGGCGTTAAAACAGAATCAATCTCCAAAACGCGGCGCACCAGCGAGACAAGGGCAATTAATTCTGTCTCGGGCCGCTTGCCGGTTACATTTTCAATGCGTTCGTAAGCCTGCCAAACGGCAAAAGGGGCAAGGCTTGGCCTGTTTGCGCGGATGGCTTCGAGTAACTCGGTTATCATGTGGTATGTCAGTTCCCTGCGGCGGTACGGCTGATCGTAGAAAATACGCAAGGCAACAATCTTGTCGCGGTTCTCCGCAATGAAGGCCTTAAAATCTTGGATGGTTTTTTCTGCGTTATCTTTTGACTGGGCTTCGAAACCTGCGAATGTAACCTTATCCATATTCACCACGTCAATAATCTGCTCGTGGGCTTTTCTGGCATTCTCCACAAAATCGCGGAGCTTTGGATTTTCAAAAACCTTTGTTGCGGCCATTGCCGCCTTATCCTGAACCTGTTTGATTTGCTCACCAGTGGGCTCCAGATCCTTTTGCACATCGAATTCGGCCCGTGCTTTCTCTGTGTTCTTGTCCGGATCAAAGGCGTCGAACAAGTCATGGATTACGTCAGAAATGGACTTCCCGCCGCTTTGCTCGGTGAAGGCTTTCTTCTCCGGAGCTTCCAATTGGTTATTGAGGCGGGCAAGGCGGTTTGCCAAGGAGGTTAATGTGTCTTCGTCGCGGTTTCCCAGAATCACGTTCAACATCAAATCTTTGAGTGGCACGGTCTTCTTGCGCTCTAAAGGCCTGCTGTCTGTCTTTACTGATTTGCAAACGCCTGCTGCATCCACAATTACGAAATGAGTTTTGTTCCCGTTTGCGCTGGGTGTCACCTTCCGCAAATCGTCGGAGCCAAGCACGCGAGTGCCGCGGCCTTTCATTTGCTCGAAGTAGTTGCGCGATTTCACGTCACGCATGAAAAGCAGGACTTCAATGGCCTTTACATCGGTTCCGGTGGCAATCATATCCACAGTCACCGCAATTCGCGGGTAATAGGCAGTACGAAACGCCTGCAATACTGATTTGGGGTCGTCCGCGGCGTAGGTGACCTTTTTGCAGAAATCGTTGCCCTCGCCAAATTCTTCCCGCGCAATTTGGATAATGTCGTCGGCATGGCTATCGGTCTTGGCAAAGATAAGGGTTTTGGGTACTTCCGTGCGATCTGGGAATATGTCGGTTTTCAATTTGTCGCGATATGCCCGGACAATTTGCCGAATTTGGCTTGGGTTGACAATATCCCGATCAAGCTCCCTGGCGGTATAAGCCACGTCCTCATCAACCTGAGCCCAGCGCTTGCGCCGGGTTTTTCTGCAACGAAAATCCACGTACTCCTTGGCGTTGATCTTGGAGCCTTGCTTGGTGATTTCGGTTTCGATAGTGTATTCATCGTAAGGCACGTTGACGCCATCGGCCACCGCATCTTCGTGCGAGTATTCGGACACCACGTTTTCATTGAAGAACCCAAACGTACGCGAATCGGGCGTTGCGGTAAGGCCGATTAGGAATGCGTCGAAGTAATCCAATACCTGTTTCCAGATATTATAAATGGACCGGTGGCATTCATCCACAATAATAAAATCGAAGAATTCCGGCGGGTATTGGCTGTTGTATACAACCTCTTTGGGATCTTCCGTTTGGAAGCGCACTTCATTTAGGGAAGTTTCTTCCGCACTTTGGTCCAGTTCCTCACCCCGAAGGATGGAATACATGCGCTGAATGGTGCTGATGCACACCTGACTGGATTTGTCGATAAAGTTGGACGAAAGGCGTTGCACAACGTACAGCTCTGTAAATTTCCTTTGGTCATCAACCGGGGTATAGGCCTGGAATTCCTGTTCCGCCTGTTCGCCCAAGTTCTTGGTATCGACCAGGAAAAGCACCCGTTTGGCTTTGGCGTGTTTTAAAAGCCGGTAAACCGAAGTAATGGCCATGTAGGTTTTGCCGCTGCCCGTGGCCATTTGGACAAGTGCCTTTGGGCGGTTGTCTGCGAAGGATGTTTCCAAGTTGCGGATTGCGCGTTCCTGGCATTTGCGAAGGCCCGCGGGGTCCAGTTCCGGCAGAGATTGAAGACGTTTGCGCAAGGGGTCCTGGTTTTTCAGCCATTCCTGCAATGTTTCTGGCTTGGGAAAAGAGAAGATTTCACGCGCCCTTGGTTTTGGGTCGCGGTTGTCCGTGAAATGGGTTTCTATACCGGTGCTTTCGAATACAAAGGGAAGTTTGTTTCGGTGGATCTTCACGAATTTGAAGCCGCTGGTGGCGTATCTGCCGGATTGGTCCTCGACCACCGTTAATAGTGCGCCCTCTTTTTTGGCCTCGATTACGCCGACCGGTTCACGGTCCACAAACAAGGCGTAGTCCACCGGCCCGGTGTCGGTGGGGTATTCGCAAATAGCAATGCCCAGCGACTCGGAAGGATTGACGCCTTTCATAGACTGCACCGCCCAACCCGCGTCTTTGAGCATGCGGTCGATATTTTGACGGGCTTTGGATTCGGGGGTGGTCATTTGAACTTCATTCTTTCAGGTAGTGTGGACCGTACCCAACTGTTGCGGCAATCCAATCAGGCAACTTGTCCAAAACTTCATCAACCGTAGCCCAGGTTAAGTGATTTATCTGGTTCGTGTCAAAATGAACTTTTCCGATCTCGTCCTTTTTAACAATGTGAATTACTGGAATTCCAAGCCCTTTTGCGAAACCCGCTTCGTAATAGACACCTTCGCAATTGCCCGTGAATTCCGCAGCGAGAAAACGTGCTTTTCTGATTCCGGAAATGATTCTGTTTGTAACGTTTTCGTTGTGATATTCCTTATCAACTCTATCAGCTCGCCAACCGGCACGCTCAATTGCGCCCTTTATAGACTCGTACAATTCATCAAAGCCCTGGAACTTCATCGCCACGAAACATGTATCACTATCCCGGTTTGGTAATAAACCTTCAAGGAATTCCCATCCTGAAGCAGAGATTTTGCCATTTACAATGAAGCCTTTTTTCACGGTAAGATAGTCGTTGTAGAAAAGGAGGAACTCTGATTCGTTTTTGAGCCAGCACTGGCCGAGAATGCTCAGGAGTTCAGAATCGAGACAATTCCCATCATCGTCAACAAGCATGCTCAAAGTGCCCTGGGTGTAAACCATTTGTGTTAGACAATTAGGTTTTCCGAATTCTTCACCGATGCCAGGCGTCTTGTTTGCAAGGTATGCAAGTAGGCGGTTGGCCTTTTCGAGAAACGGTGGTGATGTCAAGTTCTTCAATGTCTTCACGTGGTCATTCGTTAAAAGGAAATCTTTATGGTAAACAGTCTTTTCCCTTACCCAGCTGGAAAGCAGGTGGATTTTCTCCTCTCCCACCCATCGTTTGCAGGCATCATGAAATTGGCTTGCCTTTGCTATTGGATTTGTGTCTTGAAATTGGATGGAGAAAGACCCGCAACGGGGGCAATCGACCGACAAGTCGAACAAATGCCCTTGAACGTTGGCTATAACAGCGGCACAAACCGGACACGCAGTTGATTTTGCCATGAATCAATTCCCTTCTTGGCTGAATCTACCCCGCCTGGTCGGTAATCCAGCACTGGTCCGGCTCCAGACCAAACGGGCCAAGCAGATACTCCCGAAGTCCTGCGCCGGATTCCAGCCTGCGAACTTGGGTTCCGTCGAAGTAAACTTCTTCACCAAAGGGCTGAAGGTTATCGGCAATGGGAATCAATCGCCTTTTGCCACCAGTTCGGCCCCCGGTTCCGGAGGTATATTAGTTTATTAGCAATTCCGCTCTTTTTCCACGGTACCCTCGAAACCCACTCGCCAAACATAACCACGTTAACCCACCCATTTTGTCCCACTGGGCGCTTGGATAGCATCTGCGTCTCCAAACCTGCGCGCGCGCAGACCCAACGGATTAGTTCCGGCTTTATTTCAACACGCATTGCTTGTTGTCCTTTTGTGCCCATATCCTCACATGGAAATATATCATCAAAATGGCGCCTTCGGGTAAGATCAATTCAATCCTGCCAACCCATAATCTCGCCGAATTCTGCGACAAGCTGTCGCATAATTTGATTCCCTTCACGCCGCGCCATTTCTCTCACAGCTTGTGAGAGCTTTTCAGCTTTCCCATTTCCACTCCCCTGCCGTTTTCAGATTTCCGGTAAGAAATAGCGCTTGCGTTGCCAGCCGTGGTGCTTCTTTCGGTGAAATGCACTGTCCGGGCGATGCGCTGAGCGCCAGTCGAAGCGGGACAGTGGCACACAAAACCAAACGGAACAATCGCTCGCGACTTGCCCCTTTATTGGATACAGAAAGACCCCAGGCACCGCGACTACGCCTATAAGTTACGCTTGGGAGCAGCCTGCAACGCTGGGGCCACACCAATAAGAATCACTCAGGCTACTCGTCGGCCCAAACATGCCATTGTATTGCTTTTCGCTCAGAATGCGTATTGCGCTTCGAAACGATAAGCCGTGAAGGAATAGCCGAATCTGGGCAACAGCCGAAAGCTGAGCTTATCGCTCGGCATGTAGAAGAGACCCATTGTACCCTCGTTCACGTAGATCTTGGCTTCCGCGCGTTCGCCAAACGTCTCATCCGTATATCTGTACCCGGTGTATTGGATCCTGGGTGTCCACGAAATAAAGACCTTCAATTTCCCATTGATCGGCGCCCGTGCAACAAGCGGAAAGAAAACCTCATGGTCCCATGTGCTGTTTGCGAAGCCATATTTCTCTATGAAACTGTCATAAATAGTAGAATCGCCTTCATGAAGGAAATCTTCGGAGGCAACGCCCGCGACTCCATAGCCCAACTCAAGCAACGGCATATTCACCTTGCGTGTATAGTTTGCCTCGATCCACATAGACACCTCGCTATCTTTCCATGGATCCATGGAAGATCTCCGGTGGTCTGGCGCAGCACCAATATTGCAGAACAGAAATGTTCCCTTGCTGCTCAAGTATGCGTAACCAGCCTGCACAGAATACTCGAAGGATTCGCGGTTGTAGTAGGTGGAGTAGGTGACGCGGCCATCTTCAATGGTAATCCTGTCTTCGGTGTTCGAATTTTCCCCCTCCTCCACTGCGACACGGAGAAAGCCCGGTCCCACGGTCTTGAGCAATATCACAAGGCCAATATTCGACAAAGATCCCTTGCTCAAGCTTTGGGACTGTTTTGAACTATCAGCTCTGGTTGCGAGATTTTTGGTGTTTGAGCCCGCCCAATTTAGCGCGGCACCCCTTATGACGGTTCCCGTTGGTACAAACCAAAGGCCGCCCATCATACCAAGCCACCGGTACACATTCGATTCAGTCTTTAATGTCCCGGCAATTGTGTCCTCCCGGAATTCAAACCTGGGTTTTGCGAGATATGCACCTCGCAAGCTATTAGGCCGGAGCAGTTGCGCAGCGCAATACAAACTCGTATAATCAACGTCCCGATAACCCGCCGACACAACGCTTCGTGCCGTTCCTTTGTCGATACCGGGGAATAGCGCCTGAAAGGACGGCGAGAATTCATTAAACGCAGCAGAAAAATAGGGAAAGAAATAGTCGTCCAGTGCGGCAGTCTTGCCAGTTCTGAGTAATGGGCCAGCCGCCAATGAGGATGCCATGCACAGGAGCAGGAGCAGGAGAACGGTCCTGATCATTTGGGGGCCTCCATGACCACAAGATTCTGGGCAGTTGAGTAAGTCTTTCTAGTAAAGTTCTTTTGTGGGAAAAAAGCAAACAGTTTCTGGGACAGGTCTGCGGAATTTGAATCTGGCAAGTGAAACGCGGCCAGTCCTCAGTCAGTGGATTTCTTTCTGAGAGACTTCAGAAATTTTGCAGCATCCCCAAAACCCTGCCTGGATGTTTTGTAGCCGGAAAAGGTGAGTTCGAAATAATAGGGTCCAAAGGCAGCAAACACCAGTGTCCCGGCGGGCAGTTCCCTTGCCACGACCGCTGAGGTGTCGAAGCCCAAAACCGCCGAAGACGCGCTCAGCTCCCGCCGTTTGTCAGCGAACATGACCCCGGATTTCTTTGCATTGCCAAAGTCCATGACCAGGGCCTCGTAAGTCTTGCCGTCGGCGGTTTCCATCTTCTGGAATAATCCCCTCTTCATGCCCCGGGCGATGTAGGCTTCCGCGCCGCCGTTGATCAACTCGTAGAGAGTCTCGCTGTTGTATTCCAGAAATCCGTCTGGTGTCTCTTTCCACCCCCTGATCCCGGCAAGGCGGAAGGGCAGTCGCTGCGGTGTTTTTGCATCCTCCAGGGCCGGTGATGCGCATGCATCTGCTTGCGGCCGGGCCGCGGAAGCGGTCGCGGCCGCGCATAAAATGAGAATGGCAAGAAACCCGCCAAGCCTTCGAATCCGCATGTTTATCCTAAAATCCGCAGTTGCATATGGCGCATAACACGCAATCTCCTGCGCATCAAACCTTTCAGGCTTCTTGTCCATATCACCTTGTCGATATGGACCGCGAATCGTACATGCCCACCATCCGGGCAGGCACTCTTCGGGCTCGCCTGCGGCGAGTGTTCTTCGGCCGTCCTGGCCTTCGAATCAAGCCTTGCTGCATCAAGATCTTGCGGTTCTGCATCCATAGCCAACTGCGGAATTTAGGATTATCCCAAATTTTTCCGGACCACGGTGATGTTGGACAGGTTGTCATTGCCCAAGCCAAGTTTGGCCGAAAGGTCGATGTGAATCGAACGGTCGGTGTTGGATGGGAGCTTCTCGATTTCCCGTTTTTCATTGAGAATGCCCCGCACCACCGTATCCACCGCGACAGGATCGGTGCCCACGATCAGCCCTCCGAATGGCCAGGTATTGGCCGCCTGCCACCAGGGGCCGCCCTCGAAAAGACCAAGCAGAGCGTCACAGATAATCAACCGCTGCTTTTGGCGGATCACCGGAATGGCGTTCACCTCCGGAATTCCCGGATTGGTGCAATGATTCGCATGCAGTTCGCGGGGGTTGTCAATGGTGCCGTAGTGGTTCTTCAGGCATCCGGAGATTCCCGTACCGCCCATTGCCTTTAGGAGGGGAACATTGATGCAGACCGTACATCCCTCGGTCAAAATCCGGCTCACGCGCGAGCTTTTGTCGCCAATGGGATAGGTTTCCGCGCTGTAGCCGATATTGGGAACACCATGCTTCTGCTCGGTTCCCATGACCCGGAGGGAGCCGGCTTCTTTCTGAAGGGTGAGACCCGCATTGATCAACTCACCATCGGTCCGGTCCCAAACGATCAGATTTCCGTCGGGCACTCCCGCGGCTTTTAGGCTGCCGGCAATAGCGACATTAACCGCCGAATAATGCGACACCAGAGCCGTGCCTTTGATGCTCATGAGGCCCAGCGTGTTGATCTTGAGCCCCACAATGTCTTTGGGCTTGATCACCGTATTCCAGGCGTCTTTGGCCGTGCTCTTCCCGGTGAAAGCGACCATAGCCTCATCCAGCATCTGTTGAACGATGGCATGCGAAACATTCCCGGCCGCGTCAATCGCCTTGCCGTGACGCACGATCACTACTTTGCTGGCCGGCATCCTTCTGATTTTCCCTTCGATGCCAAAGACCTGATGCGGCAGAACACCACCGGCAGCCAGACACGCCAGGCTTCCCCTTACGAATTGGCGTCGCGATGTATTCACTGTCGTCTCCTTTTATGTAACTATTCAGCGCGGCAAACACCCTCACCTCCACCCTCCGCAGTAGGACTGCTACGGAGGACGGGTTAATCCTCTCCCATTCCGCCACGGCGGACAGGCTCCGGGAGAGGAAGGAGTCCCCTCGCCACTCGGTGGGAGAGGGCCAGGGTGAGGGGGTCTGCTCAGGTCACCATAAGGAAGACCAACTACTGAGGGCAAGCCGGAGGCCGAATAGAGAGAACGCAGAGGATCGGTTCCGGCGCAAGATCTTGCGCCGAAGATCCCTTTTTGTGTTTTCTCTCCCCCTTTCCCTCTGTGATCTCTGTGGTTTCAAGGTCCTTCCGCGAGATGTGCGGCCGGCTCATCAGAATCCCAACGCCAGCTCAAACAGGTGCTTTCGTTCCATTTTCTGGCCCGGGTAGTCGCCGGCCTCGTCGGCGTAGGTGGCATAATCCAAGTGCGCGGCCTTGAGAATCCCAAATCCAATTCCCAAAGTGGGATAGCCGCCGCTGGCGCCCGCGCGCAACGAGGTGTCGAGCAGAAACCAAAGCGACAGTTTCTTCTCTAGGCCGACATTGAGTTTCGACAGCAAATGGCCCGGAGCTCCTATGTCGCGGATGTCCGCCGCAAGAATCGTCTTCCGACGCCAAAACGATTTGACGGTCGTGTCCGCTTTCCAGGCATAGCCCAGATTCAAAGTGGGTTTTATAGTGAGGGTACCTTTCCCCTTTCCCAGGTCCTTGATCGCAACACCATAGGCGTGGCGGCCATGACGCTTCTGAAATCCCAGGTCAAGAGCAAAGGCTCCAATGGTTTTGGTCGAGTCGAATTTCGAAAAGGGATCCGCACTGGGAGCCGCTTCGCCTCGCGATGCAGCAGCCGCCGAATCCATTTTATCGAACATCTGCGAGGCGGGCACAACGGTCTTCATGGAAAGCACCTGCCCCAGAATTTTCGGAGCAAGCCCAACGGACCACGAATTCCATTTGCCCGCGGCCAGCCCGGCCTGCAAAACAAGATCGAGACCGAACTGCGCCTGCATCCAGGGATTGAAGATTCCCATATCCATACGGCCGCGCACTTCCGGAATAATATAGCCGCCCAGCCCGAAAACACGTGTGGCGAGCCCGCCTTCGAGCTGACCGTCCAAAACAAAATCCTTGCGGTCGAATTTGCGCAGATCGTCGTAGAAGATCGTCACACGCTCAGGCGTTGCCTGTTCGATTCCTTGCTCGAACATATCGCGGTTTTTGTTGAGAAAATCGATTCCCTCAAAGGCGAAATTACCGATGCCCAAAGAAATCGGCAGGCCCATGGAGAACGGAAGAGGCATATGCCGCAGTCCGGCCGGGTTGATGTATAGCGCCTTTCGGCCTTCAGCCATTGCGGTCCCGGTACGGCCCATGCCAAGACTTTGCAGGTCGTAATATGCAGGCCCAGCCCAGGCTGCGAGCGCGGCTAGGAGCGCAATGGTAATCGTCTGCCGAGCATTCTTCATCTATGTCCTATGCCTTCGTTCGTCAAATTATGAATTATGAATGGTCAATTATGAATCAGAAATCGAAGATGGCCCCATTTTCAATCCCGCTTTCCGATTCCGGTCTTCCATTCATAATTATGGTTCTTCCGACTTTTCAGTGGGTACCCCCCACATATAGTGTGAGAAGG